>CAZYEF010000018.1:0-24669 GCA_964646375.1 uncultured Nitrospiraceae bacterium | reverse complement strand
CGTCGGTAGCGACGCTGAAAATGCTGGCGAAGAAAGGCATCTATCTGGTGCCGACACAGATCGCGATAGTGGCCAATGCCCGGGAAACGGCCAAAGGCAACCTCAACATGAACGTGCCGGAATGGTCCCGTGAAAAGGACGTCAAATACGCTGCGAAACTGCTCGAAAGCGCCGGGAATATCGCAAAAAGCGACATCAAACTGGTTTTAGGCACTGATCTGGGTACCTTTGATTTTTCTGTAAACGGCGCGGCTGAGTTTTCCGAAATGGTCCGCAACGGCATCACACCGTTGCGCGCGCTGAAAGCGGGAACGTCGACAGCCGCGGAGATGCTGAAGTTGAATACCGGCAGCATCAGTGTCGGAAAATGGGCTGATTTGGTTGCGATGTCCGGAAATCCCTTTAAAGACATTTCCATAACAGAGAAAGTGAATTTCGTTATGAAAGGCGGCGTTGTGTACCGTAATGATAAATAGCCGTTAATACCCATGGATGACGGCAGGTTGGGTTTCGTTGCGCCCTACCCGGCCTGCCTACTCTTATAGCGCTGCCCGCTCTGAGGTCATAAACGAAAAAAATATATCAGTTGCATTCAGCACACAGCAAAGGAAATTCTAGAGATCGGCGTAACAGATGAACTTAATAAGAGTGTAGCGAAACTTACCCTGACAGGTCGAAGCCGCAGTTCGCAATCCATCCAAGCTTTATCAAACAATAAAATTAATCAGCATGCCGATTCACAGCGACGCGTCTAAACTCGTGCGTCAGCACAATATTATTAAATTTCCCAGTAAAATCAAATAAATACTATATAATACTATTGACTTATCTTATATTTTTTTGTATATTATCCGACTGAGAACATCCATCAACAGCATCGGTCTTTTGCGGAAATAAAGAAATACAATTACACCATAACAAGAATGGAGTAATTTTATGAAAAAATCATTATTTTGTTTAACGGCACTTATCTGCATAACGGTCTTTTTCAGCTGCGGGCAAAACAGCGGAAGTACCACTTCCACTTCAGTTGTCGGGCTTGCTACTATAACAACCTCTCCTGTTACCGGAAATCTTACATACACGGTTGATATAGCAGGAACATCCGCAACAATCGAGGGAGCAATAACGGACCAGGGGGGATCGCCAGTTATCGAACGCGGTCTTTGCTGGAATACCGGCGGCAGCCCCACGGTGTTAACCGACTCGTATGCCACAAGCGGTTCGGGAACAGGAACATTTACGGTTTCATTGACCGGACTTACCACAAATACCACGTATCATGTGCGGGCGTATGCCATTAACCACTATGGTTTGGTGTATGGCAATGAAATAACCTTCAATTCCGGGAAAACTTTCGGAACCGACTATGCCGGCGGCTACGTGTTCTACAACAACGGTAATGGCGGCGGACTCGTATCGTCGAAAGTGAATCAGGCGGCGAATGTCAAATGGAGCAATGTAACCGGCACGGCAGTCGGAACAACAGGCTCCGCGATCGGGACCGGTCTTGCGAACACGAACGCCATCGTGGCGCAAAGCGGACACACGAGCAGCGCGGCACAGCATTGCCTTGACTACAGCGATGGCACGTACGATGACTGGTATCTTCCTTCTCAGGATGAAGCAAACCTCATGTATACCCATATAGGATCATATTTACTTTCGGATAGTCCATCCTGGTCTTCGACTGAAACCTCTGCCACCACCGCCTATGTAAAAAATTTGGGGGAAGGTTTCAGTGGCAGTTGGGTGAAGTCGTTATACGGCGTTGGAATATACGTTCGGGCCATCCGCAGTTTTTAATTTGTGAGCCTCGCCGCTCACCTCAAACCAAATGGCACTACAACCTTTCCGGCATACTTTCGGACAACCTGATGAAGGCAGTGATGCTGTGAAATCTAAAAAGTTGTATTTATCGAGAAATGTCCGGATGAGAAATAGGTGTCGATACTGATATGAGGTGATAGCGGCACAGGAACGTAAATACCTTCCATAACAATTACATTTAGAAACATGCCGTATCCCATACTTACCTCGCAAAATCATTCCAATATTGCACATGAGCCGGCAGGTCGGATAGAATCCAGCACCAACATGTCTTTTTTAAATTATAAGCAGTAAGTATAGACGATGGCTTTGGTATTTACATTTATCAGCGTTCATGATACCTTCGCTCTGTGAAGGTTTTTTTATAACTTTAACAGCCCTGGTAGCCGGGCAAATCGTAGTGCAACCCGACGATAATTCTCACCATTCGACATGGGTGAGTCGTAAAACCGCGCCGCTGATGCCTTATTATTTATAAAAGTAACTCATAAAAAATACCAACGTCTTATAAAGCGGAGGGTTCCATGAACGTGCTCAGATCTTTACTCGCTGTTTTTTTACCGTTGATACTTGCCAGCTGCGCAGCTCACACAATGGCTCTCAAAAAAGGGCAATCAGAAATCGATGTCAAAAAGAAATCCATAGCCCTGCTTACCATTAAAACAGCAAACGAATATTCACCAGAACGTCAATTTGACCTCGCGGGTGTTGTCGTATGCCCCCAATCGGAGACCTGTTCCAATGTAAGGCCGTATTTTCACAAGGCAAACAACGCATACAGATACCAGGAAAATCATCACAATGAATATTTGCTCAGCCTGGAACTGGAACCCGGTGAATATTATCTCCATTCAGCTGCTCTTGTGTATGTAAAAATCGCCACGGAAGCCAGCGGATATACTCCTTTAAATTTAACAATGCGAATCAGGCCCGGCGCAATAAGCTATTTGGGCCATATTGATATTACTCTGCGAAAAAAGAAGGAAAAGAACGAGGCAACAGCGGGCCGCGAAGTGATCAATATGGCTGTTATGAGCGTAGAATTGAAGGAAAAAAGCATAGTCGGTTTTTCCGCCGGCACAATCGATATTCTAGTCGAGGACAAATTCAATGAGGACATGAATTTTTTCAATGCGGAATATCCCGCATTGCAACATACACCAATTGACAAAAGCATCCTTCCGCAATGGGTACGGCCTGAAGAAACCAGAAAAGCAAAATGATGAAAGCATCCGGTCGATTCCATGAAAGAAACCCCGATTCGAAAAGCAACACAAGACATCGGTCTGCATGCAGATGACAAGAAAGCTTGTCAGATTTTATAATCCAGCAAAGGACAAAACATGGACCTTAAAAGAAGACTCTTGAGTATTGCGATACTGGTCGCAGCCATGGCTGCATTTATCGTTTGGTTTAACAGTTCACCCCGATTGTGGCCCATAGACGAAGAATCAAGTTTTGTGTTAGCGCCTGACTCAAAATTTCCGAACTGGTTTTCCATTCCTGACGGCTACACGCGCAAAAACGTGACAGTAAAAATATTCTACTACAGCCCTCCCCCTCTGTTTAAATATAACTTCAAGTCGCTCTTGATCGGACCGCCCCCTGCGAATAAAACATTGGCCAGAAAAATCGGCACCGTGAGCTGGCATCCATCCATGAGCACCAAGCAGCTTCATCCAAGTTTCCATATTATAAATGTCGACGGCAAGCTGGAACTTGTTGAGCACAAGAAGATGGAATCTGTTTTCTATATTTCGGACGATCCGGCAATGCGTCGCGCGCTTGAAACCCGGTAAAGTGCAAAATATGTACGAAGCACATGCGGGCTGTATTGGATAAGAGAATACACCAATTGGATTCGAAAGAGATTCATATGATCAAAAAGTTTGGATTAATACTGTTCATTTTGCTGATCAGCCAGACTTCGCCGGCAGATTCTTTAGCAAGGAAAAGCTCTGTCAGCGCGCAGGTTGATCGGGTCGTTGCCAGAGCGCTTGCGGAAAATCGAATCGTCGGCTGTGTCGTAATTGTATCAAAAGATGGAAAGATTCTTTACAACAAGGCATCCGGACTTGCCGATCGTGAAAGAAACCTGCCGATGCAAAAGGACACAATATTCCGCCTTGCCTCGATGACGAAGCCTCTTGTCTCGGTGGCCGCTCTTCGCCTTGTTGATCAAAATATACTCAGGCTCGACGATCCGGTGACAAAATGGCTTCCTGACTTCAGGCCCAAAACAGCCGATGGTAAAATTCCAATCATAACCATACGGCACCTGTTGACCCATGCTGCAGGACTGAACTACTCTTTTTTTGAAAATAAGGAAGGACCTTATCACAAGCTGGGAGTATCAGACGGCCTTGACGACTCCGGCATTTCACTGGACGAAAACCTGAGACGCATTGCAAGCGCCCCGCTTCTCTTTGTTCCCGGAACATCCTGGCGATACTCGCTCGCGACAGATGTACTCGGCAGGGTGATTGAAAAAGCAACCAAACTGGACCTCGACTCGGCGATAAAAAAGCTGATAACCAAACCGCTCGCAATGAACGATACGGAGTTTACGGCATCGCATCCCGGACGCCTTGCAACCCCGTACGCGGACGCAAAACCGGTTCCGCTCAGAATGCCGTCATTTTATCAGCTTCCTTCCGACCCCGGCACGATAAACTTTTCACCCGCACGTGCTCTCAACAAAAAAGCCTATCCATCCGGGGGCGCCGGAATGGTGGGAACCGCAGGTGATTATCTTCTTTTTCTTGAAGCTGTCAGAACGGATAATGCTTCTTTATTAAAGACTGACACACACGAGACCCTTTTCAAAAACAGTACGGGCGCGGCGTATATTCCGGTGGGAGAACCGGGATGGGGGTGGACGCTCATGTCCGCGGTTCTGCTCGATCCGGCGGCTGCCAAGAGCCCCCAGAGCAAAGGTACCATCGCGTGGGGCGGCGCCTACGGTCATTCGTGGTGGGTTGACCGGACCGCCGGGCTGACTGTGGTAATTCTCACCAATACCGCTCTGGAAGGAATGTCGGGCAGTTTTCCGATTGAGATAAAAAAAGCAGTTTATGATGCTCTCAGGGAACAGGATGCAGGGCAGCGGTTCATTCAGTTCGGCCGGTAGACCAGCGATCGGTGAGGCTATCATGTCGTTTGATTTTTTAATCCTTTATTCCATAACAATATTTCTTGCTTCAATCATACCGGGGCCATCCATGCTGCTGGCATTAACACATGGAATGCATTATGGCGCGAAACGAACCATTGTCTCAGCTTTGGGAAACGTTGCGGTCACCTTCGTCCAGGCGTTGATTTCCATCGCAGGCCTGGGATCAGTACTGCTTGCTTCAGAATCATTTTTTCAGATAATCAAATTGCTGGGTGCCGGATATCTGATTTATATTGGAATAAGTCTTTTATACTCATCAAAACTGTTTTTTATCAAAGAAGCAAGACAGCATGCTGAAAGTGATTCTTTTAAAAAGATGTTCCTCAATTCCGCTCTCGTCACTGCAGGCAATCCAAAGGCCATTTTATTTTTTACGGCTGTCTTTCCGCAATTCATAAACACCAGCTCTGATTGTTCGGCTCAATTTTCTGTTCTGATAATCCTTTGTCTCTTCATAGCTTTTATTTGTTTCATGGTATACGCGATATGCGGTCAAAAAATCATGGCTGTTTTTTTCAATCATTCATCGGCAAGGTATATTAAACATATAATCGGCTGCACGTTCATTGGAGCCGGCATTGGCCTTGCTTTCAGCAAAAAATAATTTCTGTCTTTCGGTCCTGAGGGACGCTGCATGCGCGTTCGTATCCGTTCATGAACATTTTCATCAGTATTATTATGGTTATCGTACTGTCCCCTGTTCCTCATGCCGCAACACTTTCAACAGACGGGCAAGCTGAGATAACTCACCTGCTCGATTTTTTGGAGGCATCGGGGTGCGAGTTCTACCGCAACGGCAGCTGGCATAAGGCAGAAGCCGCCCGCGCCCATCTTGAAGAAAAATACCGGTATCTTCTGAAGAAACTGCAAATAAGGAATGCGGAAGACTTTATCGCGATGGCCGCGACAAAAAGCAGCATGAGCGGAGAAGCGTATCAGGTTCGATGCGGCAAGAGGATCACCCCAAGCGCCGCATGGCTGACGGCGGAATTAACACGGCTGAGGCAGAAGCAATCTGCATCCCAATCGGGAGTACATAATGATCATACGAAATGAAACAAACGCTGATTTTGAAGCAATATCAAAAATCACGGCAACCGCATTTCAAACACTGGCGATCAGCAATCACACGGAACAATTCATCACAACCGCTTTACGCCGTGCCGATGCCCTGACTCTTTCACTGGTGGCGGAGATTGATGGACAGGTCATCGGTCATATTGCCTTCTCTCCGATAACCATTTCCGACGGCAGCCTGAATTGGCACGGACTCGGCCCAATCTCCGTACTGCCGGAGCATCAAAAAAAAGGAATCGGAAAAGCTCTTGTTCTGGAAGGATTATCGCGGCTGAAAGCTCTGGGCAGCAACGGCTGTGTTCTTGTGGGAGATCCCGGCTACTATCAACGGTTCGGCTTCAAAAATATTCCCGGATTGATTTATGCGGGCATCCCTCTGGAATTTTTTCTGGCACTGCCTTTTTATAAAACAATGCCGCACGGTGCGGTCATGTTTCACGAAGGGTTTACCGCGAAAAGCTGAACAAGTAAAAGCCAAGGTCGAGTGCTGGGAATAACGCACACGCTGACCGCGAAATGAGGCGATCAGCCAAAGAACAAAAAAACTGATTATTCATGCGTGCTGAAAAAAGCCTGCTCCCCGAGGTCAGTCGCGAACTTGCTGACTACGGATCCGAATGCCGGGATGTTTTCATCTATGTCTGAAAAAAAATTTTTTTTACATCGGGTACGTGCTTTCGCCCGCTATCTGGCACAGTATCATCCGTCAGCCTTTCTCCTTCTGGCACAGTTGCTCAGTCTGGTGCTCTACGCGGCGTTCGAAGGCGTCCCGAGCGGACGGTTTCTGCTCGTGGCATTCGGCACACTGGTGCTGGTATTGGTCGTCTGGGTTGTTGTGCGCAGTCCCGCCCTCAACTGGATTTCCTGGCTGCTCGCGATTCCTGCTATTGTTTTATCATTAGTGGCGGCATTCGATGAAAATCAGGCTGTATCAATATGGGTAGCGGTCCTGGAGGCAGCACTGTATTTTTACGCGGCCGGCGGATTGATTGCTTATATGATGAAAGATGACCGTGTGTCGTTTGATGATTTTTTTGCCGCGGGTGCCACCTTTACGCTGCTTGCCTGGGGCTTCGCCTATCTTTATATAATCTGTCAGGCATTTCTGCCCACATCATTTTCCGGTGGAACGCTTCCCGGCAAGTATCGCTCTTTCCTCGAGTTGCTTTTTTTCAGTTTCAGCAATCTTTCCGCAACGGGACTGAGCGACATCCTGCCGGTCACGAGTCCGGGGCGGGTAATCGTAATGCTGGAACAATTCGCCGGCGTCGCTTATATAGCAGTAGTAGTTTCCCGGTTAATCGGCTTGTCAATTGTCGGCCGCAAGGACGGCAGAAGACAATAACAAACAACCGCAGTTGCCGCGATGGAGTTTTCGGCATCGGCAGAATATAAATCTTACAGCTTCCCTGTCGCATTCGCAGACGAGGAATCTCCCGTATGCATATTCGAGCAATCGACCATATCGTCCTGACCGTTGAAAATATCGACGCATCCTGTGAGTTTTACGTCAATGTGCTCGGCATGTCCGTCATCACTTTCGGCAACAACAGAAAAGCCCTGTCTTTCGGGACGCAAAAAATCAACTTGCATCAGTATGGGCATGAGTTTGAGCCAAAAGCATGCCACCCCGTTCCAGGATCGGCTGATTTGTGTTTTATAACCTCACAGCCCATTTCGGATGTGCTCATACACCTGAGGTCATGCAATATTGCTTTGCTGGAAGGCCCTGTTCAACGAACCGGCGCCATGGGCTCCATCATGTCGATTTATTTCAGAGACCCTGACGGAAATTTGATTGAAGTAGCAAACTATGATGGCTGACATTTTCATCAAATTGACATCGAAAGCATCACGATCACTCAAGCGGGAGACTCCACTCATGGGACCAAAAGAAGTTTTGCAGGAATTTGTACGCGCTTTCAATAATGCCGATGTTGAGTCATTGGCAAACTTGTACAGCGAGAATGCGATTAATCATCAAGTGGTCGAAAAACCCGTTAAAGGTCGCGCCGCAATCCGAAAAATGTTTGCAGACAGCTTTGCCCGGGCGGAAATGACCTGCATTGTTGAAAATATGTTCGAGGACGGTGAATGGGCCATCATGGAATGGCGCGATCCGCTCGGGCTGAGAGGATGCGGTTTCTTCCGTGTTGTCGATTCCAAAATCATTTTTCAAAGGGGCTATTGGGACAAACTCTCCTTTCTGAAACAGCATGGTTTGCCGCTGCCTCAAGAGTAGTAATACAGGTGAACACCAGCCGAAAAATTCCTTTTATGAAAAAAATCCTTGGCATTGTTCTTATTCTGATTTTTCTGCCTTTGTTCCCGATCCGGCGCTCAAAGTAAATCCGCAACAGTCCAGAGGTCAGAAGAGACTTTTGTAGCATATGTTCGTGAATTATGAGACTGAATCCGGCATTGCACCCGATGCGCATAAAGTCCATGTCACCTCTCCCTATGAAAAATATGTATATAATAGGACTATACGCTCGTTGTCATGAACAGCCTATTGACATGGCGCTTGTTGCATACCTGCCCGCAAATCCCTGCAGGCCGTAATATCACAATGTCGCCGATATACCAGGATGCTTGAAATATGAAAAAAAATCCTGCAAATCGGCCAACAATAGAAAACCGGAGGTCACTATGCTGGAGATAAAAATTACCGATGATATTTTCTGGGTCGGCGTTAACGATAGAACGACTGATCTTTTTGAAGGATTATGGCCGATCGATAAAACAGGAATTTCCTACAACTCCTACGCGATAAAAGACAAAAAAAACGTATTGATTGATCTGGCAAAATCTTTCAAAACCGACGACTTTCTTGGTCAGATTTCCAGAATTTTTCCTCTTTCCGATATTGACTACGTTGTCATAAATCACATGGAGCCCGACCACACCGGAGTCATAAAGACCCTCAGAATGCTCTCGCCCCAGGCAGAAATCATCTGTGCGCCGAAGGCCGTGCAGATGCTGCATGATTATTACGGCATTACCGAACGAATAAGAGCGGTCAATGACGGAGATACGCTCGATATCGGCAGCAGAACGATTTCATTTCACCATATCCCTTTTGTGCACTGGCCGGAAACAATGGCAACCTACGACCCGAAATCCAACGTGCTGTTCTCCTGTGACGCATTTGGGGGATACGGAGCCTTGCAGGGGGCATTGTTTGACGATGAATACCCCGATATCGTTTACTACGAAAAAGAAGCCCTGCGCTATTATGCCAACATCGTGGCAAAGTTTGCGACGCCGGTTTTAAACGCCATAAAAAAGCTTTCCTCCCTCAAAATTTCGTGCATCGCCCCCTCACATGGCCTTGTCTGGAGAAAAGCTCCCGGAAGAATAGTCGAACTGTACGGTAAATGGGCGGCATACGGGAAGTCAGGCGGAGAAAAAGGCGTAACGCTTCTATACGGGTCCATGTACGGCAACACCGAGCTCATGATGAACGCGGTCGCCGAAGGCATAACGTCAGCAGGAGTCATACCCGAGACATTCGACGTTGCCCGTGTGCATCCTTCCTACATGCTTTCCGCGCTGCTCGTGAACAAAGGCGTTGTCGTGGGCGCACCGACGTATGAGGCTACTCTGTTCCCGTATATGCAGACTGCGCTTGAAAAAGCGGCTTTGAAAAACATCCAGAATAAAAAAGCTGCATACTTCGGAAGCTATGGCTGGAGCAAAGGTGCTCTCAAGAAGACTCTGGAACTGACTGAACCATCCGGGTGGCAGTATATCGAAAAGCTCGAATTTGCCGGGTACCCTGATGCCGACATTAGAAAAAAAGGATTCGAACTCGGGCAGCTCATCGCAAAGGCTGTTTCCTGACAGCTGCCGGTTTCAATCTGCACACGAAAATTTGACAAGAGTGCAACGTATCTATATACTTCCAGAACATCTCAATCGATCCGCGTCGTAGAATCGCAGCATTCATCAAGGAGTTCAGATGTATTATTATATCGTCAGACACGGGCAGACCGAGTGGAACCTGCAGCATCGCACCCAGGGCCACTGCGACTCCGCGCTTACGCCGACCGGCGTGGAGCAGGCCATAGCGCTCGGGAACCGTCTTGCTTCCACTCACATCAGTGCCGTGTTCTCAAGCTCGCTGAACCGGGCGGTACGGACCGCCGGGCTGATCTGCGGTCAACGTAATCCCCCTCTCACCGCAACGGCGGATGATCGACTTCGCGAAATGTATTTCGGGGCATGGGAAGGCATGACCATTCATGACATCCGCAGCAGCTATCCTCAGGAATACGATATCTACAGAGAAACCCCGGAGCTGTTTCGGGCGCCGAACGGAGAATCATTCACCGAGATGCATCAGAGAGTTTCGAATTTCTTCACGGAAATTCAAACCACAAACATCGGAAACGTCCTGATCGTCACGCACGCAATCTGCGCCCGCGTCTGCATTCTTACCCTGATGAAACAGCCGGTCAGCACTGTCTGGTCCGTGCACTCGGTTCCGCCGGTCAGCCTGACAACCATTCGCGTGGAAAATGGAACGGCAGAAGTGCTCGATCTCGCAAATATAGATCACCTGGGTTACCCCGGTTCCGCTCAGCCTGCAGGCCGCTGATTCTTCAGACAATGACGCTGAGAAAGCAATTAGCGCACAGCATGAATGTGAGGATGCTTTTTCATGATTCCCATTGTCTGACCATGACGGCTTTCTTTTAAAACATTTTTTACATACGATAATGTGCTTTTAAAACCGAAGTGACGCAGGAACAGGAACGCATTCTCCGGCATACCTTATCCCGCGTCGATTATTTCGCAGAACACAAAACCAGCAAAAAATTTTAAATCCTAAATCACCCCAGTGCGCAAATATGTTGAATAAAAATGATCTGCAGATGCCCCATGTCGTTCTGCGCGATGAAGCCTGGAAAACGTGGCTGCACTTCACGTCGCCATGCGAGATCGTGACGACAAACCGAATAGATGATATCCTGCCCCTTCTTCGCATACTTGAAGAAAAAGTCGCGCACGATAAATTGTACGCCGCCGGTTTTATTTCCTATGAAGCTGCTCCCGCTTTTGATCCGTCCCTGCCTGCCAAAATTGACAAGGAGTTTCCCCTGCTCTGGTTCGGATTGTTCAAACAGGCCGATGAGATTACGCTCCCCCCGAGCGACAGAAGCCATGATGCGTTTATACCATGGCAACCATCAATAACGCAGGAAGAGTACCGCACCTGTCTCGGTAAAATACGAAAATTCATTCGCGATGGCGATACTTATCAGGTTAATTTCACATACCGGCTTCAGGCAAAAACGGATAGAGACCCCTGGCAACTATTTCTGCATATCGCCGGCGATGAACCTCCTTTTGCCGCGTTCCTCGAAACGGATGACTGGGCAATCTGCAGCGCATCTCCCGAGCTTTTTCTGAAACTTGATGGTGAACAGATCGAGTCTCGTCCCATGAAAGGCACGGCAGCACGGGGCTTGTGGTTCGAAGAAGACCAAGCGAAACAAACTGCCCTCAGGAACTCCGGAAAAGAACAGGCGGAGAACCTGATGATCGTGGACATGGTGCGCAATGACCTCGGGCGCGTAGCGCATTGCGGCAGCGTTCACGTACCATCGCTGTTCGGTATAGAAAAATATCAGAACATGTGGCAGATGACATCTACCGTGCGTGGACAAACACATGAATCCCTGGATCGGATATTCCAGGCCACATTTCCTCCTGCCTCCATTACCGGCGCGCCAAAGCGCCGCACAATGGAGATCATCGCAGAACTGGAATCATCTCCGCGGCGTGTATATACTGGAACAATCGGTTTTATCACTCCCGAACGTCGCGCGCAATTCAATGTCGCCATCCGCACCGTGCTGCTGCATAAAACCAGCGGACAAACTGAATACGGAGTCGGAAGCGGGATTGTATGGGACTCAAAACCCGGGAATGAATACGCGGAATGCCTGACAAAAACAAGAGTATTGCGGCCTGTTGCCCGCGATTTTGAACTTCTCGAAACGATGTTGTGGTCCCCCTCCGGCGGATACCGGCTTCTGGAGTATCACTTGAAGCGTCTGGCCCAATCAGCAGACTATTTTGATTTTCCGGCAGATCTTCAGAAAATCCGCAAAAAACTGTCAGACCTCACAGCCACTTTTCCTCCAAAGTACCACCGCATCCGATTGCTTCTTTCCTGCCGAGGCCGACTCAGCTGCGAAGCTGTTCCGGTCAAGCATGACGCTCTTGGTTTTACTGATATTGTACTGGCCGCGAATCCGGTTGATAAACAGGATACTTTTTTGTATCACAAAACAACCAGCCGCAGGCTTTACGAAAATGCTCTCAAAATGAGGCCGGGAAATAATGATGTGCTGCTTTTTAACGAAAACGACGAGATTACTGAATCCACCGTGGCTAATATTGCAGTCGAGATCAACGGCGCATTATGCACACCTCCCATTTCCTGCGGACTCCTGCCGGGCACGCAACGCGCCTGGATGATTGATCACGCCCGTCTGGAAGAACGAATCATTACGGTTCAGGAGGTACTCGACAGTCCCAATATTTATCTTTTAAATTCAGTCAGAGGAATGCATAAGATCCGGGTTCAAACGCATGACGCAGCAAAAGACTTCGAACCGTCGCATAGGATACTCTTTTGAATTTATATTAAATCCAAAATTATATTTTGAACGAAACTATGATAAAATTCGTCCAGGAGCGCCCTATTGTGAAGAAAAAATACTACTGGAAGATTAGCGACTTCATTTCTGCACGGATTCAGAGAAAAAATAAAAAGACCGGCATGCACAGGACCGGATATTCTCAATAACACCCCATCTCAAAGGACGCCGCTTATGATGAATACGAAAAACCCAATCAGTGCTGTTCAGACTTTTTTCCGCGAAACACTGTGGCAGATCGACATCGATTCCGTGAGCAAACCGAAGAGATATCTCATAACCTGCCTTCGTTTCGCGTACAAAATACAAGATGATTTCCTGACCGGCGTTTTTACTCTCCCTGCTTCGAGCCTCGCGTATATAACCCTGCTGTCATTCGTTCCCCTGATCGCCCTTTCGTTCGCATTGGCGAAAGCATTCGGGGTGCATAACATGCTGGCTCCCATGCTGCACAATTTGCTTGCCCCCATAGGCCCGAAAAGCGGTGAAATAACGACAACTGTCGTCGGCTATGTCGACAAAATCAATGTCAGCGTGCTTGGGGCCGTCGGTCTGGTGGTGCTTGTTTATACGGTCGTCAACACCATCCAGCAGATTGAACAGGCTTTCAACCGCCTGTGGCAAATCCACAAACCGCGCGGCCTGCTCCAGAAATTCCGCGACTACCTGAGTGTGCTTCTTGTCGCCCCCCTTTTGATGGTCGCGGCGATCGGCATCACGACAACGATCATGAGCAATACCGTCGTCCAGGCGCTCCATCACATCGAGCCGTTCGGCACCATCATTCTGTACCTCGGCAAGTTTCTGCCGTACCTGCTGATGATCATCACGTTCACCATGATTTACTATCTGCTGCCCAATGCCAAGGTGGCTCTCCGGTCCGCACTGACAGGAGGGGCCGTGGCAGGGATTCTCTGGGAAGCGGTCAGCTGGGGCTTCGCCAGATTTCTGGTTTCAACCGCCCATTATTCCGCCATCTATTCCGGTTTCGCGATGGTGCTGATCTTCATGTTGTGGCTGTATTTCAACTGGATCGTGATGCTGATCGGTGTGAAGATCGCGTATCACCACCAGTTCCCCGCCACGCTTCGCGTGAAGAACGACACGGAAATATTTTCAGAACGGTTTCAATACAAGCTAGCCGCGGCCGTCATGTACTCTATCGGTCTCCATCACTACAAAGGCCTGGAGCGCTGGACGCTCAATTCGCTGGTCCGGCATTTTGGACTGCCGGTGGCGCCCGTCCTCAGGGTTCTGGAAGCACTGGAAGACGGCGCCCTCATATTCCTCATTAAGGACGACATGACGTACATTCCCGCGCGGGACATTGAAACAATACTTGTACGGGACGTTTTCAGTGCAGTCGAAAAAAACCTCCACGAAACCGGAGCATTCAGCAGTCTTGCCGGTGGAAGACCGGAGGTCAACACGCTTCTCAGGAAGCTGGATGAAGGAATCAAAAACAGTCTTGAGACGGAGACGGTAAAGAATCTTGTCCTTTCGTCGCCTGAAACCCCGGACGCAGGACAAAAGCCATAGACAAAACGGGCTGCGTAATAAACAAACCGAACAGGACGCCATGGAACAGTTACTCCACTGACCAGCAGTTCCCACCGGCCAATTCGGTTGCAGGAACTCAGCATTCGGCAGGCAATTCAGTTGGATATCCCGCTTCACCGGTCTGTTACCCATGAGACTGAAAACAGGGATGAACGTTTTCCTTCGCCCGTCTTTCCTCTCACACGCCCTCAAAAAAGAAAACAACCATGTCAAAACTCATAAATGAAAATGTGCCGAGTGTAATCGTAAAAATGGCCGTCCCGATGCTTGCGGGCACTTTTGCCATGAATATGTATAACCTCACGAACGCCTGGTTCGTATCCAGACTCGGCACCGAGGCGCTCGCCGCCTTTTCTTTCACGTTCCCCGTTGTAATGCTGCTCACATTTCTGAGCAGAGGGCTCGGGAGCGGGGCCATGACGCTCATAGCACACGCCATAGGCGGCAGAAACCACAAAAAGGCGGCAACAGTCACAACGCACGCGATTATCCTTTCTCTTCTCTTCGGGGCGATGATATCCGTCCTGGGCCTCCTCACCATCACACCGATATTCTCCAGATTGGGTGCGGCCGGCGCTGTTCTCGAGATGACAATGCATTACATGAAAATCTGGTATCTGGGCGCGGTCATCATGGTGCTTCAGATAGTTGTTTCAGACATCATCATAGGCACCGGCAACACGAAGGCTGTCAGCGTGCTCATGGTCGGCAGTACCGTGATAAATATTGTTCTGGATATGGGATTTATCCTTGGCATGTTCGGCATGCCGCAGATGGGCATTGCCGGAGCCGCCATCGCGACGATACTCTCCCAAATGGCCGCCCTTGCGGCCGCCTTTTATATTCTGGCAAAAAAAGTGAAATTGATCGACTGGGACGTCCTGACGCCGGACCGGCTTTTCGAATCATGGACCAACATTCTGAAGTTCAGCATACCAGGCTCCCTCGGCATGATAATGACCCCTGTGTCCTCCGCCGTCATTACAAAACTTGCTGCAGGTTATGGCAATGAGGCGATCGCCGCGATGGGCGTGGCAGGCAGAATAGAAATGTTCGCATTCATGATACCGATGACAGTCGGCATGTCGCTTATCCCTTTTGTGGCGCAGAACTATGGGGCGGGCAGAATGGACAGAATCCGTCGAGCGCGCAAAGACACTATGACATTCGCAGTGCTGTATGGTATTTTCATCGCCCTTCTGTTCATCGTTTTTGCGGAATCTCTGGCAGGACTTTTCTCGGGTGAACAAAAAGTTATTGATGTCCTGTGTTCGTATATTTACATTACCAGCATGGGATACGGCATGCTCGAGGTCCACCGCTACGCCGGATTTTCACTGACAGGCGCACATGAACCCCTGCAGGCGTCCGCGCTCAACATCATACGAGTGATCGTCCTGCTGATACCATTTTCCATGGCAGGAAGCGCCGTGTTCGGACTCAACGGAATATTCTGGGGCAGGCTGACAACCGATATACTTGCCGGCTGCATCGGCATATGGTGGTCCGGCAGAATGCTGTCGTCAAAAGAATAAAAAAACGCTTCTTAACCGCGAATGGAACGAATGCATGAATGCAGCATCTTCTTGACAAAAGGCCGGCAATATTTTACTCTATTGCAACTTTAATATCAGGCTGGCAGGTTCGCAAGGACAACCAAATATGAACCCTATCTGCATAGTTGATGATGAAACTTCCATCTGTTCCACGGTCGCGGGCATCCTGAAAGACGAAGGGTATGAGACCCTCATTTTCCCGGATGCGGAAAGTCTCTGGCAGAGTCTCGATTCCATGGAGCCGTCCCTCGTTCTGCTGGATGTCTGGCTGCCGGGCATTGACGGCATGCAGCTCCTGAAACGCCTACATGAACGGTTTCCCACGCTTCCCGTCATCATGATGAGCGGACATGCCGGCATCGAGGCGGCTGTCGCTGCCATAAAAGCCGGCGCGTACGATTTTCTGGAAAAACCGCTGCATCTGGAGGTGCTGCTCGACAAGGTGGAATCCGCCCTGAAAAACCAGCCTTCCGGAAATGAAACACCTCTGCCCTCGGACACAAGGCTCGAGATTGTCAGCACCGACCTGTCCGTGGCGCCCGGCACGGTGGACGTAATTGATTCGCCGCTGCGCCAGCGCACCCTCAAGGGAAACGTGGTCCTGAACGGCATCGGTCTGCTGAGCGGCAGAAACACCGGGATCATCCTGAGCCCGCTTGGGGTCAACGAAGGGGTCGTCTTCCAAACACTTGACGGCCAGACCATCCCCGGCCATATCACCTCGCTCGAAGACTTTTCCAAAACCTCCACATTAAAAACATTTTCCGCAAACTCAACCACGCTGGACAACGGCAGACGGCGGGTGCGCACCGTCGAACACCTGATGGCGGCGCTTTCCATGTATGGCATAACCAATGTGCTCATCAAGGTTGAAGAGGAAATCCCGAATGTGGATGGCTCCGCCAGGGACTTTTGCCTGCTCATAGAAGAGGCCGGGATAGCGGAACAGGCCGCTCAATCCAAAATTGCCGTCATTCGCAGAAAGATTGGAGTGGGCAACGAAGAGAAGCATGAAAAACACCTTTATGCGGAGCCTTTTGACGGATTCGAAGTATCAATGAGAGTTGACTACCCGCTGCCAATTGGTGAACAAATACTGACATTCAACCCCCGGAACGGTTCTTTCGCAAAAGAAATAGCACCCGCCCGCTCCTTCAATACTTTCGAGAACATTGAAATGGCGCAAAAACTCGGAAAAGTCGGCGGCGGATATCTTCATTCCCATATCATCATGCATGACGGCAAGGTCATTAATACGAAGCTCCGGTATCCCGACGAATTCGTGCGGCACAAGATACTGGACCTGATCGGAGACCTCTATCTTCTCGGCTATCCCATCAAAGGGCGCATTACCGCCAACATGACCTCCCACGGCTACAATCAGGCCCTGGTGGAACGCCTGTACCATGCTGTTCAGTACAACGGCAGAACACACTAAAACATAATCGGAAAAAACCCCTGGACATCAACTTTCGGAGAATGCCTGATCAGGCCTCGTTATAATGACTGAACTCATCGGATCCATGCTTGTTGCAGCCGTCATTTGCCTGCTGGTACTGGTAGCCGGTTACCGTTTTATGGCCATACGCAAACAGCTGGCATCGGGCAGAAGCATCGGCCGGTTTCTTCCCCGGAAGCAAAACAACGAATTTGTTTTCGAAACTACACTGTCCATTTCCATCAAAAAAAAATGGTGCCGACTGCTGCTCACCCTGAAAACCGCTGAATCGAACGTGATGCAGCATTCTCCAAAATTCTTTTCGGAAAAAGTCGCTTTTCTTTCAGGCACTTCCTACACACTCACCATGAAAGACCATCATGACCGCATAATTCACACTGAAACCGGTTCTCTCGGGCCGTTTGCAACCTGGCTGGAAAGCCGCCATTTTGGTACAGCGACCCTGCTGCACGAGAGGTCCTCAGGCAGCCGCCAAGGCACGGTCACCCTGCTTGAATTCCTTCCCGGAGAGGCCGCTCAATACACGCTCTCCCTTCATATTGTTTCCAGCGCTGATGAGGAGCAACCCGGTTCGTCTTCCACATGGGAAGTGTTGGCGGCGGAGCTTGAAGCAAGGGAAGACGTGCTTCCCCTGTCTCAAACCGTGAATTACCCTCATAATCGCGTCCGTATCTAGGACGGCATGCCCTGTATTTCCCGATTAGTGCTGCTAATCGGTATACAGTTTCAGGATAATGCCGTTTTTTTTTGCTAAACTACATCTTATGGTGGAGACAGTCCGCCATTTTTGCCCGCTGCCGGTCTTTCCGATATCAATATGCTATGAGGATTTTCTTTCATCCGTTGCCTGACTCCCTGAAAGGAAGCTGCTTATGGATACTTTTTTTGCAACTCCCGATCGATCATCAGAAGACGAATTAAAGAAAGAAATCGAGTTTATCAGCAAAAATTCCGTCATAGACGGACTGCTGCATTCCGTCAGCGGTCTTTTGGCGGTACTGAACAGCCGTCGGCAGATCCTTGCGGTAAACAGCATGCTGCTCGAAATGCTGCAAATAGACAATGCAGAAAATCTGCTGGGACTCCGTCCCGGAGAAGCCCTGAATTGCATTCACTCCGACGAAATGCCGGGAGGCTGCGGAACGAGCAAGTATTGTTCAACATGTGGCGCCGCGATATCCATTGTTACGAGCCTGGCGACGAATGCACCAACGGAGCGGGAGTGCGCCATTACCTCAAAGGAAGGCCTTAAGAACCGCGATTTCTTTTTCCGGGTACGTTGCGTTCCGGCAACCTACGGGCAGAACAGGTTGCTGTTGCTGTTCCTGCAGGACATTACCTACCAGCAAAGACTGGCCGCGCTGGAACGGGTCTTTTTCCACGACATCAATGGAATCATCAGCGGCCTTCAGGGCGCCTGCCATCTCCTTTCCAAAAGCACGAACCCTGATGATATGCGCGAGCTGTCGCAGAATATATCCAAGTTTTCACTGCGGCTCGCGAGCGAGATAACAATACAGCGGTGCCTTAATAATACCGGCGCGATTGCCTATCAACCCGTTTATAATTACATTTCCATCAGCCAGATATTTCAGGAAATCAAGTTACTCTTTGCGAACCACGCTGTTTCAAAGAATAAATCACTCACGGTGGCGGAAAGCGGCCTTGACATCACGTTGAATACGGAGCCTTCCCTGCTGCTCAGAGTGCTCACGAATATGATTACAAACGCATTTGAAGAGACGCCGGAAGGAGATGAAGTGCGGGTCTGGTGCGAGATCGAAGGTGAAAAAATCCGCTTTTGCGTGTGGAACAGAAAAACAATCCCGGTTGATATCGCGCAAAGGATATTCCAGCGAAATTTCAGCACAAAAGCGAAAATGGGAAGAGGACTGGGAACATTCTCCATGAAACTGTTCGGCGAAGATATTTTGGGCGGAGCGGTGGATTTCACGACTTCAGAAAAGGATGGAACAATCTTTCGTTTCAGCGTTAAAAAATAATAACGTCGTGACGACAGCGCAAAAACCTCCCGCCCGCAGTCATCGCGGCAAGGAGGTCTGTGCTTCAATTTGGATGCTCAATTCATCCCTCCATACGAATGGAGACCGGAGAGCACCAGATTGACCCCCAGAAAAGTGAAAAGAACCGCGATAAAACCGACTGCGGAAATAACGGCCATCTGCGTTCCTTTCCAGCCCCGAACATAGCGCGCATGAAGATAAATCGCGTAGACGAACCAGGTAATCAGTGACCAGGTTTCCTTCGGATCCCAGCTCCAGTAGGAACCCCACGCACTGTTCGCCCAAACCGCGCCGGTAAGAATGCCTGCGGTGAGCAGCGGCCATCCGATGGCAATCATGCGGTATGTGACATCGTCCAACTGGTCCGGATCAGGCAGATACTGGATCAAAAAATTTCTGAATCGCAGCCCCTGGGACCAGATTATCCAGAACAGGAAAAGCACGGCGGCCCAGCTGAGCAGTATGACCCCCGCGGATGAGTGAAGAAACGTGGATTCGAACAGGTGGTTTTTGAGCGATTCCCCTGCGGCAAGGGGCTGAAATGAAAATGAGATGAAGTCGATTCCCATGGCAACCAGTAATCCGATGGCCAGTGTCACGCAGAGGGACCAAAACAGGAATATCTGGGATTTGCTCCTGACACCCGCCACGACCAGATAAATAAACCAGGCAAGCACCAATATCCCAAGCGCCATCCAGAAAATTTTCTTCATGGTGTCGCCCAGTCCTGCCATGTAATATCCGATCGACGCAAGGGCGACGATGGCCCCCATGCTGCACACCAACGGAAGAAGAGGCCCCTTCTCTTTCACATCCATCAGAAGATACAGGAGACTGACCGCGAAGGCGATGCCGAATGCGGCATAACCGAGGAAACACACCAGAACATGATAGAACAGCCAGTTGCTTTTGAGCGCGGGAACCAGCGGTGTTATTTCAGCGTTGATGCCGGCCACATTGATGAACGCCAGCGCAAGAAACGCGAGGGGCATCACAAAAGCGCCGAATGCCCTCGTTTTGTACCTGAATTCGACGAAAAGATAAATAAACACCGTGCTCCAGGTAAAGAACACCAGAGATTCATACAGGTTTGACAAGGGCACCCTGCCAATCTCCATCTGATAGGATTCCCACCAGCGAAGCAAGAGCGCCGCGGTCTGGACCGCAAATCCCGCCGCAGTGACGACCGTGGCGGCCAATCCGATATTTTTTCCGCGAAATGCCAGAAAGGCGATATAGAGAACCATGGCCGCCAGATACGCCAGCGTGGCTATGGTGAAAAGCAGAGAGCTTTCCATACAATCATCCTCCGTCAGATTTGCTTCGAGATCGCTTCAACTATTTGTTTGAGTTCACGATCAAATGCCGGGCGGTTTTTATTTGCCGTGCCTGCCACGGTTATTAGCACCGTCTGATCCTTGGAATCTCGGATTTTTATCCAGAGTTTTCTGTGTGATCCGAAAAAAGCAATAAGCGGTCCGATGCAGAGCAGAACAAAACCGGCGTATACAATCCAAACGCCGGGGTCTTTCGTGACCTGCAGACCCGTGTATCTCGTACCCGCATAGCGCAGCAAACTGATTGAATACTCTTCCGGCATATAAGGTGTTCCCCGGTCCACTTTGAGAATTTCCGTCGTATAGAGGGGTTTTTTGCCCTTTGAAACCTGGAGTTGAACGGCTGGATTAATATATTCGTCATGGTTTGCGCGAAAAAGCATAACCTGGCCGGTCGCGGTGTCCCTGAGCCCGAAAGGAGCGAATCCAAGGACGGACACGGTTCTGTCAATGGACGGTATGTACCGGGAACCGCCGAGATCAATAACGACCTGTTCACCGCCGGTCGCGTTGCTCTTTTGACGGATGTTCAGCACGACTTTTCCTTGCGTATGCGGCATCGTGCCGTAGGATGACTGATAAAAGGTGATGCCGTTATAGGTAAGCGGGTCATTCACCGTAATGCGTTTGCTTAATATCCTTTTCCCGGTAAGGTCGAAAATACTGAGTGTGCTATGATATTCGGACGGCATGCCGGTAGGGACCCCGGCGGGGTTGATGTAATAATCAACATCGAAGCTGTCACATTGCACAAAAAAACCGAGCGGCATGGTGGGAAGTTCCGCTTCCGTATCCCATTGCACGCGGCTTTCTGCAATGCCGAAGGACGACAGGATCCTGTCCCACAAAGGCTCATTCCGGAGGTAAACGATTTTCTGCGCTGCTCCTTCCGGAAGGCTTAGAAAAGCCTTGAATCCGAAAAAAATGCCGGTCAATGCGCCGATAAAAATGAGAATAATGCTGAGATGTGTTATATAGACTCCCATTCTGCTGTAAACACCCTTCTGGGACAGGAACTGTGCTGCGTCGGATGCCTGCATCTCGGTCACGGGGTAACGGTGCGACGCAAGCGTCTGCAGGATTCGCTCTCTGGCCTGCGCCACCCCTCCCTTGAAGCGTATTTCAGTCCTGCAGGGAAGTGTTTTTTCCGTTTCATCATCGAGAGGCTGGAGCGGAGACTTCACGACGGCCCAGGCATGGGGAAAGCGTTCAAGTGTGCAGACAGCAAGATTTGCCGTAAGAAGAACAAGGAGCAGAACAAACCACCAGGTATGATACATGTCGAACAGACCGAGCATATTGAAAAAATTGATCGCGGACTGGCTGTATTCATGAAGGTAACGCTCCGGGGGCTCGTTCTGCTGGATCACCGTGCCGATGATAGAGACAAGTGCAAGGATAATAAGGAGCACAACCGCAAGTTTGACGGAAGCGAAAAACTTCCAGACTCTGTCCGCAATCCCTTCAAGCTTTCCTTTCTGCCTTTCCAACATGTCCTCCTGTTTTAAAAAAGAAATTCAGCAGTACCCTGAACGTATGGCAGCGAGATGTCTTCGTTCCTCGTTGTGATATAAAACCAGCTTAAGCATGAAATCCACTCGGGAAGAGCAGATCTGTCAGCATCTGTGCAGCATCTCAGAGAGGCCTTATCCTGCCTCATTTGCAGGGCTGTTCTTCCTTGCAGATGCCTTCAAGTTGTGTGGACACCGACCCGGTTAAAATGTTCGGAGGCGTAAATACGGGAAGTTCTCCGGCTGGACGATTCTTTTCCAGTTTTTTCTTCGAAGCGCTGCCAGCGGCAGATTTTTTCTTCGTACAATCAAGCAGATACTGTCGTATCGCAGTTTCGCCGACCAGAAACAGTTTTTGCTGGGGGTCATTCACCACAAAAGTGGGAACGGAATCAATGCCGATCCCTTTCAGGACGCTGTAAAAACCGTCCACTTCAACGTATGATACAGCGAGGTCGGTCCGTTGAATCTCGCTCTTGACGGCTGCGCAGTATTTACAGTCCTTGCTGGTGAACAGGACAAGCCGTTCGTTCGCCGGCAGGGACGCCGACACGCCGCCTGCAGGCAGAATCAGGTAAAACAACAAAAAAACCGCCGCCAGTGCGGCAAAGCCTGCGACTATTTTCTTTTCCCCGGCAAGAAGTCTGATTACTGCAAGAACGACTATCAGGCTGAACACGATGAGGCAGAACAAGCAGGTCGTATTGATCGCGAAAAGCTGATATCCGGTCAGAAATCCTTCCACAGCCAGCGACGCGATGAGAAGAATATTGATGGAACGCTCCAACGCGGGTTTTTCGCGATGCAGACTCATGATGGAGAGGACGGCGAACAGTACGAAAAGCCCCAGGCCGAGCAGAAGAATAGAAATGTCCCCGAATCGTGCCTGTCGCGCAATAATTTTGCACCCCTCGGTGAAGCAGATGCTCTTCCCAAGCGATTGCATGATAATTTCCGCGAGCACAAAGAGGGCGCCGAGAGAACTCAGCAGCAAAAATATTTTTTTATTTTTTGTCGCGTTTATCTGCATGCGTTACCGTGTTTGCCCCTTCTTCCTGAGAAAAAAAGTTCTCGTTGCGGCAGGCGGTGTATGACGCGCGGATTGACAGACAGCCATCATCGCGGCATTCTGGCTAAGTATAGCAGATGATCCGCATTACAGCAGTGTTGCCGCAAGTTCAGCCAGATCGGACCGTTCGCCCTTTACAAGGGTAATATGGCCCGAAATGGGCTCATTCTTGAACCGCTCCACAACATAGGTAAGACCGTTGCTTGACGAGTCGATATAGGGGTTGTCAATCTGATAGGGATCTCCGGTCAGCACTACTTTGGTCCCCTCGCCCGCCCGTGTTATAATTGTTTTGATTTCATGCGGCGTAAGGTTCTGGGCTTCATCAACGATCAGATACTGGTTCGGCATGCTGCGGCCGCGAATATATGTAAGCGGTTCGACTTCAATCATCCCCAGATCAAAAAGCCCCTGGAGATCTTTCTTTCCCTTTGCCCTCCCTGCCGCGGCAGAAGCGCCCATCAGGAAATCGAGATTATCCCTGATCGGCTGCATCCAGGGCCTGAGTTTTTCCTCGATATCACCAGGCAGAAACCCGAGGTCTTTTCCGAGCGGAAAAACGGGCCGCGAAACGACAAGACGTTGAAACATTCTTGATTCAATGGTCTTTTCAAGACCCGCAGCAAGAGCGAGAAGCGTTTTCCCGGTGCCTGCCTTCCCCACCAGCGTCACTAGTCGGATATCGTCATTCAGAAGAAGGTCAAGAGCAAACTGTTGCTCCTTGTTGCGGGCGGTAACGCCCCAAACACCGTGTTTTGCGTTCGTAATCGGCACGAATACATTCTTTTGCTGGTTGAATCGTGCCAGGGCGGTTTGAGAGGGGTTGGCATTGTTCTTAAGAAGCACATACTGGTTTGAAAACGGCTTCGGTTCCGCGGGCGGTAGTTCGCTCTTCATGTAGAACTCATTAATTGCATCGGGCGCGACGGACACTTCCATCTGGCCGGAATACAGTTCCTCAATCGTCACGGTGTCGGATTCGAAGTCTTCCGCGCGAAGACCAAGAGCATCAGCCTTGATGCGAAGATTCGTGTCCTTTGTTACGAGAACAACCGGCAGATTGTCGTGCTTCAGGTTAAGCGCCGTGGCAAGTATCCGGTTGTCCGCTTTCGCTGCGTTCAGTTCTAGCGGCAGAAGTTCGGGCGACTGGTGGTTGAGTTCCACGCGCAGACAACCGCCGCCTTTTAACTGCACCCCTTGCGAAAGTTTGCCCTTGAGGCGGTATTCATCCAGTATCCTCGAAACCATGCGCGCGTTTCTGCCGATTTCGTCGATGCCTTTTTTGAATTTGTCCAATTCCTCAATCACGACAATGGGAATCACCACATCATTGTCCTGAAAGGCGAAAATTGCCTGAGGATCATGAAGCACTACATTCGTGTCGAGAACAAAAATTTTTT
>CAZYEF010000017.1:0-25528 GCA_964646375.1 uncultured Nitrospiraceae bacterium | reverse complement strand
GAAATACCAAGGTACCATTTGTCTGGTTGATGGCATAAACAGAGATATTGTCATCGTACCGAACAGGCACATAAGCATATTTACCGGTCGGATCAAAAGAGACCCGGCGCGGAGAATCGCCTGCCGTCATGGAAACCTGCAGGGTCAGGGTTCCGCTTACTTGATTTATCATATAAACTGAAATCGTGTCTATCGTTGGATGCGATACGTAAAGAAAACGCCCAAGTGGATCGATGCTGACATACATTGGTTCATTGCCCGTAGCAGTAGTTCCAAATGATACGAGATGACTGGCCATCCTGAAGTCTATTCTATACATCGAAATACTGTCGGAATTCGTATTAATCACGTACGCAAACCTGCCCGCGGGGTCAACTGCGATGTCGGCAGGATAATTCTGTGCAGACACGGTAGTCGATGGCAGATACAATTCCCCTGAATCGAGAATCCTGAAGATTGAAACCGTGGCATCATACGCGTTTGGCAGATACGCGTACTGATTGGAAGGGTCGACAACAAGACTGGCAGGATGATCTCCCGCGGGTGACGGAGAACCCGCGATTTCTTCAAGGATGCCGGTGGTCTCATCTATCGCGTGAGTGGATACATAGGATCCGTTGAAGTAGGAGGTATAGAGCATTTTCGGAACATATCTGACCGTGGTTGACCCGGTCAAAAAAGCAATAGAAGAACCTTCACGCGCAGGAATAATGCCTGATGCTGTCAATGCTCCGGTGGTCTGGTTAATGGAATAGTACGAGATCGTATGGCCGTTCGCGTTCGTAACATAAACAAAAGCGCCGGAAGGATCAACTTTCACGTGCAATGGATTCGTGCCGGCAGCTGCAGCCGTGCCCACAGTCAATGCTCCGGTGTTTGCGTTGATGGAGTACACGGATACGGTGCCGCCCCAGTTTGCGACATATGCGAACTTTCCGGTCGGGTCAACAGCAACAGACATGGGCGACGTTCCGGCACCAGCTGCAGGCCCTGGAACCGGTGTCAAGGCGCCGGTTGTTTGATTAATAGTATAGGCGGAAACCGTATTGGCGCCTGAGTTTGTCACATACAAAAATTTGCCCGAGGGATCTATGGCCGCTGCTGTAGGTTGAATGCCGGTATTGGTGATATCAATAAGACTCAGTACGCCAGTCGTCTGATTGATGGAATAGATCGACATGTTATTCGAACCGTAGTTGACCGCATACGCAAACCTGCTTGTGGGATCGACAATAATGTACATCGGATTTGTCCCAGCACCTGCGGCCGTTCCTGTAGTCAGCGAACCATTTGTCTGATTGATCGTATAGACAGATACATTGTTCGAACCATAATTTGCAACATATACGAACCGCTCCTTGGAGTCGATTGTAATACAACGGGGAGATAATCCTGTGTCCGGACCTGAGTTGAAGCTTAATTTTCCCGTGGTCTGGTCTACAATATATCCGGTTATATCTTCTGTTGTATTGTTTACGGAATATGCGTATTTTCCTGAAGGAGACAGTGTAATAGAAATGGGATAAACTTGACTCAACTGTCGGCTGATGTATCGCCACCTGCCGGTGGTAGGATCGATCGCGTAAATAGATACCATATCCGAATCATGATTTGTGACATACGCAAAACGCGGTGTGCCGGAAGAGCCTGCGCCGACGTAGCCGCTTCCACCGCCACCTCCGCTGCACGCTGCAAAACCGGCCGCAATTATGAGAAGGGCTGCCGACAGCTTCAAAATAGTTTTCATATTCTCTCCCCCCCCCCCCCGGAATTTGTTTTAAACGAACGTCAGACCATCTACATGGTCCTGTCCTGTTTAAGAATTCCCTGCACTATTTCGTTAAGATCTTCGAAACGAAACGGTTTTTCGAGACAGCATACGATACCTGTTTTGAACACAAGTTCGCTCAAGTCGAATGACCAGGAGCCTGTCATGATAACGACCGGAACATCAGGATGGTTTTTTTTTGCATAATCTATGACTTGATATCCATCCATTCCCGGCATTTCGAGGTCAGTCAGAACAAGATTTACCGGATTCGATTTCAGCAATTCTATCCCGTTTTGACCATCATCTGCGGTCAATATGGTACAGTCCTTCACCATGAAGCCGAGATAGTCAGATATTGAATTTCGAAGCATCCGATTATCGTCTATAATGAGAATGTTTATCATATGTTTCTCATTCTTACAGCACTGTATGATAAGTTAAATTTCGGTTCACGGTTCTGTGACAATAATATCGTTGAAATAAGTACCCGTTAGAGCTAACTCGGCAACTCCGATCCTGCCGGAATTTATAAATGGTCCATACGTGGCGCCGTCATCAGTAAAATTTACTGATGCGGTAGTAACTCCATCGCTTACGCTTCCCGAAATATTATTACCGCTTACTTGCAGGGTAAGCGTGTAATAAGTCGTCGTGTTAAATGTAAACGGTGAGGAAACAGGCGCGTATCCAGTGCCCGAAGAGTATTTTCGAAGTACCAAACTTCCCGGAGTTTCAATGCTCAACATAAAATAATTGGAAGCATCCACAAAACGCGCTATTACCCCGGCGCACGTTGCCGTGTTCCCCGGTTTGATTTTTGCCGATACGGTATAATTGCTTCCGCTATAAATGTTCGATGTCAGAAGACCGTTTGTTAGAACGTGACTCAAGACTTTATTTCCGGAATCAGATACGATCGCCCAAGTCGCTCCTCCGCTACTGGTCCATCCTACCGGCGTCCAGGGATTTGCCACGGCATAAGATTCAAAATTTTCATTGAATTTTACCGGAGAAACAGCGCCGCCGTCACTGCCGCACGACGTGATGACAAGTGACAACAACATTACAATTATTAAAGTACATGCTCTTCTCATAATTTCCTCCCTTTGCATGGTATTTTGCCTTCAAGATACAAAGTTCGTGACATTTCAATTATCTTGTAAATTCCCTATTCTCCTTCCCGTCTCTTTTTCCGTGGTTCATTGTAGTGAGGGTTTAATATTTTCCATAACTCATCCATGTTCATAAATGCTTTTTTATCTTCGCTGCCGGCTTCTTCAACCACGCCGATAATAGAACGGGGTTTAGATCGGTCAAAACGGTAAATACGGACGATATAACTATCCATGATCAACAAACCTTTCTGATCAACGCTGGAATTAATTATTGCGGTACGTTATGACGGGATTTATATCAGAGGGTAACTTACAGATGGCTTACAAATAAAAAAACCAACGACACGACACAATATTACTTGTTGTTTATATGGTGTTTTTAAACAGTAACGTCTGAAGATTCGAAGAGAGAGGTCAGGTTTAACGGTTGGAAATAAGTGATTTGTAAAGAGATTCTGTTTCAGGCGACGGATCTATTCTGAGCACGGTTTTCAGGGTTCTTCTGCACCTCTGATACAGGGAAACGGCTTCCGCAGTACGGCCCATAGTTCCATAACATTTCATAAGGTTTTGATAGATGGGTTCTGACACATCGTCGATCTCGAGGCTTTTTTCATACCAGTTAACGGCATGATCAAAATGCCCTCTGTGCTCGAAATACAAACCTAGTCGTTGAACGGCTTTGAGATATTTTATTCTGAGCCTTTCTCGATAAGCGAGTGCCCATGGCTCATGAGCGTTACCCAGGAATGGACCGGTATAAAGTCTGGTAGCACGTTCAAGCAGCTGTATTCCCTCTTGCAATCTTTTATTGCTGGATGTTCTGCCGTTCAATCCGGGCTTTAGTTTATCTTCCGCGCAACGAAGCGTTTCTTCAAATATATGGGCGTCTATCCAGCATCGTTGAGGGTCAAATTTCACCCGACCTTCTCTTACCTGAATGACTCTTTCATGTTTCAGCAGTTGCCGAAGACGATGGAGATTCGTGTCGAGGGTTTGAAGGGCCATGTCCCCGCCGGATTCCGGCCAAAGCATGTCCGCAAGTTCCTCCTGGCTTGCCCCCTTCGATCCGGACGCAATAAGCAGTTTCAGCATGGCAAGAAGTTTACGGGGCGCTTTAACGGGAAATTCCAGGCGTTTCCCGTCCCGCCAGAGTTCAAAGGTATCAAAGGTTTTGATTTTGATTTCCCACGGCCAGAGCTCAACTCCGGAAGACGGCACATCAGGGACAAGATCGAGCTGCCGTATGAGTTTATGGACGTATATTTTTTCGATATCCGCCTCAAGTGCTTTGTGGCAGATGCGTGTCATTATATCCGGCCGCCAAAAATTCACGAGGGCGGTATAATTGTTTTGGCGTCCACAATGCAAAGCGTTCTGAACAGCTTCCTTGCCTTCATCGTCGCTGGCATTGTCAAAAGCAAAATGCGCAGAAGCAAGGTGTGCCAAATATTTCAGATACATGCTCCCAGTGCGATTGCTTATTTCTTTTGCAGCGGCAAGATGGTGGAATGCTTCTCTATCATCGCCGGTTTCGTGCAGCGCGAGGGCAAGTCCGAGTCTGGCGTACCCTCCTGGAAACGGTGCTCCCGCCTCTTCAATCAGAGCAACGGCTTTTCTCGCGAGAACAACTGCCTGATGGTAATCGCCGATAACCTGATGGTACCATGCGGCGATATGGTAATAATGGGCAGTGTGCATACGTCGGCCGCTGTCAACAGTTTTCTCCAGTTCCGCGAGAAATTTCCCGGCGGACTCCGTGTCACCCGCGCTTAAAAACGTATATACCCCGTGACCAAGAATCGCCGGATCCAGAATATGGAGCCCCGTTTCTTCAGCAATTGTTATGCAATCCTTGATAATACCGACACCCTGGAGGGCAGACTCCGGGGTCAACTGACAGAGAACCGCTTCAACCATCATCAGAGAAATTTTTTCCAGCGGGGAGAATTCATTGAAACGCGCTTTTTGTTTCATATCGTTGACGAAGCGAGCGCAGTCATCGAACCTGCCCATCAGTACAAAATACGATATATGCTGATATGCCTGTAACGACTGATTATTATTGCTGGTTTTTTTGGAAAGCGCGAAGGCCTTCTGTACCCATTCTTCTATGCGGGAATGATCAGGCATTCTCCATGCCAGTGCACCGGCCATGCTTAAAGAAACCCGTGTCTCTATCGGCAAAGAAGGATACGTTGACTCTTCATTGATATGCTCATCCAGCCAGCTGATCCATGTATCGAGCGGTTTCAAGCCGTCATATTCATACAGAAAAGTATCCACTGCACCCGACCATGCGGAGAGTGAGCCCGCTTTATTTCCCTTTGCATTAAACATATGGAACGCTTTTTCGAAAAAAAAGCGGCTTTCGACCGGGTTAGTTGATAATCGGCAAATACCTTCCCAATAGAGAAGTCCCGGAGTAGCGTATATCAGCGCTTGAGGTATTGCGGCAAGCCATTCACGCAATGTTTTGCAGCGGCCCTGATTGATCAGTATTTGAGCGTAGTCAAGGATCAGAGGAACGAGTTCTTGATAGTTTTTCATTTCGATCAGCAGCATGGCGGCATCTTCTATACGCCCTGATTTCGCCAATACAGTGGCAGAATTCCGCTGTATCAACTGTATTTCATCCCATGAATACCTGAGTTTTGCCTGAGTAATAAGGAAGTCTTTGAAGAGCGGATGATAATGATAGGACGCATGCGGTTCTTGATGCTTTTCGATAAAATAGTTATCGGCATGCAATTGTGATAATATTCTTCCGGAATGTTTCACGCCGGTGAGTGCTTCCGCCATATCGGCAGTGGCAGACGTCAAGAAAGCCGTTTTCAGAAGAAACTCCTGAATTTTCTGCTCGGAGTTTTTAAAAATTTCAGATGCAAAATATTCGAAGATATCCTGTGGGGTTATTTTTTTGAGCACCTGATAATCAAGATCCTGCATTTTTGAGCTTTCAATAAGCAGTATCAGGCCTGCGACCCATCCTTCCGTTTTTTCATGCAGTAAAGAAATAGCGTCTTTGGTGAGCCTTTTTTTTTCCTTTTTCTGAATAATCCGCGTTGATTCAGCGAGAGTAAAACGAAGATCGTTCCAGCCAATGAGATGGACTGACTCATTCGCGCGAAGACGGATGTGCGATGCGGGCATTTCATTTCTACTCAGGACAAAAACACGGATGCCTTCCGGGATTCTCGACAACAGGTGCAACAGAACCGTATGGAGCATTGAGTCGTTCGGAACTTCATGGTAATTGTCAAATACAATTGCAAAGGGCGGTTTCAGACGGGAACACAGTGCTTCAAAAAATTTTTGACAGAACATGGAGATACCGGGCATATACTCCGGCGACAGGTAAGGAAGATGTTTTTTATACCGGGGAGCGGCTTTCCAGGCGGCAACCCCCATGTAATAGAAAAAAGTTGCCAGATCGTCGTCATTCTCATCAAGTTGATACCATAGGCAGGGAATCTTGTGTTTGTCGAGATAACTTGCTGCAAGAGTGGTTTTTCCAGATCCGGCCGGTCCTGTTATCCAGGTAACCGGTTTCTTTTTGTTCTTGTCCATGGCCGAGAAAAGTCTTTCTCTCAGCAGGACGCTGGTCAGCCTGGGACGCGATATCTTGGCAAGTGAAGTTAAGTTCTTTTCCATAGCACAAATAAGAAGTCCATTCGATTGTTCAAAAAAAAATTGTTATCAACAAATAAATGTATGGTATACTACTTTAGTACACATTATTAATCAAGGTAAAATTCACCTAAAAAAGCAAAACAACTTTTACCTGTTTAAGCAAAATAATTATTCATAACGAAGGGCTTGAATAGGATCCTGGAGAGCGGCTTTGCGGGCGGGGTAAACACCGAAGAAAACACCAACGGCGGCTGAAAAAGAAAATGCCATAATAATGGACCAGGCAGAGACACTGGTTGGAAGAACATCCACAAATACGGGAATAAGAAGAGCAAGACCCACTCCTGCAAGTATGCCGATTACTCCCCCTGCTCCGCTTAGTGTTATGGCTTCAATCATGAACTGAGCCATAATATCCCTGTTTCGGGCGCCGAGAGCCTTGCGGATTCCTATTTCCCTGGTTCGTTCCCTTACGGAAACCAGCATGATGTTCATGATGCCGATGCCTCCCACCAGAAGGGAAATACCGGCGATGCCGCCGAGGACCGCGGTCAAAACATTCAAAATGGTATTCATGGTCGAGAGCATGGCGCCCTGTGTTACGATCGTAAAATCTTCCTTGTGGGCGTGTCGTCTGATGAGGATGTCTTTGACCTGGGCAATGGCCCGTTCGGTGTCTTCCGTTCGCGGAGTGGAAGCTATAATCTCGAACAAACCGTCGGTATCAAAAAGTTCTTGGCCGCTGGTTGTGGGAATGAATACGACATCATCAATGTCCCATCCAAGACTTGTCCCTTTTTTTCTCATAACGCCGACGACCCGATACCGTGCGTCGGAAAGCATGACGACCTTGCCGAGAGGGTTTTCAAGCCCGAATAGTTCGTCTTTCACCGTCCTGCCGAGCACGACAACTTTTGCCTTTGAATCCACATCCTGTTCAGTGATAAACGAGCCGGAATCCACGTAAAGGTTCCTTACCCGTTCGAACTCAGGAGTTGTACCGATAATTGTCGTGTCGCGTGCATGATTCAGATACTTCACGCGGCCCGTGCCGAAGACAATCGGGACGGCGTCACTCAGAAGCCAGGCCCGTCTCTTCAATGCAAGCGCGTCATCATACGTTAACTTCCTCACCGTCCCTGCAGACGGAGGATGAAATCCTCCGCTGGTACTGGTTTTGCCCGGAGTGATGATGAGCAGATTTGTGCCGAGGCCGGTAAGTTCCTTTGTGATGTAAATTCTCGCTCCTTCGCCAATGGACACGAGCAGAATTACGGCCATTACTCCGATTATGACCCCAAGCATGGTCAGGCCGGACCTGACTTTGTTCGACTGGATTGCTTCAAAAGCAACTCTGAACGTCTCGAACAGGTTCATATGTTATTCACCTGATCACCCGTAATCTGGCCGTCTTTCAGCGTTATAATCCTTTTGCATCGCACGGCGACGTCCTTATCATGCGTAACAATGATAATGGTCACTCCCTGCTGGTTCAGTTCCGTCAGAATTTTGAGTATCTCTTCTCCTGAATGGCTGTCCAAATTTCCCGTTGGTTCATCTGCAAGCAGCAGCGGAGGATTATTCACCAGCGCCCGTGCAATTGCCACTCGCTGCTGCTGGCCGCCCGATAATTCCGAGGGCTTATGCTGTATACGGTCTGCAAGTCCCACTTTTTCCAGCAGTGGCAACGCGTATTCCTTGTGCAGCCGAGACGGAACACCACTGTAAATAAGCGGAATCTCAACATTTTTCAGGGCTGAAAATCGGGGAAGAAGATTGAATGTCTGAAATACAAAACCGATCTTCTTGTTTCTGACTGCCGCCAGTTCATCATCCGTCAGGGAACTGATTTCGCGATTTTCGAAAAGATACCTGCCGCCCGATGGCCGGTCGAGGCAGCCGATAATATTCATGATCGTCGATTTTCCGGAACCGGACGGTCCCATGATTGCTATGAATTCTTTTTGTTTGATGGAAAGACTAATTGATCTGAGGACGTTGATGTCCCCGCTTACCATGTGGTAGGTTTTCGATATATCAGAAAGTTCTATCATGACGTCAGACTGTGCTGAAAATGGTCGGCGTTGATATGGGCCGGTCTATTTTCCTGATCGCGGTACTTACTCGATTTTTACGTTCGATCCGTCTTTCAGCCCTTCTGCTTCGGGCGTGGTAATGATGTATTCTCCGGAAGACAAGCCGCCGGTGATTTGGGTAAAACTCCAGTTGGTTTCGCCGGTTTGAACCGTTTTTAATTTCGCAACGGTCTTGTCGCCCGGTTTCAGCACCGCACTTTCAGCAACATATACCTGTTTTTTCCCGCCTCTGTCGATAACCGCCTGAGAGGGAACGGAAAGCACATTTTGAAGAACTGAAACGAGAATTTCCACATCAGCCGACATGCCGGGTTTGATCCTGTTTTGTTTTTCGTTGAAATATATCCAGACATCTGCCGTACGTGTCTCAAGCTTTCCTCCGCTCACGATCGGGGATATGCGCCTGACCTCCCCTTTGAATTTCTCACCCGGAAAGGCATCGACCGAAATGGTCACCGGTTGACCGATCCGGAGTCTGCCGACATCTACCTCGTCGATAGTTGCAAGCACATAAACACGGTCAGGATTCACAATCTGAACGATCTGTTTTCCCGGCAGCAGCAGTTCACCTACCTCGGAATACTTTTTTGCAATAACGCCGTTGAACGGCGCCTTGATGACAGAATAATCACGTTTTACACCGGCATCGGCGACCGACGACTGAAATTGCGATTTTGCCACTTCGTATGTTTTCCGCACTGCATCAAGATCCTGCTGGGCTATCATGCCCTTGCTGAACAAGTCTTCAGAACGCTTGAGGTTTTTTCCGGCTTCCTCAAAAGTCGCCCTGCTTTGCGCCAAGGCATTTTCCGTCTGTACTGATTCTTCCGTCAAATCAAGACGCGCGATGAGCGCTCCTGCTTTGACGGTATCCCCTTCTTTGACGGGAAGCATGATAACCCTTCCGGTACGCTGCGCAGAAAGCGTCACTTCTGTTTCAGATTTAACGGTGGACGTCGTTGTGGCATTCACAATAACTCTAAGATCGCCGGTCTGAAGCTTCACGATTCTGACCGGAACTGTCTTCTTTCCGTACAGAGCCATAACCGTGATGGCGAGCACCGCCACGACCGCAATCCAAACAATCTTACTCTTAAGCAGCTTGGAACTGATAGGCATCGGCCCTCAATCTTTCGTCTTTTGAAGCATGGCAAGACTCTTTTTTATATTTTCGACAAAAATACGGGCGGTCTCTTTCACCTTTTGTCCCGCAACGATCTCTTGAATAAAAATGAAATATCCGGCCATTTCTGCTTCAAGAGTATAGGAAATTTCGGTCTTTTCGGCCGTGACTTTGCGTAAAATGGTGGATCCGGACACGCGAAATAAATCATGCTGGACCGTCCAGGCAATGAGTTCGTTTTTGATTAATGCCGTGGTATGGCCTCTCAATTCAAGTGTACGATTGAACGGCCCGACTGCAAAATTGACCGTCCAGAGCGAATCCAGGTCATTCAGAATTTCAACTTTCGTGCATCCTGGAAAAAGGCTGGCGACCGTGCTGCGGTCATTCATAAAACTCCAGACAGCCTCGGCCGGGAGGTCAACAGTAAAAACAAATTTTTCAGACTGCACCGTATGAAACCTCCATATTTTTTTAACCATCAGACTCCACATCGGCAAAACACTGTCGTTCAAAGAAGCCGCTCATCATTTAGCGGAGGTTGGGGCTTCTTTTGGCATCGTACCATCTGAACCAAATGTGCTAATCGTCTGCTCAGAAACACCTGCCGCCTTCTGAAGGCGTGCCGCAGCGAGGTGATAATCATACAAGGCCTGGACATGATCGGTTTCGGCGTTTATGGAGGCGACCTGTGCGTCAGTGACCTCGATATACGGCCCTACGCCCGCTTCATATCTGCCCTGTGCGATAGAAAGATTTTCTCGCGCCTTCTGGAGGGAACTTTCCATTACATCAATGCGTATCTTTGCACTTTCGATATCCGCATATGCCTGGCTGATTTCCATTAGGATAGACTGTCTGAGTGACTCACGCTGCGCTTCAACCGCGAGCAGGTTGGCGCGCGCTTCGCTTACCTTTCCCCTGGTAAGACCTCCTTCGAAAAGCGGAAGGGACAGCATAATGCCGGCGTTCCAGCTGTCCTGAAGATCGCCATGAAACAGCGGGCCGGTCTGTGACTGGCCATGCACCCAGTTATAGGAGCCTGAGGCTGAAAGGGTCGGGAAAAAGCCAGCTTCCGCCGCCTTGACCCTTGACCGCGCAGCATCAATATCAGCGTCAGTCTTGCGCATTTCCGGCCTGATTTTGAGTGCTTCTTCCTTCAACTGGTCGTATGAAGGCAGCGCGTAAGGAGCCGACATGACATCTTCTACTTCCAGAACCGCTCCTGGTTCACTTCCCATGGCGTTATATAACGCAATCGAGCGTATTCGGACCGCGTTTGTCGCATTAATCAAGCCGAGCCGCGCGCTGTTTACTTCAACTTCGGCCCGGGTTACATCGAATCGGGGTTTGGATCCGGCATGGAAAAAAGCCGTCGCCTGATGCAGATGGCTCTCTGACTGTTCAAGGGTCTTTTGTGCAACCGTCACGAGTCTTTTAGCCAGCAGTAAAGCAAAATATGCCTGTTTTACATTCAGGATCACGTCCTGGCGGACGCGGTCCGAATCTGATTCATTCGAACGAGTGCTGAAACGCGCAGCGTCGAGCGCATTTCCAGTCCTGCCGAAGTCATAAATGGTCTGATTGACCGACAGGGTGGTCGTATAGCTTCTTGTGAAACTGTCACCAAAAGACCCCCCAAGTTGCCGGCTGTCTGAATATCCGGTGCTTGAGCTGATCTGCGGCAAATACGGCGATACGGCCTGGATTTCCCTCCCTTTGCTCGCAGCTATTCCAGCCATGGCCGCTTTCATGGACGGCTGGTTTTTCAGAGCCGTTTCCATGCAATCACGCAGGCTCATTTTTGTTTCCGCGAAAGCAGGCGCAGAAAGAAAAAACGGCATTATGATGAAAAGAGTATATAGCTTCATTGTGAGATGCTGAAACACGCTGCTGGAGGTCAACACGGCGAATCAGTGCGGTCGTTGAATATCGCAGGGAAGGCTGCAGACAGGCCCCAGATTGCATCGTTCACATTCGAGCTGGATGGTGCTGTGGAGCACGTTAAATTGCCTGGACAAGAGCGACCTGATTTCATCAATGATTTCCCTGCTTCCACTGACGAGTTGATCATCTATGAGCACATGTGCGCTCAGGGCATAAACACCGGACGTAATCGTCCAGAGATGAATGTGATACGCCTCGCGCACGCCTTTAATCTTTGCGATTTCCGCGGCGACGGCATCAATGCTGATGTGAGAAGGCGCCGCTTCCAGCAGGATGTTTACCGATTCTTTCAGCAGCTGCCAGGATCCCGCAATAATGACAAGTGAAATAAGAATGCTCAGAATCGGATCAATCAGGTACCAGCCGGTGTTTACGATGACGATACCGCCGATAATAACCCCTACCGATACCGCAGCGTCACCAAGGATATGCAGAAAAGCTCCTCGGATATTCAGGTTGGTATGGCTGTGTTTTCGCAGCACGGTAGCGCCGATGATATTTGCGACAAGACCGATAACCGCTATGGTAAGCATCAGCGCACCCTGTACGGGCTGGGGGTGAAGTATTCTCTGATACGCTTCATAGATGATATAAATGGAAATCAGCACCAGCGTGATCCCGTTGATCAGTGCGGCCAGTATCTCGAGGCGGTAAAAGCCGAAAGTTTTTTTGTTTGTGGCCGGCATCGTGGAAAACTTCATCGCAAAAAAGGAGAGAAGAAGGGCAAGGTTGTCTATCAGCATGTGGCCGGCGTCAGACAACAACGCGAGACTGTTGGAAAGCAACCCGCCGATTATCTCTGCGGCCATCATGGCCAGGGTGATGCAAAGAGCAATCAGCAGATCTTTTCTTCCTCCCGCGGATGCGTCACGGAAATCATGTTCAATGCCGTGACTACCATGTTCATGATGCTCATGGTGGTCGTGTTCATGATGGTCAGTATGTGGATGTGATAACGCCATACGTATGCTCCGTTTGAGTTACGGTTGTATCCAAAATTTAAGGTCCGGAACTGCAGGAATGGCACCGATTTCCGCCGCATACGCGTAATATGTCAGAAGCCCCTTCTGCTCCTCTGGACCGAAATTATAGCTGAATGATTTCCAGTAGCGGACCAGCACGTCCGACTGCACGTTAAAATGCGTTTCGTAAGCACGCGAAAGCTTCTGCAGGTGAGCCAAGCCGTATGCTCTTGATGTCATAAGTATATCATACAGGCAAGCCAGGTCCCGATCACTTTCGCGTTTATAATTAACCTGCCAGAGCGCGAACACAAAAGGCAGTCCGGTGAATGCGTGCCACAGCTCACCAAGATCATACTGATAGACAAATCCCGGAGCAGCCGGCTGCGTGAGAGCCAGATCTCCGATTGTGAGAAACGCATCGGCAATGTTCGATGGTTTTTCGGCCCCTTGAACATAGGAAATATACGAGGGCTGGACTTTGCACTGAACTTCAAGGGGGATTTTGAGCAGCACCACGGATGTCGCCGAAGCAGTCGTAAGTGCAACGGTTTTTTTGTTAAGATCGCATATCGGTACGCGGCTTTGGAGAATGATGCTCATGACTTTATTTCTTGAGGTAATTGACATATCCGGCAGCAGCACATATCGCGGGAAATGTTTCGCGTATTCGATTGAAGAAGATGGAGATATATCCACCAGGCCTTCATAGAGTTTTTTGTTCAATTCACTTGGAATTCCGTTTATAACTTCGAAGGGAAAATCTACTGTTCGGTTCACAATCCCGGCATGGGGAGGGAAACAGTTTGAATAGATGATATGTCCAAGCCTGAGCATGAATTCAGTCTCCGGAAAAACGTGCTGGTATTTAAGATGCATTTTTTGTTCTTTTTGCTTTCAACCAGTTTTCTAAATCGTCAATGATGGTATAGACTACCGGAATAACAACGAGCGTGAGCAGCGTTGAAGTAATAAGTCCCCCGATAACGGCAATGGCCATGGGTGCGCGGGCTTCCGATCCCTCGCCGATTTTAAGGGCGGTGGGAAGCATGCCAAAGACCATTGCAGACGTGGTCATGAGAATAGGACGAAGCCGAATCGGCCCCGCCTTCAGGATCGCCTCCGTTCTGCTCATCCCCTGGTGCCTCAGCGTGATCGTATAATCAACCAGCAAAATTGCATTTTTTGTCACCAGACCCATGAGCAGAATAACACCAATCAGGCTGAAAATATTGATGCGTTCTCCCGTAATCATAAGCAGTCCCATGGCCCCGATAAGGCTGACCGGCAGCGAAAACATGATCGTAAACGGGTGTACGAAACTTTCAAACTGCGCCGCCAGAATCATGTAGACCATGATAACCGCAAGAATCAGGGCAAACGCAATATTGTTGAAAGCATCCAGCATGGCGTCGCTCATGCCCATATGGCGGAAGGACATTTCCTGAGTCAGGTTTTTCTTCGCAATCTGTTCGAGCTGGCTGACTGCTTCCTGGGCGGGTTTTGTTTTTTCGGTCCCGGCGAACACCGTCGCGGCGCGCTGACGGTCAAGATGGGTGATGACGGTCGGTCCTGTGCCGGTCCTGAACGCCGCTACATCTTTCATGCGGACCAGTTCTCCCGTCATGGAACGGATGCGCAGCCTGTCCAGGTCGGACGGAACGCTGCGGTCGGTGGAAATAAGGCGGGCATTGATATCGTACCGTTCACCTTCTTTTTCATCCTTATACTTTCCGATATTCTCACCGCCGATCATCGTGTTAACCGTGCTGCCGATGCTGGCGGCGGTCACTCCAAGATTCGCCGCCCGGTCGCGGTCAATCGTGATCCTGACTTCAGGTTTTCCGATCTCGATGTCCGTGTCCGCATCGACAATTCCGGGAATCTTTGCGAAGGTATCTTTGATCAGCAAGGTGCGCTTGTTCAGCTCTTCCAGGTCTCTTCCCTGCACCATCATCTGGATAGGAACCGACCGCATGCCGCCGCCGACCATGGCGATATCTTCTACGGATGATTTCAAGTCCGGGACTTTCGCCAGTGAGGTTCGGACCTGGCTCATCGAGTCTATCTGCAGTATTTTCCTATCCCTGCGCTCTTTTAAATTGACATAAATTCTGCTTTTATTTATGTCCTGTCCAAGCTCAGACCCGGTAACGTAGAAGGTGTTCTGAACCTCGGAACGCTTTTGCAGCTGATCGTCAACACTTTTCATAAGCAAATCTGCACGAGAGAGCGAATAATCGATGGGAGTTTCCAGCCTTACCATATATCTTCCTTCATCTTCAGCCGGCATGAATTCTTTATCAAGGATAATAAAAATGGCAAGACCGGCGGCAAGGCATGCACCTGCTGCCACGAGGACCTTCACCCGATTGTTCAGGGCAAATGCCAGAAGTGGCCGGTAAATTTCGTAGATTCTTTCAAAACCTTTTTCCAAAAACAGGTAGAGTTTTCCATGCTTCTGCCGGTAGCTCAGAAACCGGGATGTCATCATGGGGGTAAAGGTCAGCGAAACGAACAGCGAAATAAGCACGGCAACGGTCACGGTGATGCCGAATTCAAAGAAGAACTTCCCCACAATGCCCTTCATAAACGCGACCGGGATGAAAACGGCGACAATAGACAGGGTTGTTGCCATAACCGCGAGGCCGATCTCAGACGCTCCTTCGCGCGCGGCTTGTTCCGGAATTTCGCCATCCTCCATCCTGCGGTAGATGTTTTCGAGCACCACAATGGCGTCATCAATCAGGATTCCTATGGACAGCGACAGCGCAAGCATGGTCATTACATTCATCGTGAAACCGAACAGCTGGATGAAGGCAAAGGACGCTATTACGGAAATAGGAAGCGCCACGGCGCTGATCAGGGTGCTTCTGACGCTTCTTAAAAAGATGAAAATGATTATAACGGCAAGGATTGCTCCGAGCCAAAGCGATACCTGGACGTCTTCGATGGAACGCCGGATATACTTTGACTGGTCAAAAGAAATGTCCAGTTTCATGCCGGATGGAGGGGTGATAGTGGCAACCGCTGCTTTTACGCGTTCTGCCACGGCTACGGTATTCTCTCCGGTCTGGCGCTTTACGGCAAGTCCTACCGAGGTTTTTCCATTAAACCGGGAGATGGAACGCTCATCCTCCATTCCGTCCTCTGCGTAGCCGATATCGCGCAGCTTGATGAGCCTCCCATGCCGGTAGGTAATGACCATGTTGTTGAATGCTTCTGGAGTATCGTATTCCCCCTTGGTTTTTACGGTGAATTCGGTCTTTTGATTCTCTATGCGGCCGCCGGGGACCTCCTTGTGTTCACGTCCCAGTGCGAGCTTTACGTCTTCCGAGGTAAGCGAAACGGCATCCATCTTTCGGTGGTCCAGCCAGAGGCGAACCTGGCGTGTCCTGCCGCCGTTAATCGTGACGGAACCGACACCAGGTATCTTTTCAATGTTCCGCTTCAGAACTTTGTCCGCATAATGCGTTATTTCCTTGATGGACCGATCTCCCCATACGGCGATCCAGACAATGGGTTGGTCTTCGGGGCTGATCTTTTCGATTACCGGCGGTTCTGCGTCCCGGGGAAGTTTGTTGCGGATTGCGGCCACTTTGTCCCGAACATCCTGCGCGGCCTGCTCAATATTCCGTTCAAGATAAAATACCACGGTGACGACCGAGTATTCTTCCGTGCTTCTTGAGGTTATGTATTTGACGCCGCTGATTGTATTAACGGCCTCTTCCACGGGGTCGGTAACATCCACTTCCATGACTTCCGGACTGGCACCCACAAGCTTTGTAGTAACGTTCACCACCGGGAAGTCAACTTTTGGAAAGAGGTCGAGCGCCAGCTGCTGATAGGCGATTATTCCGAACACGATCAATGCAAGCCCTATCATTGTGATAAACACGGGTCTTTTAATGGCTATTTCCGGGAGACGCATGAGAGTCCTCTTCCAAATCTGAAATCAGTTGGCTTTGTCGAGACGGCCGGTGCTTTTCTGAAGACGCAGAATGGCAACCTGGAGGTCATAGGTGGTATTCACGAACTCCCGCTCTGCCACATACAGGGCCTGCTGGGCATCTATGACCGCAAGACTCGACACAAGACCGTCACCAAACAGTCCGGTAACGGTTGTATAGTTTTCTTTTGCGTCAGCGTACTGCAGTTTCACGCTGTCCAGAACCGCTGTCAGTGTCTGAAGATTGATATACGCCTCAGACACCTCGGTTTCTATTTTCCGACGAAGTTGCTCGGTCGCAAATTCCGCCTGCCGTAATTTTGATTTTGCTTCGGAGACCTCCGCCCTCATCAATCCTCCTTCGAAAAGAGGAATTTGAAGGCGCAGACCGGCATAATACACAGTGGCATCCGTTATCATGACCGGATGCGAATCGGTATACTGGATTCCTCCGACAGCAGAAAGCTGGGGGAAATGTGCCCCTCTGACAATTGTGATGTTCTCTTCGGCCGCTTTTTGGCTCAAGCGGGAGTTGATATAATCATCGCGGTTCTCCATCGCCGTTTGTTTCAGGCGATCAAGAGATTCTGACGGCACCCGGAACGATTGCGGCTCTACTACCGCTGCATCCTCAGGGAGTTTCGTCAGCAGGCTCAGTTTCTGTCTGGCAATTTTGAGCCGGTCCTCGGTAGTCTTCACCGTAATTCCCGCCTGGCTCACCAGGGTTCTGGCCCGCAGCAAATCAGACACATTTGCTCTGGTCCTTCGAGTAGAGGCGACCTTTTCTGTCACTTTTTTATATTCTTCCATGCGGGCAAGTGAGTCTTTGCTCACCGCAGTCAGTCTTTCCGCTTTGAGTACTTCAAAATAGGCATCTGACACGTTCATAAGAACGTCCTGCTGGGTTGAGGAAAGCTGTGTTTTGCTGGCATCAAACTGTATTCTCGCTGTCCGATACGCTGCCAGTGTTCTGCCGCCGGTATACAGCGGTTGGGTGAGTTCCAAAACAGCCTGAGCCTGTTCCATAGGTTGGAAAAGAATGGAACCGCCACTGGGAGGTAGCGTGTCATTATACCAGGTATACCCCGCCTTGCCGGTCAGTCGGGGCAGAAGATAGCTCCTCGCCTGATCAATTCTGGTGTCCGCTTGAAAAACATTTTGCTCGGATATTTTGTACGTTTCATTCGATTTCAAGGCGGCCGAATACGCATCCTGGAGAGAATACACTGCTGCGGCATCATTGCTTGATACTGCCGATGCAGGCAATGCGAATACGGAGAATGTCATCAGTATGAAAAAGATTTTTGTGTTCATGCCTTTACGGTTCCTTATTGATTTTCTGAGATTTCAGAGCCAGGCCATCCAGAAAAGCAGAAGATACAAATCTTCCAAACTGTTCTACCGACAAGTCCATTTTCTTTCCGGTAAGATATTCCGCGACAGGCTGTGTGATGAAGTTTTGCACAATAACGCCGATAATCGACGCGATTACAATGTCCGGGTCATATTTTTTAAACTCTCCTGACCTCATGCCGTCTTTCATGATGACTGACAATTTTTCGTAATGAAACTTGAAATAATTGTCTGCGAGCCATCGGGTGCTCTCTCCGCTTGTGGCAAATTCCATTGACATGATTTTTCTCAATTCCTCGTTGGAGTGTTCAAAACGGATGAATTCTTCGATATATTTTTGCAGTTTTTGGCGTGCTGTCGCGCTGCTCTGAAACACAGGATGCTCCCAAATCCGGTCGAGTGCGGCAAAAGAGTCCGCTAAAACAGCTCGATAGAGGTCGGTTTTGTCTTTGAAGTGGTAATAGATCATAGCGTTGTTCACATGTGCAGTTTCGGCTACTTCCCGCACCGAGGTGCCATCAACCCCTCTTCGCGCAAATACATGTCGGGCCGCATTTAAGATGGCTGCACGGGTGTTTTCTGGTCTGTTTAAAAACCCGGGTCGCCTTCCCGCAGTCTTTGTATTTTTTTTTGCCGATCTCATCATGAAATTTTATTAACTAACTGTTTAATTAATTTTCCATACTACTGATAGCGGCAGCGAGTGTCAAGGAATTTCATTATTTGGATGTCTGCGCTGATTTTCTCAGACAGAAGAATGCAGCGTGTCAAGTGGAATACCACAGAAAAAAACGACGGATGCATGGCGGTGAGTTGAAGGTGCTGCTGAAGCTCGGAACAGGACTGTTATTTTTTATTGACGGGAAAGGTCTTCGAAATTGGCTTTTTTAAACACATCGGTCATTTTCGTTTGAGCATTCATCCAGACAGCATGGGCCGGGCATTGCTTAGAAAAATTGCATTTTCTTTTATCAGCGGTGCATATATTCAAGGCAAGTTTCCCTTCGATCGCCTCCAGCACTTCAAGCACAGTAATATCACGTGCTTGCCTGGCCAGTGAAAAACCACCCTTCACACCTCGATAGGAACGTATAATCTTCGCTTTAACCAGTTTTTGCAGAATCTTTGCAAGGAAGCTTCTTGGAATCTTGGAGTGTTCTGAAATTTCGTTGATAAAACTGATTTTTTTAAACGGCTGGCGAGATAAATATAAGACGCTTCTTACTCCGTAATCCTCTTCACGTGTAACCTGCATGGCTTACTATAGCAAACCCGTCATCTTTGTCAAGAGCCTAGTAGTGTTCGGATTTACGAAGAGAAGCTATTGCGGATCTGGCTAAGGAGAGGTTTTTTGTGGTATAATTTTTCCCGGAGGTTGCCATGTCGCGATTATCCGGCTTTATTATTATATGGATTGTAATTGGATTTCTTTTTTCCTGCCAAACAAATCAACAGGGTGCCATCGAAGGGACTATCGTTCTTCCGAGCAAATCAATCCGTGTTGCTGCAATGCAGGATGGCAGAACTATTCTTATTGTTGCTGCTGATGAAAAGAGCGGAAAATTCAGGGCTCCTCTTGCCGCAGGTACATACACCATCAGCGTGTCTGTTTCAGACTCTCCTTATCCACTTACTTTTGCAAATATCACGGTGAAACCAGGCGAAACCACGCAATTGCGTCCTATCGAACTTTCCCCATCAAGCGGCAACGCAGTGCTGTCAGGAAAAATCATACCTCCACGCCCGAACACTGAAATCAAACTGCTCTATGAAGGAAAGGAACGTGCTGCAGCAAAAGTTGATACCGAGGGAAAATACGAATTTAAAGAATTGCCAGCCGGCGCTTATGTTCTGCGGGCGAACGCACCGGGATATACAGAAGATACAGCGCAATTGGTAATCACTGAAAACCAGAAACTGGAGCAGAATGCCGCCCTTTTTCCTATCAGCCCCATTGACGGCATAGACTGGGCGGCAGGAAAAATCCATGCGACCGGCATCGGCATTCCACCGGAGCATGCGGCAAACGAGAGCATACGGAAAACCATGGCACGACGAGCGGCCCTTGCCGACGCGCAGAGAAATCTGCTCAGGATCATTGAGCAAATCCGGATAGATGCAGACAAAAATGTCAAAACTGCCATGCGCGACAAAAACTTCGCTTTCAGGATACAGGGTTTTATCAAAGGCTATGCGGTAGTCAGCGAGCGTGAACTGGAAGGTGGAAAGGCTGAAGTAGTCCTCGAACTGCCGCTTAACGGTCCGGAAGGGCTGTCCAAATATATCATTCAATAACCGAAAAACAACTCACGGGAATATAATGAAAAAGCCACTACCTGTAAAACTGTTCGTCGGCATGCTGTCATCAGACCCGGCACTCTTCCCCGTGTGTGCCGATATCTTTTGCACAAAATACGGATCGATCGATTATGAAAGCCCGCTGCTGCCCTGGAATCTGACTCATTACTATCGAGAAGAACTCGGAGATGATATTTTCAGAAAATTCATTTTTTTCAAAGAACTCATCGATCCCGGGGAACTGCCAAAAATCAAAATTTTTGCGACTATGGTCGAAGAGAAGTTTTCCGTTCAAGCTGAAAAAACAACGCAGAGAAAAATCAATCTGGATCCCGGATATGTGACCGAGGCAAAAGTCGTACTTGCGACGACCAAGGACTATTCGCACCGTATTTATATCGGCTCAAATATATACGCGGAGGTCACGCTCAAATACAACATCAGGAATCACGAATATGCTGCTAATGACTATACCTATCCGGACTATTGCACAGACCAGTACCGGGCGATATTTGCCAGCGCACGGGAGCGTCTGCGGACTGCGCTCCACTCCCCTCATTGAGCAGGTAAAACGATACCAATGGCGGTTCTAAATTTTTTTCACAAAAATCTCTTTAGTAATGCTCTTGTCGACAGCTATCATCGTCTCGTTTATCTGCAATACATACGAAGGGCTTTTCTGATGAAGCTTGACGAGAGTACCGGGAACCACTCCCATGGCAGAAAGCCGGTCAAGACGCGAATGGGATTCAGGGGTAATGAAGACAATCTTTGCATTTTCCCCCGGTACGAGGTCTGTAAGCGGCACTACGAGAGGCTTTACTTCCTTCTGGAACATGGCACAGCATTTTCCCCTCGGTATTGGTTTTCCATCCGGTGAGTTGGGAGGATGCCCCAACAGGGTACAAACACTATCGGTAACTTCGGGGGAAAGAATATGTTCAAACTTGCACGCCTCTGCTTCCGCGTCATCGAGTGCAAAAAGATCATAAAATAGCCGCAGCGAAAGACGGTGCCTGCGGACCAATTCGCGAGCTCGTTCTTCTCCTTTCGGGAGAAAATCAAGCGATTCACCCTTGACGGCAATCCATCCGTGCTCGGCAAGTCCATTCAAAACTTTTTCACATTCCGGAATGGAGCAACGATCAACGGCCCGCTGAAAATCGAGTTTCCCCTCTTCTTTGAGCACCCAGATGGTTTCCAGAAGTTCATCTTCTTTTTCTATTTCGGGCAATACGCAAAGAACAGGATGCCCGGCCTTGCCTTCGGTACCCTGGGGTCTCTGATGTTCTTGCATGACATCTCCTTTCAAAAAGCGGAATACAAAGGCAACAATATTCAATAAACCCTGTTGCTACAGCGTCACCCTAAACGTCCTCAGTATCCAGTTTAACACTCCTCCAACCGCAAAGGCAAACGGAAGAATGAAAAGCAGCATATACGTTGCTGTTTTCACCCCCCGTTCCTTCACCATCATGAAGAAGTTCGCGATACACGGAACAAAGAGGGTAATAACCACCAGGCTTACCACGACTTGAATCTGGTCGAGCAGACCTTGCTGCGCCATGATGAAAAGGCCCGCCGCGCCGTAGTCTCTTCTCAGAAAACCAATCACAAAGGCTTCTGCGGCCTTGCTGGGGAGACCCAGAAGTCCCACGACCAGCGGGTCTGTCAACTTTTGAATAGAGTCAAGCGCTCCCGTTTTGTGGCCGACGAATAGAATGAAAGTCCCCAAAATAAACAGCGGAACAGCTTCTTTCAGATACCATTCCACCCTTGCCAGCGTTTTAACAATAATGTTCATGAATTGAGGCATGCGAATGGGTGGCAACTCCAGTATGAAATCGGACGGTTCGCCAGGAACAATTTTGGAAGCAGCATACCCTACCAGAAGCATGATAAAAACGATGGTACCGAGCCAAATGCCGGTTGCCAGTCCGGATATGCCGGATATCATCCCCAGGACGACACCGAGTTGTGCAGAGCAGGGAACGCCGAGCGCAAGAAGAAGAGTAACAAGAATACGTTCCTTATTTGTTTCAAGAATTCGCGTGGTCAGCGTGGCCATCGTATCGCATCCAAGTCCCAAGATCATCGGAAGCACTGCCTTCCCGTTCAATCCCATGATTTTGAAGACTCTATTCACCATAACTGCAAGCCGTGGCAAATAACCGGAATCTTCAAGAATGCCGAAAGCGATAAAGAAAAAGCCCACTATCGGCAGTACAATTGCGATGGCATAAGTAAGAGCCATGGTGACTAGCCCATAATCGCCGACCAGAAAATCATGCAGGAAAGGCACGGGCAGGACCGCATCTACGATTTTCGCGCTCCAGGGATTCAGGTATTCACCAAAGATTGTTTTTTCCAGGAAATTAACGGCTATTCCCGCCCCTAACACTCCCACGAACTGATAAACAAGATACAGGACAATCCCAAGAATCGGTAATCCGTAGATTGGGTGCATGGACCAGAAACCAAGACGTGAGGCAATTGTTGACCGGCTTCCGTCACCATGGCGGATCATGACCTGCGCAAGAACCTCGTCCGCCCTCTTCAGTCGCGCATTGTTTATGAGAAACCCGAGCGAATTATTGAATTGTGATTGCACATCCTGCCGGATTTGTTCTATTGTTTTGATGACATGTTCCTGGACATGCGCATGGAGCCAACCCTTAAGGCTCTCATCACCGGCCAGAATCATGAAGGCGAGAGACCGCCGCGAGACGGGCGATTCCGGCAACAATGCCGCAATATTGTCTGCTCCTGTCTCGATGGCGGGATCATATCGCGCCTCCAAGGAAGACAATCGGGGCTGCTGAATGCATTTGAGAAGCTTGTCAATGCCGCTTTTTCTGATAGCGACCGTTTTGATAACTTCGATGCCGAGAATTTCTGAGAGCAATTCCTGGTCGATGATGATACCGCGGCTTTTCGCCTCATCGTCCATATTGAGATCAAGGATGAACGGCACACCCATCTCTGCAAGCTGGAGAGTGATCAGCAATCCTCGACGAAGATTTTTTGCGTCGGCAACCTGGACAACAACATTAACGCGTTCGGAAAGCAACATATCCCGGGTCACTTTTTCATCTTCCGACATAGGAACGAGACTATTCACTCCGGGGGTATCTATCACCAGGGTTCGGATTTTATTCAAAACCGCGTTTCCATACGTCACTTCAACAGTAGTACCCGGATAGTTTGACACCGTGACATATTTCCCAGTCAAGAGGCCGAAGAGCGCGCTTTTGCCTACATTGGGATTACCGATTAAAAGAATTTTGTTCAGATTGAAATCGTGACGACGGTCTCTGCCGCTTGTACTATGATCGTGCATGATAAGAAAAAACCTCTCTCAGGAAAAAACAGGACTGCACCGGCTATTTTTATCTCCTGCCACGTAGAGTCCGGCTTCTGCATTCCGAGCATAAGCCGTATAATTCCAGTTTATGGCTGTGGACTTCAAAGTCATTTTCTCTCGCCACATCCTGCTGGAGAATTTCGATGCGTTCATTTTCAAATTCTATAATTGAACCGCATCGTGTACAGATAAGATGATCGTGGTGATTGCCGGCGGATTTATACTCAAACCGGGTGAAGCCATCGTCGAATCTTCGTTCTTCCGCAAGGCCTGCTTCTGACAAAAGCTTCAGAGTCCGGTACACAGTGGCATAACCAATACCAGGATACGCTTTTTTGACCTGTGCATACAGTTCTTCGGCGCTCAGGTGTTTTTTGGCACCGACAAAAGCTGAAAGTATTGCGTCCCGCTGGTTCGTGGACCGCAAACCATGTCCGGCAAGAAACTGCGCTAGTTGTACAGTCGCTTTTTTTGTCATAGCTTGATATTGATAACCATTTTCAATAATATACATCACAACTGCATCCGCGTCAAGTACTTTCGGCACGTTCATCTTAAAAAAGGCCGTCTCCAATCAGCAGAGGCGGCCTTCAGTCCCAGTACAGGACGTTTTCAAAACGTAGTTAATGTATCCCGCTTCTGATTCCACAATACCCAGTCGTCCATATCAGCCTTGGGGTCAAAATTTTGGGGCTGTGAAGCAATCCCCTGTGGAGACACGCTGACCTGCTGCATGGCCTGGACGATTACAGTCCATTCCTCCATCGTTACTTCGTGGTACGGAGGCGGTACCTGATGCGGGCCCGGAACCTCCGTCGGTTTCTGCACCTGTTTAGCAGGCCTGCCGGATGTATCTTTCGGAGGATTAGCAACGTACACCGATCCATCATAGACCCTGATCAGAGCGCTTTGATCATCTTCCACATTCACCCGATAAACGGTGCCCCGTACACCAGCGACAGCGTTCGAAGTTTCAACCACTACCGAGGAATCAGTGGTGGTGAACTTTTTTACTTTTGCCCAAAGTTTTCCCGTTGAAAGGTTCACTTTGATATTTTTTCCTTCGGTCTGCCGGTTATACGCGATTTCCCGCATCTGAAGAGTTGAATTCTCACCAAGCCTTACGAGAGTTCCGTCGGGAAAGCTTATTTCGAGTCTTGACTTTCTGGCGGTTTTAACGGTGTCTTCCTTCTTGAGCAAATCTCCCTTTTTCAGAATCCGTCCGATTGATGAATCCTTGCTAAACACTCGAGCTGTTCCTTGTACCATGGTCGCCACAGCATCTTCCTTCGGATTTTCCGCACCAAAAGCTGAAGCACCGGACAACAACGTCAGAACCACGACAAGCGCCATTCTGTTGAAATATGTTCGCATGGCAACGTCCTTTCTACATCGATATTTGCCAATCATCTTGTACTCAGTCTTACAACATCGCCCTTCTGAAATCCCGAGCCGGATGTCGGTTGGGCCATCGAGAGATCATCGCCGACATCATTTCTGATTATCACAGCACCGCCGATAATATCTTCGGTGGTGCCCAGCTTGAGTTTCGTATCAGGATCAATAATATCTTCACCTGCTCGATACACGTCCAGTTTATCTCCAACATTCAGCCCTGACTTCTGTCCTGCATTAATATACAAAGTGGTCCCGGAGACCTTTGCCACCCTGCCGCTCCATTTTCGGTTGCCCAACTGCTTCATCATGTTTACCATGGCTTTCGTGAGTGCGTCACGGAGCGCGCCATCGCGCAAATCGGCGTCATAACTCGCCTTGCTTCCCATACCAAGCACCGTAGTTACTTTCTTTTCATAAATCCCGGCGCCCGAATCGGCCAGCAACTGCACGCCGTTCGTGGTGTCCACAATACGGTAGTCAACGGTAACTCTCGCAATCTGTTTTTTACTGCCTCCAATG
>CAZYEF010000016.1:0-25610 GCA_964646375.1 uncultured Nitrospiraceae bacterium | reverse complement strand
GGTATATCCGGCAGAACAAATCGAAAACTAACACTCTGACTCCAACTGTCCTGTCTAGTGGGTCGCTGGAAAATGCATTTCTAACGGTTGTGTTCACATGCGAGATACAAGCAAGTATTCGTTGCCCTCGTCAGATTCTTGGCAGTACGCAAAAGCAGGTGATTCGTTAAAGACCTGCCATGTATAGTTTGAAGTTTGGCCTCACGCATTTCCCCCCTGGTAAAAAACATAAGCTAAAAGGCATAAATCGGAACAAACGGTTGCTTTGGATTCGAGCAGGTGGTCGGTCTGACCTGAACGGGCGGCTGATTTGGATCGGTATGGAGGTTGGATCGTCGTAACCTTCTACTGAGGAAAAAAATTCTGATGGTTCTCTGAAGGATGAATGCCGCTAATATATATGTATATGCGGTCTGCCGAAGTTAACTAGAGTTTTACGTCTCTCAAGTATTTCGCTGCGTCTTCGGGTGGAGTTGGATTGATATAAAATCCGGCCCCCCACTCGAACCCTGCAATCCGGGTGATGCGCGGCGTAATTTCAAGATGCCAGTGGAAATCATCATTCAACGTGTGCCAGTGCCCTCTGCGCGGAACCCTGTTGGGTGATGTGTAGAGCATGAAATTATACGGGGGATTGTTCAGCACCTTGCCAAGCCTGCTGAGTGTGTTCTTCAGCGTCCGGGAGAAATCCATAATTTCTTCCTTGCTGACATCCACGTAGGAGCAGAGATGCTTTTTGGGGAAAATCCAGATTTCAAAGGGAAACCGTGGAGCAAAGGGGACCATAACCACGAAATGGCGGGTTTCCTCCACAATGCGCTCCGACGATGTCAGTTCCTGATGAATGACATCGCAGAAAATGCACCGCTCTTTATAATCGAAATAGGACTTGGCCCCGTCAAGTTTTTCTTTCACAAATTTTGGAATAACCGGCGTCGCAATAATCTGCGAATGCGTGTGGTTCAGCGTTGACCCGGCTGCCCAGCCCTGGTTTTTGAAAACCAGCACGTAGCGAAGACGGCTGTCTCTTTCCAAATCGAGGATGCGGTCGCGGTATGCCCAGAGGATCTTTTCAACCTGACTTTCCGGCAGGTCTTCCATCCGGAGTGAATGTTCCGGACTTTCGATGATGATTTCGTGGGCGCCGATGCCATTCATCCAGTCGTAAATCCCGCTGCCTTCGCGCTCCAGATTCCCCTCGATTTGAAGCACAGGAAATTTATTCGGTATCACGCGCACCCACCAGCCTGCGCTGTTTGGAAGGGTTTTGTCGGGCCGGAATGACGCAATTTCCGGAGTGGTTTTCGCCTCGTTGCCGCCGCAAAAGGGGCACTCCGCCGGTTTTACGGTATCTTCAGGCTCTTCAAAGCTGTAGTCTTGGGGTTTTTTGGGACGGTCCGTTGAAATAATGATCCAGCGGCCTACAATGGGGTCCTTGCGCAGACGTGACATTAGTTTCCTGACCTCGCCTTCTGCTCCGTCAGAACCTTATGCACGATCCGCTTCAATTCCTTAATGCGGATGGGCTTGTTGATATATTCTGCTGCGCCGAGGCTCATGGCTTTCAAATAGCTTTCCACCTCACCGTATGCCGTGACCATGATCACGTCGGTTTTGTACCCTGTCTTCCGTATTTCCTGAAGAAGTTGAAGACCATCCATCTTGGGCATTTTAATATCGGTGATGACCAGATTAAACGTATTATTTTTCATGAGCGCAAGCGCTTCATCCGCGCAGCCCGCCAACGAAACATCATAGCCTTCGTCGCTTAAAATAATATTAAAAAGCTCCTGCGCACCCTCTTCATCATCGACAACAAGGATTTTCATCTACATATCCTCAAAATATCAATGAATTAAAAATATCATAAAAAAAAACAACCGTCAAGGCAGGCTCTGCAAAACATATCGGCAAGCCGGCAATATTTATTGAAAACACTCAGACGGAAGACATTGTAAAAAAAGTCTTATCTGTTGAAATATCAGCGGTTTATTTCGTAAAGAAGCTTTAATCCTTCGAGGGTCAGATGAGGTTTTACTTCCAGAGGTGTCTTCGTTTCAGTTGATACCAGCTCAGCCAGGCCACCGGTAGCTACTACTTTGGAAATGGGTGACAGCTCTTTTTTCATCCGTTCGACAATACCATCCACCAGTCCGGCATATCCGTAGATAATCCCTGCCTGCATGGCGCTCGTCGTATCGGTGCCGATTACCCTGGGTGGCTTTGTAAGTTCAACTCTCGGCAGTTTGGATGCCCGCTGAAAGAGAGCTTCGGCGGATATCTTGACACCGGGTGTAATGGCCCCCCCAAGATACTCTCCATCCTTTGTCACGGCACAGAATGTTGTTGCGGTCCCGAAATCAACGATAATGATCGGACCGCCATAGATTTTATACGCCGCCGCCGCATTCACGATCCTGTCTGCCCCGAGTTCCTTCGGGTTGTCATAGCGGATGGTGATTCCCGTTTTGAGATGGTGGGACACCACCATGGGTTCAATATGGAAATACTTCCTTGACATCTCAACCATGACCGGCAAAAGCGGCGGCACCACCGTCGAAATAATAACCCCGGTAATTTGCTTGAATTCTATGCCCGCAAAACCAAACAGGTCCTTGATGGTCATGGCATATTCATCCGGTGTTATCTGGGCATTGGTCCCGACGCGCCAGTTTTCGACAAGCCTTTCATGATCAAACACTCCAAGGACTATATTGGTGTTGCCGATGTCAATGGCTACAAGCATGATCCTCCCGGGAAATACCAGCTCTGGCAGAGAATAATTTACTATACCACAGACAAAAATCAAAAAATAGCAGAAACTAAGCACCGCAGGCTGTCACTGCCGGGAGTGTTCAGACGTTAAACCGGAAATCAAAAAATTTATTAAACTTTTTCCGGCATTCATTGTCTCATGAGTTATAACCGCTTGTTCCAGACATTTGAGGAGGATCACAATGAGAACGGTATCCAGTTTCATGGCTGCAGTATTGTTGATAAGTCTTTTTGCATTGACCGCCGTTGCGCAACAGGCCACCGGCGGCAGCGGCCCTGGCCCCGCTGTTCAGCAAGGAACTGAGAAACAGATAACTCCGGAACAATTCACCGCTCTGAAGTCACGCATTCTGAAAATGATCGAAACGAGGAAGGCAATACTTGATGAGGAAAAAGCCTGCGTAGAGGCTGCTCAAACTCCTGTTGAACTCAAAAAGTGCAGAGTTCATCATCCCATGAGATCAGCAGACAAAAATCGGCGTGGTCCGGTCCAGCAACTTCCGGCGGAACAGCAGAAATAGACAGGACAATCCTGAACGTTGCAAAAACATCAGCTGTTTCTCCCCTCCCCGTGTACACGTTTACCCCCCCTTCACGGGGAGGGGTTCCTCCCTTTCATCGTTCAACCTGATTCATGCTTGCAGGAACCGCTTTCCTACAACCCTCTTTGCCATTCCGGCTTCAACACGGTTTCATCCGCATTCCGCGCACACAGTCTGAGCATCTTGACCGCCCCGGCGCGCTGCATCGGCATGCGAACCTGCAGCGGCAGATAGTTCGAAGCATGATTCGCGGAAAAAAGTCCCCGCATTTCCGTGCGTTCAATCATTTCAGCAAGTTCGTTTAACAGGGAGAACGGGTCGGGAAGGCTGAAATCTCCCGCCTGCTCAAGCAGGTGGAGCGGCGTGTCCGGAACCACCATGGTGGTAAGGGCTCCGACGTGGTCCGGCCTGAGTTTTGAAAGCAGTTTTCCTGTCGCCTGTGCGTGCTGCATGCTCCAGTTGCTTCCGCCGATGCCGAGCAGAACGGTGACCGACAACTTCAGCCCGGCTTCCTTCACGCGTCTGCCTGCTTCCGTCATCTCTGCCGTGGTTGCGCCTTTCCGCATCCATGCGAGCAAATTGTCATCTCCGGATTCAACCCCCAAATACAGGATGCCCAGGCCTTGTTCGCGGAGGCTGGCAAGCTCCGTCACGCTTTTGCCAAGAATACTCCCCGCATTTGCGTACATCCCGATGCGCGAAAGCCGGGGAAACCGGGAACGCAAAAGCGCAAACAGCGCAAGCAGCTCCTGCTGGGGGGCCGCAAGCGCGTCACCGTCAGCCAGAAAAATCCGGCGTGTATCGCGGCAGGAGGGAAGACAGGACACAACATCCGCTTCCATTTCATGAATGCTCCGTACACGAAACTGCTTCTGTTTATAGGCAGGACAAAAAACGCAGCGGTTGTGGGAACACCCGATGGTGTACTGAAGAATAAGACTATCGGCCTCGCTCGGAGGCCTGATGACGGTACCGATGTATTCCGGCATAGGAGCGCCTTGATGCGACAAAGTATACTGTATCTCCCGGAAATGTCAAAAATAAAGAGCATGCGTCAATATTTCACCTTAGCAAAACATACCGGGAAACGGCATGAAATATTGCGCGAGTTTGGATTCCGCCTGGGGTTGTGCTATCATAAAAGAAAATTGTATCGGCACCACAATCCGGGAAAAGGCGGAAATAAACCATGATACGAACAGCAGCGGCTGCGCTCATCCTTGTTGCTTTGGCAGCATCCAGCGGAAAATGTGAAGACCACACGACATCCGCCAAACCTTCTTATTCTGGGGCTGAAGCACTTGTCATCGACCACACATCGGTGGCGTCGTTTGACCGTATTCCGAAAAAGTATCTCGACAAAGCCAGGGAATTGACCCTGTATTATATACACCTGTCACACGGCAAGCAAATCATCACCGGTCTTGAAGCGATGGGCAGATCGAATCCGAATTACCGCGTTGCAGTCATGTTTTCCTCGGTCCCCGGACTGCCGCCGAAAGAAAACCCGCCTGCACTCCGCATCTATCGCGAAAGCCTGGGACCCGAATCATATTGGAGCACCGAATCAGGCATGGAAAGAACCAGACGCGCCGCCCGGATGGGCGAATTCAATTTTTCGATGTACGCATGGTGCGGGGAGATGTCGTCTTCTAACGCGGATTTCGTCAATGCCTATCTGAAAAAACTCAGTCTGCTGGAGACTGAATTCACCAATATGCGCTTCATCTATATGACCGGACACGTAGACGGAGGCAGTGCCGCGCTCAGCAGAAACAACAACCTGATCCGGGAGTATGCCAAGAAGAACGGAAAAGTGCTTTTTGATTTTGCCGACATCGAGTCCTATGATCCGAATGGAAAATATTATTCGGGGTCCGGAAGAATAAACGGCGAATGCAGCTGGTGCCCGAAATGGTGCGCTGCGCACCCCGCTGATTGCGTTGACATTCCGGCCACCTGCGGACATTCGGACGGAAGCGTGCAAGGCGGCGATCCTTCCATGGCGTATGTCTGCAAGCTGAAAGCAAAGGCGTTCTGGGTCATGATGGCGCGGCTCGCCGGATGGGACGGGAAATAGCTCATGAGCACTGCATGCTTCTGCTCAGCGATCCGTACTTTCTGACACCCATGCGCGAATATCCTGTTTTCTGTTGTATTCCTTCACCATAAGCTTCATCCGATTCACCCGCCCAGCGTCGTAACCGGAATAGAGAAAAGAGAACACCGTGTTGTTGGTAAAAAGCGGATCGAGGTCGTCAGGGATAATGCCGTCTCTCACCAGTTCATCCCAGCAGGCCGTGCCTCTGATGGGAGAGAATTCCGCCAGAAAGATACGCACGTCAAGCCTCTGCAGGAATGCGATCCCCTCTTCCACCTCATCCAGCCCCTGACCGGGCAGGCCGAACAGAAGATATACTCCGATCTGCTCCCGGGTAAAACCGTGTTTTTGCAATGCGCTGACTGCCCGCGCAAGATCCTCCGTCGAAACCTTGCCGCCGGTGCGTTTTTGCCGCCCGGGATCGGATGTCTCAAAACTGAGGCGCACAGTCCTGAATCCGCTTTCCTTCATGAGACCGGCTAGCGCGTCATCAAGAAAGCGCGCGTGCAGACCGTTGGGCGCGTGAAGACGAACGGGCAACCTGCGCCTGATTATCATCCTCAGGAGCGGCTTGATGTGACTGTCCGCGTCATGCAACAGCGCATCGTCATAAAAGGCAAAATCATGGATTCCCCTGCCGGAGAGCGCTGCAATCTCCTTCAAAACATCCTCGCGGGGTCTTTGCTCATACGCGCGAGACAAAAACTGCGAGGCGCAGTAGGAGCATTGAAAAGGGCAGCCGGATGAAGTCAGCAGTGTGCCAAATCGATTTTGCACGCGCAGATCAAGCTCGTAATATGGCCTGGAGCCGCGCGCGGCTCGGAGAGGAAGTCCGCATTCCCGCAGGAATGGAAAAAGCCGATCATCCGCCGGCCCGGAATAGATATGATCGGCTCCGGAATGCGCTGCCGCGTGCTCCGGATAGAGCGTTGGATAAATTCCGCCAAGCACAACTGGAATATCCCCGAGAATTTTTTTCACGGTTCTGATCGTTTCCTGCGCGCCGGGATACCAGTAGCTCATGATCGAAGTCACCAGCACCATGTCAGCAGGCATGCAGGATTCCACCCTCTTCTGGAACTCAGCGCGGGTTATTCCATATTGTTTGTAACGCCTCGGAATTTTTTCTAGTGAAACCGGCTTCGGCACCGGCTGGGCGCGGTATTTTCCGATGCCGTACTGTCTCACTTCAAAAGCATCGGTGCAGTCGATGAAGAAAAGATCAACGTCACAACAGCTCAGATGTTCCGCCACCTTCAGCAGACCAAGCGGACTTGCCCAGAGATTGTACGCGGCAAAATCATATATCCACGGGTTCACAAGCAGAACGCGCGGTCTCATGTCTGCTTATCCCGTGCCGCGGTGATTTTTCCAAACTGTCGTGCATTTCCAGTATTCAGCATGGTGAAAACAGCTCCTAGGGAAACGGTTGTGAATCCCGCGGCGAGGAAGTATTTCCGGCGTCGAGATACATCTTCGGACACTGCAGGCACCTGGGTGCAAGGTGTTCCCGGGAAAAGGAACGACGGAATTTTCTGTAGGCTTCACTTCGCCATATCTCTTCAAGCGGCTTTTCAGTGATGTTTCCAAAGCAGAAGCGCTCAGGAGAACACTGGTCATGCGCTTTCCTCAGATCCATCGTCGGCAGATTCATAAAAACGCAGGGAAACACGTCCCCTGATGCTGAAATTACCGCTGCCTTTTGAACATTCTCGCTGCAGTGCAGTTTTTTCCGCCCTCCGCTTCCAATCTGATAGTGAATCGGCAGACCTGCACGTTCCCCCTCCGCGCTGATGGTGTCTAAATAATTGCGAAGACGCTCGAGTTCATCTTCCGCGCCTCGCGCCATCACCTCTTTCTCGAGCTCTGGTGAAGGGACGCAGTCAAGCGTGCTGATCACCACTTCGTCGACGTCAAGTCCGCTCAGCAGGGCAGGGAGGCGCCGGGCATCTTCTCTGTTTGTCTGCAGCAGCAGATACGCGACATGCAGGACCGGCTTCTCCGTTCCGGCCTTCCGTTTTGCCGCCGATATGCTGCGGATCAGGCCGAGCACCTGTTCCAGGCTGGTGCCTTGTCTCAGGAAATCATTGCGGGGATCCGTATGTGCAAGGGAAAAACCGAGAATATCCAGGCCTGACCGGAGTACCCGTTCAACCCAGAGGCTGTCAAGGTTCATACCGTTTGTCGTCGTTCCCACACTGCAGCCTGCTTCCTTCGCCAGCGCAACCAGGGAAAAAAAATCAGGATGCAGGAAGGGTTCGCCCCATCCCTGAAGATAGACAAGTTTTGTTTTTCTAAAGGCCGGAATGAGCTGCCTGAAAATTTCGGGGGACATATGCCTGCTGATCCAATGATCACTGTAAACCGTATGGGGGCAGTAGAAACACGCAGCGTTGCAAAAGGAGGTCACCTCGACCTGAAGCCAGTCGAACCGGGGAAAAAACAGTGAATGGAGAATTTTACGAAACATTGCTGCGTCTCCAGATCACGGAACTGCGCGCCGTTACGAGGTTGTGAGAAGGTTCCGTATTTTTTGCGCGATATCGGCGAGACTGAACGGCTTTTGAATGAAATGCATCTCTTCTTCCGGTATTCCCTGATGCACAATCACATCTGACGTGTAGCCGGACATGAACAGCACTTTGATTTCAGGCCGAAGCTGTTTGATCTGGTCTCTTAATTCCCTGCCGTTCATATTCGGCATAATAACGTCCGTAATGAGAAGATCTATCTTATTTTCATCTTTTCCGCACAGTGACAGCGCATCGGAGGGGTTGGTTGCTGTCAAGACCGTGTAGCCGATCGAGGAAAGCATTTCGACCACCAGTTTGGACACCATGTGATCATCTTCGACCAGCAGGATTGTGCCGGTTCCGAAGGACGCCTGCATTTCTCCAGGTTGTCCGGATTTTTCCGGCTGTTCCGTGCTTTTTGGAATATACACGCTGAAGGTGGTTCCTGTTCCCAGCTTGCTGGAAACGCTGATGAAGCCTCCGTTTTGCTCGACAATCCCGTAGACCGTGGCAAGTCCAAGTCCGGTTCCCTCGCCGACACCTTTTGTGGTGAAAAACGGTTCGAATATATGCGAGACGGTCTCAGCGTCCATGCCGTGCCCATTGTCGGTCACTTCGAGAAGAACATAGTCTCCCAGAATATGCGGGCCGTGGTCATGATAGTGAAAATCCCGTATAGATTTATTGGTGGTTCTGATGAAAAGGTTGCCGCCGGAGGGCATGGCATCCCGGGCGTTCACCGCCAAATTTACAAGAATCTGCTTGAGTTGTGAAGGATCAAACAGGATGCTCCAAAGACAGGCACCCGGTTCGAACTGAAGCTCGATATCTTCGCCAATAAGGGGAGCAAGGGTTTTTTGAGTATCGGCAATGATGTCGTTCAGATTGATCGGCACAGGCACGATGACCTGCTTTCGGGAAAATGCCAGGAGCTGTGTAGTTACGTCGCGAGCGTGACCGGCTGCTTTTTCTATTGCGTGCAGGTCGAGAAGAAGAGCATCATTGACGGGCAGACGATTTTTTATTAATTCCGTATAACCCAGGATAACGCTCAGCATGTTGTTAAAATCATGCGCGACCCCTCCCGCCAGGCGGCCGATGGACTCCATTTTTTGCGACTGGACCAGTTGCAGCTGCAGTTCCTGCCTCTCCTCTTCCGCGCGTTTGCGTTCGGTGATATCTCTGATGACCGCTAGAACGCGCCCTTCGCCTCCAATACGCGTGGCGGAAAGGGCCACTTCCGTCCAGAACAGTTCTCCGTTTTTCTTCCTGCACAGCCATTCGAACAGCTGATGCTCTTCTCTAAAGGCTTTTTGTATCCATTGCAAAACCTCCTGCCGAGAGTACGGCGGCTCACCTGCGCTGATCGCGTCCGGCGGATGGTAAAGCAGCTCTTCACGGGAATAACCGAACATCGCTTCAACGGTCTTGTTCATTTCCACGATTTTTCCCGATTCCGCATCATGCACGATTATGGCGTCCTGCGAGGCGTTGAATATTTCACGGTAGTTCCTTTCGCTTTCAATCAGCGCCCGCTCCCGCTCTGCAAGCTGTCCCGCCATGGCATCGAACGTCTGTCCCAGGTTTCCCAGTTCTCCGCCCGCAACAAGGTCGGAAATTCTGGTTTGCAGGTCTCCGCGGGCAAGGTCGCGGGAGGCTTTTTCCAGAAGACTGATGCGATCTGCAATCGAACGTTTGCCGATGAATGAGGCGATAAGAAACGCAAGCAGCAGGAAGGACGTATAGAGCGCCAGATTGCCGAACAGCGCCTTGTTGGCATCGGATAAAACGACGGCAACCGGAATGCCGGCGCGGACATACATGTAGGGAGACGTTTCTCCCGCGAGGTGCAGCTTGCGGTAGGTTATGATGCGTTCAGTGCCGTCAAAATCAACACCCAGGAACGTGTCCATAACGGCGCCTTCCTTCATGCGGGCAAAGAGCGCGGAGTCAATCTGTTTTCCAAGGTACTTGGCGGGGTCTATGGATTTGCTCATGACACGCCCCGCATGGTCAAGCAGCATGTAAACCGTTCCTTCAGGCAGTTTGGAGCGCTCCAGCAGCGGGGTAAAGGAGTCCGTCACAAATCCGACATTGATTGTACCGGTAATTTCACCGACTTCGTTTTTCTGGGGATAGGCAAGGTTAAACGATGGCTTTCCCGTGGCCCTGCTGATGATGAATTCTCCGGATGAAAGGTGCCCGCTTGCAAGCGCATTCAGGAAATATCGGCGGTCGGAAATAATGAACGGCGGCTTTACCGGCACCGCCGTCGCCCAGACATGGCCGCTGCGACCGGCTATAAAAATATTTGAATATTGGGCATTTACCGCAAGGATATTTCTCAGGACCGGCTGGACCCGCGCAGGAGACTGATTTCTGACATCAGGCAGTTGTGCCAGTGCTATAATCAACTGCTGCGCGGCCGTGACCAGGCTTTGCTGTTCAGCCGCAATGCTTTCGACGAGTTTCTGGGTCTCCCGCCGCGCATCCCGGATCGCCTCATCCCGCAGCTTTAATCCGGAATAGATGATGACCCCCGCCGCGGGAAGAGCCACTATCATCGTAATAAGGAAGAGTCGGGCCCGGATGGAAAGCGCAAAAAGCTTTTTCAAAAAAGCCTTCTTTCTTCTCAGCAGCAGCTCTCATTGAGATAAATAATTTCAGTAATAGTACATCATCCTTTATGTTTTGCCAAGGTATATCCTGAAGCACTGCGGAAGAGCAACGGGGACGAACAGCAGAATAAGAGCGCGGTTGCGCCACGGCGGGGCGATGACCAACTCCGAACCGGTTGCAGAAAAGGCTGAAAGGCAGGGAATACGTGGTGCGGTTTCTTTTTTCAGCAGGCGACCGCCTGCTAGGCAACTGCACCCACTCAGGACGACCCTTGTCCGGCCGTGCAGCCATAGCAGTGATCGTCAACGGTAATGGTGCGGCCGGTAAATTTCGCGTAATCAAAGCCCGTGATATGCCGCGGCAGATCTGCATGCGTCCCGAGCCCGAGCATCTGGTTGAAATCACAGTCATACAAAGCCCCGTCCCAGCCCACATTCACAAGATGCCTGCACATGACGCCTTCAAGGGTTGCAGGATTGAAAGCGCTCGAAAGTTTTTCCATGTAGGAGCCCAGCTTGTTCGTTCTGATCAGAAAGTCCCTGAACCGGCCTATCGGCATATTCGTGAAGGTGTACAGGCGGGTGAAGAAAATACCGTGTCGCTCCCTGAGTTCCCGTTTGTATTCCGACTCAAGGGTCTTCTGAGCGGGCGCGAAAAACATGCCTTGCGGATTATAGACAAGACTGATGGCGAGATCCGATGTGTCCATGCCGAAGCCCAGCCGGTTCAGCGCCGCAAGGGCTTCCACGCTTTTCCTGTACGCGCCCGATCCGCGCACCCGGTCAACACTCTCCTCAAGATAATAAGGAAGCGATGCGACCAGTTCAACCTGATGTTCCCGATAGAACTCCGGAAGATCTTCCATCCCTTTTTCAAAAAAGATCGTGAGGTTTGTCCGCGATAAAACCCGCCGTCCCGCCCTGCGCGCTTCAGCCACCAACAGCCTGAAGGACGGGTTCAATTCCGGAGCGCCGCCGGTGAGGTCCAGCGACTCAAAGGGATTTTCCAGAAAAATCCGAAGGACTTGCTCCGCGGTTTTTTGGTCCATCATCTCCGGCCGTGCCGGCCCGCCCGACACGTGGCAATGCTTGCATCCCATATTGCAGCGGTATCCGAGGTTTACCTGCAATATTTTGCTTTCCAGGGACTGCAGCGGTTTTTTCCCGCTTTCTATGACTTTGTCGTGGAACTTCATATCCAATTATTTATTATTATAGTACCTACAGAGAGTTTCTATCAATTGAATTCTGCGCCTGGAGCGCGTGGATCAGCGACGCCCCTCCCCGGATGGCGGATGCGACATGCACCGCTTCCGTGATATGCTCCAGGCTTAAACCTTCCTCAATGCATGACTTGGTATAGGCGTCTATGCAGTAGGGACACTGGATCGCATGTGCGATTGCCACTCCAATCAGCACTTTTTCACGTTTTGTGAGCGTGCCGGGTTCGAGCGACGCCGCATACCAGTCCATGAACTTCTTAAAAAGGGCGGGACTGTGTTTACCCACATCGCCGAACTTCTCAAGGTCTTCTGCTTTATAATATTCAGTCATGAAGGGTTCCCCTTTCAATCAGACGGTTTTTTCAATAAGAATTGCCCGCCCCTGGCCTGCTCCATCGGGAGGTTCCTGAAATGCTTCGGCCTGTTACGCCGACAGCACGCTGCATTGCATTTAACAGTTTAGCAACTCTATTATAGCCGCATAGAAAATGAACCTCAACATAATTTGTGTATCTTGTAAAAAACATCCAGGGAGAAGACTGGTCTTTTGGAAAAAAGACAACTGTTCCGCTCGGGGAAAAGGAGGGGTGACTTTCTCAGGTTATCGTCTGGATTGGGAAAAAAGCAAAACAAAATGCTCAAATAGTTCCTGCTGAAAATGATTCAGAAGCTGTTCTTTCATGATTTTAAGCGCGCTGTAGGTATCCAGTTTCTTTTTATAGGATCGTTCCGCGGTGAGCGCGTCATAGACATCGGCGATGCTGCAGATGCGTCCGTAGGCGTGTATCTCTTCCCCCCTGAGCTTTCTGGGATATCCGGTGCTGTCGTGCCGCTCATGATGCTGCGACACTATGATACGGCATTCTTCCGTCAATTGTTCCGTTTCCGCAAGAATGCCGTATCCCTGGTCGGGGTGGGTTCTCATGATTGTCATTTCATCATCGGTAAGCCTGTCCGGCTTATTGACAATTTCAGGAGCGATGCGGACCTTGCCGATGTCATGCAGAAAAAAACCCGCGCCCAGCTCGTGCATGTTATGCGCGTCGGAGCCTTTGTAAAGAGACTTGGCCAGCAGCACGGAGAAGACGCCTACATTCACCGAGTGAGCATAAGTATAGTAATCATACGAGGTAATTTCGAGCAGCGCGGCCGATGTAGCGTCATCAGATATGATGAGATCAACGATTTCGGTGATCCCGGACTTTGCTTCTCTGATGTTCTCCGTTTTAGGGTCGTCGAACAGTCTGCCCATGAGTTCCAGGGAACACTGGTACACAACTTTGGACTTTTTCTCCGGCGGGAGTTTTTTGTCATGAATGGCCTCGCGCAGCTCGGGCGGAACCAGTTTCTCGGGCTCCCACGTTTTCGCGGAATCTGCGGACGGAGATTCTGGGACTCCGGAGGACGCGGCTTCCGGGCGTGATCCCCGTTCCGTGTCTATGATGATCGTGGCAAGGCCATAGGCCACGATTTTGTCGATCTGCTCCTGCGACGTAATTTTGAACTCACGGCTGATAAAGGGCGGTTTAAGCCAGGAATACGGAAGAAGAACAAACATCCCCACTTGCAAATCCCTTATATGAATGGTGTCCCGCATGCAGGCATAGTAACACAAAAAATATTTTGATTCAACATATTTTATTGTTATTACGAATACCGTTTCCCTCTGATAGGGAGCGTCATAATGTGTGCTTTTTTAACAGAACGGTTATTCCGAATATCAACCACTGCGTCACTCATCGCCCAAACCACAACCAGTCCGCGCCGGTCGGAGATGAATCCATCGCCACGGGAAACAATATAGTCCTGCGGATCACCCGCCTGGGTGATCCATGCTGTTCCCTTGATAACATGCATCTCCACATACCGCTCCTGCACCTCGGTGCTGAACATATCTCCGGACGAAAGATGAACGAACGCTGCTTTGCCCGGCGGAACCAAAATACGGCACATGTTGTTTCCCACGGCAGCATTACGCTTTTTCATGAGCAGTCCTCATTGGCAGCATCATACTGCTGGATTTCCCTTTAAAACAGATGCAGGCATGTGCAATTGCAACCAGAACAGTTTTATGATATCTATACTGTACCGGTTTTTAGGCATACCAACTGTACCTTGTGCCGGTGCTTTCTTCCGCAGTACAATCGCCCCAGCATGACGGGCAGGAGCAGCAAGCATGAAAACGACCCTCTATGAATCAATTGCCGGACGCATTGAACATCTGATAGCGGCAGGGACATACCGTCCCGGAGACAAAATTCCTTCGATACGCAGTCTGAAGGGGCAGATGAAAGTAAGCATTGCCACCGTCATGGAGGCATACCGGCTGCTTGAAGACCAGCGGATCGTGGAGTGTCGTCCTCAATCGGGTTATTACGTTCTGCCTCCCGCGTCGGACAGACAGCAGGAAATTTCACTTTCACGGCCCGCGCCCACCCCCACGACAGTGACCATAAATGATCTCGTAATGACAGTGTTTAATAATGACCGCAGACCCGAACTGATCAGGCTCGGCGCCGCCATTCCCGCCCCTGAACTGCTCCCCGTCCATAGAATCAACCGTGCCCTTGCCGCCGTCACCCGGACGTACAGAACGAGAAATCTGGAATACGAATTCTCACCCGGTTGCAGGGAATTAAGAGCCCGGATTGCCCAAAGAGCGCTCACGACAGGATGTTCCTTTTCGCCTGATGATATCGTCATTACATCGGGCTGCCAGGAAGCGATCATCCTCGCTTTGAAGGTTCTTTGCAAACCGGGTGACGCCGTGGCAATCGAATCGCCCACCTACTACAACTTTCTTCAGGCGATCGAGATGCTCGGACTAAAAGCCCTCGAAATACCAACCCATGCGCGGGAAGGCGTCAACCTGGATACACTGCGAAACGCTATCAGACGAAACCGGATTAAAGCCTGTCTGTTTATGACGAATTTCAGCAATCCGCTGGGATGCTGCATGCCGGACGAACGGAAAAAAGAACTGGTCGAACTGCTTCTTCGGCACGACATTCCGCTTATTGAAGACGACACCTACGGCGATCTGTCTTACTCGTACCGAAGACCAACAGTCGCCAAAGCATACGATAAAGCGGGAATGGTTCTGCTCTGTTCGTCTTTTTCCAAGACCATCACACCGGGATATCGGGTTGGCTGGATAGTTCCGGGGAAATTCCTTGAAAAAATTATGCGGATTAAATCAATCACGAATCTGGCGACTTCTACTCCTCCCCAGCTTGCACTGGCCCTGTTCCTTTCCCGCTCAGGTTATGACCGCCACCTGCGTTCCATACGTGCAGTGTACGCACGGAACGCCGGATTTCTGGCTGAAGCCGTCTTAAAAGATTTTCCCGCAGGGACAAAAGTTTCAAGGCCCCAGGGAGGGCAAGTGCTCTGGGTCGAGCTGCCGCGGCAGATCGACAGCCTCAGTCTGTACGAAAAAGCTCTGAGGTCGGGAATCAGCTTTGCTCCAGGCCCCATTTTTTCGTCACGCCGGAGATTTCGCAATTTTCTAAGACTCAATGTATCAATCTGGAATGACAAAACCAGAGAAGCAGTATGGACGCTGGGCGGTCTCGCGAAACGGGAACGGCCCGGGAGGAAACAATGAATGATATCTTTTCCGACAGAATAAACGATGTGCCCCGATCCTTCATCAGGGAGATTCTGAAAGTGACGGTTGATGAGTCCATTATCTCCTTTGCAGGAGGCCTTCCGAACCGGAATCTTTTTCCCGTCGGAGAAATCCGTGCGGCCGCGGACAAGGTCCTCGCTGAGCAGGGGAAAGAGGTCCTCCAATACAGTTCATCCGAAGGAGATTGGGAACTGCGCACCTGGATCGCGCAACGGTACCGGGATAAAAAAGGCATTCACATCAAGCCGGACAACATTCTGATCACGACCGGTTCACAGCAGGGCCTCGATCTGCTCGGAAAAACGCTCCTGGACGACGGCGACGGGGTCATCATTGAAGAACCGGCTTATCTTGGGGCCATCCAGGCTTTTTCACTCTACAAACCTGTGTTCCTGCCGGTTTCTCTAAACAACAATGGAATTGATATCAGCACTCTTTGCATGGTGCTCTCAGACACCGCGCCCAAGCTTTTTTACTGCGTCCCGAATTTTCAGAACCCGACGGGAATAAGCTACGCGGAGGAAAACAGGCGGGCGGTGGCTGACCTCATGAAGAACAGGAAAACAATCCTTGTCGAGGACGATCCTTATGGAGAGCTGCGCTTTCTCGGACAGGACAGGCCTTCTTTTTACCGGCTGATGCCGGACACGACAGTCATGCTGGGGTCGTTTTCGAAGATTGTGGCGCCTTCGCTGCGGATAGGCTGGATCACTGCAGGCGGTGAACTGATGGAGAAACTGCTTATCGCAAAGCAGGCCTCAGATCTGCACACAAACTACCTCGGCCAGAAAATCATTCTTCAGTATCTGAAGGACAATGACCTTGACCGTCATATCGATGCCATTAAGAAGGCCTATGGCCGCCAGCGGGAGGCAATGGTTGCGGCCATCCGGCAATATTTCCCAGCTGAAATCTCGTGTACGCAGCCGGAAGGAGGAATGTTTCTCTGGATTACCCTGCCCCAAAAAATTCCAGCACTTGCCGTCTTCGAACGCGCCGTTGAAAAAAAGGTGGTTTTTGTTCCTGGCGATCCTTTCTATGTGGGGAAAAAGGGCTTGAACACGCTGCGGTTGAATTTTTCCTGCATGGATGAGGAAACCATCAGCGTCGGCATTCGTCGTCTGGGAGAAGTGCTGAACGATATGCTCCTCAGGTAAGATTTCCGGAACGCCCTTTTCCTGCAAAAACACGCGTTAAAAACAAAAACTGCACCGTAAAAAAATGGTGCAGTCATAATTCATTATATCCTGAACAGCATGCCGGTCCCGTCGGCTCAACAGCGCTCCCGTTGACTAGGATTTTGGTCTGATCAAAAGCACCGGTATGTGCGACTCATGAAGAACTCCGTAGGCCACACTGCCGAACATCAGCTTTCTCAACCCCGTGTAACCGTGTGTGGCAATGATGACCATCTCCATTCCGTTTTTCTGTGCGTAATCGAGGATGGTTTCAGCAGGCCGGCTGCCCTCCAGCAAAATCGTCTGCACCTTAATGCCCCCGCTAGCAAGCTGAGACTCCACCCCTGCAAGATATTTTTTGGCGGCTGAAAAAAGGGCATCCCTCACAGCATTAATACTAAAGTGTCCTCCCTCCAGTTCAGACCAGTGAACGTCAATCTTGACCACATGCAGGATTGTGACCTCTCCGATGGCGCCATCTTTAAAAAGGGTTTTTACATGATCCAGAGCAGACTCGGCCAATTTTGAACCATCCAGCGGAACCAGCACCTTCTTGTACATAGCGACCTCCTTTTTAAAGGTTAACGAAAAGTAACGCACTTTCCACCAGCAAAAAATTTTCTCTGTGTCGGCGAAAACTCAGACAAGACAGTAAACAAGGAAAAGCATACAGGCCGGGGAGGGGGGAAAAACTTCAGCGTCAAGAGTTCCATGTTTTGTTCCTTTCAAAGAAGATGGGTGGAGAAAGGATCATAATGGCTCTATAAATATTATTATACTACTTTTTCACGCTTTCGTGGCGTTTCAGAATACCGCGGGGAGGGATTCAGCTTGCTCCTGGTTAACCGGGGACAGCCCTGTTACAGTATAAGATTCCATCCTTCAACGAAGCCACTTGAGCTTCACGCCTGTCCACACTCCAAGGAACATGAACGACATAAAGAGGAAACTGCTGACTGCAAGAATTGGAACGCCGCTCAGACCGTGAAGCATATTGTCACCGGCGGCGACGGCAGCCGACGTGCCCATGAGAAATCCTCCTGCAATGGCGCGAATGATCCGTCGGGAATGAAGAGGCACGTCCGGCGACCTCCCGCAGGATCGTGAAGCGATGAACGAGCCCAGAGGGATACCCAAAACCATCAGCAGGCTTCCGTCAATCGCCGAGAGGTCCCCCTGAAGCAATAACGTTGCAAGTCCATCGCTGCCCTGCATGGTTCCGAGCCCGTAGGGTTTGCCGTTCATGGCGCGCACGGTCCACGCGGCAATGCCGACCAGGCCGATGCACAGACCGGTGGTCGGCCACCTCCAGACTCCCTGGGCCGCATGGTTGCGTCCCCTGATGACCCAGAGAGTGAGCGCTACGACAATAATTGCGGCAAGAAGCAGACGGTCAACAGTCAAGGCATGGTGGAGGGTTGCGGAGAGGTTCGTGCTGTGGAAGAACCGATGGATTGGCCCGACCAGCCAGTCGTTGCTGAACCAGGCAGACAGGGCAAACGCAGCCACCACGTAAAGATAATCAAGCTTCCCCTCGCCGACCCGGTAGAATACGGCGCCTGCGCATCCGACCGAAAGCACCATCCCGATGCCGAAGATAAATCCGGCGACGATGGTCGCAAACCCGAAATACGGCGGAACATTCACCCGCAGATATCCGAATTCCGCCAGCACATTTACCGCAAGCATCTGCACAAGCACGGCCAGCAGATACGCCCTCAGCATGTTCGGCTCACGGCCGGTCACGACCTCGTAGCAGGTCGAGAGCATTCAGAAGCGTCCGCGCTGCGAAACATATCCAAAAGCCATACCGACAGCAAGGCCCAGAAGAAGCGACAGGTACATAGGCTTATTATACTGTAAGAAACTTCATTTAAAAAGTACTGTTCCGATATGGACGGCTTTGCTGCAGGGCAGCAAACGGAATGCGTCATCAGGTTTTTTCAGTTTCCACGGCAGTATATACCGGAAGCGCATCTCCGCCCGGCTCGTCCGGATCATGAGGGCTCCGCATGAACTGAGCAGCAATCAGAGAAACAGCTCCGAGGAGTGCACCCGCAAAAAATGGAATGCGGTAATCAATCATCCAGAGAAGTCCGCCCAGAGCAGGGAGAAACACCGCGGCGATATGATTGATCGTAAAGCCTACGGCCATGGACGAAGCAATGTCTTCCGGTTCTCCGATTTTTTGGAAATAGGTACGGATTGCCACGGAAAAATTAAACAGAATGTTGTCAAGAACATACATGGACGCTGCAAGCATCTTAGAACCGGCAAAAGCATATGTCAGGAAAATCAGGATAACGCCGGCATATTCTACGGATGATACTCTGCGCTCGCCGAATTTTACGATAGCCCTGCCGATCAGCGGGTTCAGCATCCAGGCGACGGCATTGTTCACAATGAACAGCAGCGTCATCTCCCGCACCGAAAAATGGAAGATCTTCACCAGCAGGAATATGGAGAACACCGTGAAAATCTGCCTGCGGGCGCCGGCTAAAAAGGTCAGGATGTAGTACAGCATGTATTTCTTTTTAAAGATCATCCGCTGACGCTGCGGTGCAATATTCTTGTGCGTGGGGTCCTGCAGCATTCCCCATATCCCCGCGACAGCGACCAGGCCGCCCACCACCAGAAATGTCCCCTGATATTCAAAAAAATATCCCAGAACCCAGATGAGAACGCCTGACGCGATGCTGGAAGCGGCGGCAAGACTCCGCAGCCTGCCGAAGACAATGGGCGATACCCCGGTGGAAAAATACTGCAGCGTAAGCGACTGGTTGGTTGTTTCATAGTAGTGGAAGCCGAAACTCATGACCAATGTCGTAAAGACCAGGCCCCAAAAAGTGGGCAGGAGTCCGGTGAGTGCTGTGCCGAGTCCAAGCAGCACGATGGAAAGTGCGGCCAGACGGTGTTCCTTGATTATCAGGAGCAGAAAAACCGCCAGAACCGCCAGCAGTCCGGGCAGTTCCCGCACAGACTGGATCAGGCCGACGCCGTTGCCGTCGAGATCGAGTACTTCAACAGCGTAGTTGTTGAACAGGATGGAATAACCCTGCAGTCCGATCATTGAGGCGGCGGTCATCACCGCAAGAAAACGGAGCATGGGCTTCTGATTTGCGTGATACATCATGGCATCTCTTTTACACTTGTGATGGTTCAAAGGGTTTTGATTATATATACTGTCTGCTGTTTGTCAAGAAAATGAGCGTACTTGCGGAAAATATTTCAGGAAGAGGTTTTGGCCCAAAAATCAGAAATTTCCTTCAGTATGCTCCCGGAAACAAGTTCATTGACATCCATGTCAAACCAGTCTGCCGGCATGGATCGTGAATAGATTCCCTGAACAAAACGGCTGTCCATAAGCACGATGAGTCCCCGGTCTTCCTCGGAGCGGATTACCCGGCCCGCAGCCTGGACCGCTTTGGCCATCGCCGGAATGGCATAGGCGTAGTGAAAACCTGCGGCATAGTGTTCTTCATAATAGTTCCTCATCTCTTCCCGTTCGAGGTCAAAGCTTGGCAGCGGGGGCCCGACGACAAAGACGCCGATGGCCATTTCTCCCGGATAGTCCACTCCTTCTGAAAATACTCCTCCCTGCACGCCAAAAAGAATTGAAGGGATGGCCCCTTCCCTGAGACGATGCAGGACTTCTTCAATCTGGTCTGTTTTCATCTCCCGTTCCTGCTTCAAAACGGAGCAGTCTTCCGGCGCCCGAAACACGGAATGCACCTGCTCCAGGAACTCGAAGCTCGGGAAGAAGGCAAAATAATTCCCTCTCCGCAGCGACGCTATCCGTTCGATGGCACCTGCTATTTTGGCGTAGTTCCTCCCGCGGTCGGCATACTTGGTCGAAATCTGCGGAATGATCAGGATCTTGCGGTGTTCCCTGGGGAACGGGCTTATAAATTCCCTGGTCTTTACCACCTCAGGATCGAGTCCGGACAATCTCGCGTAATACACAAAGGGCTTTAATGTGGCTGAAAAACCCACCACCTGCTCGAACCCGGCATAGCAGTCCTTGAGCATGGCGGAGGCATCGCAGCAGGTGATTTTCACCATGCCGCCGGCAGGGTCGGGATGAACAGTTGCAAAAAATTCATCCGCATCAGAGCCCTGAACGTGCTCCAGTGCTTCCGCGAATGCAGACCAGTAAAAGCAGAGTTTCAGGATCGCATCCCGGGGTTGAATCTCATTTCCGGAATCAAGATAGCGGGAAAGGAATGCACGGAGCTTCGTGTCCTGCTCAAGAAACGCGTCAATGGGCGGAGTAATTTTCTGCGGCTGCATGCCGGTCCCTTGCCGGCACGCGGTGACCACCTGGATGCAGTCATCGAGAAGCCCCTCCGCCTCGTCCCGCAATCGGGAAGGCACCCTCTTCAGTTCGGCCCGCATCTGTTCAAGCGCGAACGTGGAGAGCGAAGGAGAATAGCAGTCCATCGCGCGCGAGGGAAGGTTATGGGCCTCGTCAATCACCAGGTCCGGTTTTCCCGTCTGGTCAAGGTTGATCGAGGACAGACGGCTGAGGGCGGAGCGCGGCCCGAAAACGTAGTTGTAATCGCAGATCACGATGTCGGCATCTTCCGAACCGTCAAGCTGAAGCTCAAAAGGACATACGCGGTATTCTTTTCCCAGGTCGCGAAAGGTCCTTGCCTTCAGTTTTCTTTTTTTCGCAAGCATGTCCAGCAACCCCAGTTCTGCCACCTTCGTGTAGTAATCGCGCGCATATTCACAAAACTCAGGATCGCAGAGCGGTTCGTTCTGGAAACAGATTTTGCTCTTTGCAGTGATGGTGAGTGACTTAATCTTCGAACCGGCATCCTGAAAGCGCTCCACGGCGTCTTCGGCAACAAGGTGCTGGCTGTTCTTCGGGGTGACATAGACCACCTTCTGCCCCCGGCTGAGCGCTTCCCGCAGAACAGGATACAGAACACCGGCTGTTTTCCCGATTCCGGTGGGAGCCTGGATAAGCATCGGTCTCCGTTCCCTCAAGCCTTCCTCAACAGTCTGCATTAGTTCAATCTGTCCGGCGCGGGGGGTTGCGTAAGGGAAGAAGAGACCTCCGGCAAGTTTTCTGCGGCGGCGCGCCCGCTGTTCCGCTTTTTGCGCCTCGTCAACAAGCTCGGAGAGGCGCAAATGCAGCCATTGTTCGTATGCCGGGATGTCGAGCGTTTGTTCGACATCCAGAGATTCCCTGCTCCGGGTTGAGACAAGATGAAACGTCAGCAGGGGGACAACCTCGTGCTCAAGCCAGAAGAAGTAGCCGTAGGTCGCGAGTTGCAGAGAGTACGGATGGTCTGCGAAGTTGCCGGAGATCCGGCATGCGAGGTCCCGGATGTTGAAACTGGTCTTGATCTCTTCTATTCGTGGCGGGTCGCCCCTGAATATACCGTCCATGCGCCCGTCAATGCAGAATTGGTAGCCTTCACGCTGGAAGGATCTGCTGATAGAAACTTCAGCCTCGTAGGATTCATCCGATCGGGCCCGTTTCCGCTGCTCCCGGGCATGAATCTCCTGGCCTTCGGCTGCAGCCCGTCCAAAACCTGAATTGGCTTCAATGCTGCCGGTCCGGGGAACCGGCAGTGCAAAATCACGGACCGCCACGGCAATACGCTTTAGTTCAAAATCTTCACGCATGAGAATTTATTTTACCACGGTTGTGTGGCTGGCCGTTGAAAAAGATGGGGCGCTATACATGAGGTGCCCGCACACGGACAGCAGAACCGGTTTCACTTTTTTACTATTTGCAGCTCCACGCTCAGGATATTCTGCTATAATGTTCGCACTGAATTCTGCACCAGGACGCGGGGTTCCCTGTCGCCGCGATTGCGCACTGTTATTTTTTCACCACGCTGAATTCACTTTTCCCGACACGCCGGCAAACCGGACCGCTGGAAACCATAATGCGCGGCCACGGTGCAGGCCCCGTTTCGAAAACTGAAAGGACCATTCCGGAAATGAATCCTTTTTTAATGCTCTGCGGCACCGGTTTTTTCGCCATATTCAGCACTACGCTTTCAAAAAGTCCGGTGCTTCCGCTCTTCACCTCGTATCTCGGCGCTGATCCCTCTGGCGTGGGGATGGTCGCGGCCGTGTCTTCGTTTGCAGGCATTGTAGCAAGCGTGCCTGCCGGCATGCTTTCGGACCGCTGGGGGAGAAGGCGGATGCTGCTGCTGTCATCGGTCATCTTTGCGACCGCCCCCCTGCTCTATCTGCTGGTTTCCACGGTTTGGCAGCTTGCCGTCGTCCGTTTATATCACGGTCTGGCGACGGCAGTATTCGTGCCCGTCGCGATGGCGCTGGTATCGGATCTCTTTCAGAAAAACCGGGGGGAGAAGATCGGCTGGTTTTCCACCTCAACCCTTCTCGGCAGGTTTATTGCCCCGGTTGCAGGGGGCAGCATTCTCGGCGCGCTGGTCATGAACCCGGGAATAAGCTTTTACACCGTGTATCTCGTGTGCGGGGCGGCGGGGGCCGTTGTTGTTTTTCTCTCGCTCAGAATCCCCGCCGGCAGGCCGGAACAGCAAAACGCTCCTGCCTGGCGCGATACATTGTCGGCCTTCCGGTCGGTCGTCTCGAACCGGGCCATTCTCGTCACCGCGGCTGTTGAGGCCGCAATTCTTTTTGCCTACGGCACCTTCGAAACCTTCCTCCCTCTCTCCGCGATCAGGAACGGCCTCACCGCCTACGAGGTGGGTGTATTTCTCTCATCACAGGTTATCGTCCTTGCACTCTCTAAACCGATTATGGGGAAATTTTCAGACAGACACGGACGGAAATCTCAAATCATCATCGGAACAATTGTCGGGGCATTGAGCATCGCCGCATTTTCCCTTGTCCGGGATTTCCTCCCTCTTATCGGGATCAGCATCCTTTTCGGATTCAGCCAGTCCGTTGTCACATCGGCCACCGCGGCTTACATCGCCGATCTGAGCAAGGGTGAGACCCGCGGTTCGGCGATGGGTCTTCTCGGTTCCATAATGGATATCGGCCATACCACCGGCCCGCTCATATCCGGAATACTTGCGGCCTGGCTCGGGTTCGGCGCCTCTTTCATCGGTGCGGGGATCGTCCTCTGTCTGGCGGTTGTCATTTTTGCCGCAGCAGTTTCTGAGCCAGCACCGCGTAATGCTGCCCGTCTTTGACATGCGCATCCCGCAATCGCTTCGCACCGGCGATGTGCCTGCAAAGTCGGAGCCGATTCCATCAAAAAAGGCCGGAAGACATTTTCTTCCGGTCCTTCCTTTTATGCATGTGAAATGTGTACGGTGCTGTTTATATAATTAATGAGCTCTTTCTGATCACCGGGACCTATATCCGTAAACATGAGCCCATATTGGTGCATATCGTCGCCGGGATCGCGGTCAATTGTCCTGACAATTTTGCCCGCTACCTGTATTTTTTTTGTATTCGGAAGATAAAACTGACAGGACAGCCGGGCACCCTCTCCGAGAGGTTCTTCGGTTTCTATCAGCATGCCTGTTGCGCTGATATCTCTTGAGCAGCAATAGAACGATTCATTTCCGGACCGCGTTTCGATGTTGACGCGAAGAAGAACGCGGAGGGTCTCCCGGACGGCGATATCAAGAAGCTGCTGCATTTTTATTGTCAGCACCAAGGGGTTAACAGGCTGCAGCAGCACCGCATTCGTCCTGCATTGCCTGCTGCGCTCGATCGCTTCAGGAGTGTCCGTGCAGACCATGATCATCGAAACCGTCCGGAGGTCGGCATCATCCCGGATCAGTGCGCATGCCTGCTCTCCCGGAAGACCGGGCATATCCAGTTCCAGAATAATAAGATCTGCCCGCTCCTCCCGATGAATAGCCAGCGCTTCGTCGGTCGTTGCGGCGGGGAACACCCTCATCTCCCGCCTGTTGCAAAAAGTCCTGTCCTGCGTCAACAATGCATGGAGATCATGGGTAATGATTATTTTTTTCACGACCGCCCCCTGACATGCGGATTTTCATTAAGAATAGGACAAGCATTGATAAAATGCAAGGAATTTCCCCTCGGTGTGAGAGGCTTCTTTGCTTACTTCATCCTGCGGATCCGCACTTCGATGTCTTTCTCATCCTTCAGCAGTGTTGTGATTCTCGAGGTGTCCGTGTCGCCGTAATGGTACGGGTACAACACTTTCGGCTTGAATGCGTGCGCGGCATCCGCCACCATCTCGGGCGTCATGGTATAGGGGAGATTCATGGGCAAAAATGCAATATCGATGTTCTTCAGGGCTTTCATCTCGGGCGTGTTTTCCGTATCGCCGGCAATGTAGACGCGTTTGTCGCCGAACGTCAGCACGTATCCGTTTCCCTGCCCTTTCGGGTGAAAAGGCTGGCCCGTGTCGCGTTTGTGCAGCAGGTTGTAGGCGGGAACTGCCTCGATTTTGACGCCCATCACCGTCCGCACATCGCCGGTTTTCATGACAATGCCTCCGGGAAGCTTTGCTGCCCCCGCCTCGGTCAGTACCACTGTGCTCTCCTTCGACCGGATTTTGGCAATGGTCCCCGCGTCTAGGTGATCATAATGCTCGTGCGTGATAAGAATCATGTCCGCCTTCGGCAGTTTGGAATAATCCGCAAGCGTGCCGAAAGGATCGACATGGATGATCTTGCTGTTAAACTTCAGCATCAGCGATCCATGTCCGATAAAGGTGATTTCAAGGTCCCCAGCCGCTGTTTTGATCAGATCCTTCTCGAATGCATTCTGTGCGGCGGCGGGAAAAGCGAAAAGCGCAAACATCAGTAGCGTTACCGTCAATTTCATGGCGTGCCTCCTCAACATTTTTGAGCTGCCCGAGGTTCAATATCTTTTTTGAAGAAGAAAAAAGCCGGCAAGGGAATCCCTTTGCCGGCTTATAGTCAGTTCCTCGTGAATTGTGGATGCATCTTCATGCTGCGGAAACTCTTAGTACATTCCGCCCATGCCGCCCATGCCGCCGGGCATCGGTGGCAATTCCGGCTTCTCTTCCGGAAGGTCGGTAATCATTACTTCGGTGGTGAGCATGAGGCTGGCCACGCTTGCCGCATTCT
>CAZYEF010000015.1:0-25730 GCA_964646375.1 uncultured Nitrospiraceae bacterium | reverse complement strand
TTTCCGCCAGCCTTATCGGCCAGGTGCTGATCGAGGAATCGGTGATCGGATGGGAAGAACTGGAACTCGAGGTGGTGCGGGATTCGGACAATACCATGATCACGGTCTGCTTTATCGAAAACATCGATCCCATGGGCGTCCACACCGGCGATTCATTCTGCGCCGCTCCCATGCTTACAATTTCCGAGACACTGCAGAAGAAACTGCAGGAATATTCCTACAAAATTGTTGAAGCAATACAGGTCATCGGCGGCACAAACATTCAATTCGCACACAATCCGGCAGACGGACGCGTTGTCGTCATTGAAATAAATCCGAGGACATCGCGTTCGTCCGCGCTCGCTTCCAAAGCAACAGGGTTTCCCATAGCGCTTATCTCCGCGAAACTTGCCGGCGGCAGCACCTTGAAGGATATTCCCTATTATCGAAGCGGTACGCTCGATAAATACACCCCTTCGGGCGACTATGTCGTCATAAAATTCGCGCGGTGGGCCTTCGAAAAGTTCAAGGAAGCGGAGGACAAACTGGGAACGCAGATGAAGGCTGTGGGCGAAGTCATGAGCATCGGCAAAACCTACAAAGAGGCCTTTCAGAAGGCTATCCGTTCGCTGGAAAACAAGCGCTATGGTCTGGGGTTCACGAAAAATTTCAATCAGCTTTCCCTGAATGAACTCATGGCCCTGCTGAAAGAACCGTCTTCAGAACGTCAATTCATTTTGTATGAGGCGCTGAGAAAGGGAGCTTCTGTTGATGAGTTGTTTCAGAAAACAAAAATAAAGCACTGGTTCCTCAACCAGATGAAAGAACTGGTGGAGCTGGAAGAACAGATTTTGCGATATAACGGGAAAACGCTCCCTGATAACCTTCTTGCCAAGGCAAAAGAAGACGGTTTCTCGGACAGGTATCTTGCGCAAATACTCGGTGCCCCTGAAAAAGACATACGCGACCGGAGAATTTCACTCGGAAAGACCGAGGCGTGGTGTGCTGTCCCGGTGAGCGGAGCGGACGCAGCGTATTACTATTCAACCTACAACACTCCGAACGAGGTAAAAGCCGGCGACAAGCCCAAAGTGATGATACTGGGAGGCGGACCGAACAGAATAGGACAGGGGATCGAATTTGACTATACCTGCGTCCATGCCGCATTCGCTTTGCGGGATGAAGGTTTAGAGTCCATCATGGTCAACTGCAATCCCGAAACGGTGTCCACCGATTATGATACGTCAAATAAACTCTATTTTGAGCCTCTTACCGTGGAAGACGTTTTGAGCATCTATCATCACGAAAAACCGCTCGGCGTCATTGTTCAGTTCGGCGGGCAGACACCGCTCAACATTGCCAAAGAACTCGAAGAAGCCGGGGTAAAAATACTCGGCACGTCCACCGAAAGCATTGATCTTGCGGAAGACAGAAAACGCTTCAAAAATGTGGTTCAGAAACTTGGCATTCCGCAACCGGAAAGCGATACCGCAGTAACTCTTGAGGAGGCGTTGACAGCAGCACGCCGGATCGGCTATCCGCTTATGGTAAGACCTTCATACGTTCTGGGCGGAAGAGGCATGGAAGTGGTGTATGATGATGCCATGCTCACGGCATACATAAACGCTGCGATAGATATTTCACCGGGCCGTCCCGTCCTGATCGACAAGTTTCTGGAGGACGCTGTTGAGGCCGAGGCGGACGCGATTGCGGATGGAGAGGACGCGTTTGTGCCGTCCATCATGGAACATATCGAACTTGCCGGCATTCATTCAGGAGACAGCGCCTGTGTAATACCGCCCCGCACGCTGTCTGAAAAGCATATCAGAACGATTCAGGAATATACCCGGGCGCTCGCAATCGAATTGAAGGTCGTGGGCCTTATGAATATCCAGTATGCGATCGCGAAAGATGTTGTGTATATTCTCGAAGCGAACCCCCGGGCCAGCAGAACCGTGCCGTTGGTATCGAAGGTGACCGGGGTACAGATGGCGCGCATAGCCACCCAACTCATGCTCGGTAAAAAACTCAGACAGATGGCGCTGACTCCTAAAAAGTATACTCATGTCGGCATAAAAGAATCTGTATTCCCGTTCAACATGTTTCCTGAAGTTGATCCAACACTCGGGCCGGAGATGAAATCGACCGGCGAGGTCCTTGGAATTGCCGATTCATTCGGGCTTGCGTTTTTCAAATCTCAGGAGGCGGCAGGACAGAAACTGCCTCTCAGCGGCAGTGTGCTTATAACGGTGAATGACCGGGACAAAAAGGACATACTTGGGGCGGCGCGGACACTGCATGCGCTTGGCTTTAAAATTCTGGCAACCGGAAGCACCCATGCGTTCCTTGTGCAGAACGGCGTGCCTTCAGCACATATTAAAAAGGTGTACGAAGGACGCCCCAACATTCTCGACGCCCTGCACAACAAGGAAATAAATCTTGTTGTAAATACGCCGATTGGCAAAGGCGGTATGTATGATGATTCCTACATAAGAAAAACGGCGATCAAGTACAAAATACCGTATATCACCACAACTGCCGCTGCAAAAGCGGCGGCTGAAGGCATCAGGGAATATATCGAAAAACAAGGAATTGGAGATGTGAAGTCAATCCAAGGATATCACAAGGATATTAGATGATTTCGAAGAATAATGATCGACTTCTGACGTTTACACATTGTTTACTGCGTTTACGCTTTAGTGGTGTGAAGATGAAATTGTGGAAAGGAGAGAGTTGATAACTCTTTGAAAAGTGGTGCCGCTGACCGGAATCGAACCGGTACGCCAGTTGCCCAGCGAGGGATTTTAAGTCCCTTGCGTCTGCCAATTCCGCCACAGCGGCATGAAATATTTGTTCGTATTGAATAATATATAATCACAATTTTTTGTCAAGAGAAATGTCTTTGATCGGCAATACGGAGATCTGTGTGATGCGAATACCCGGCTCATTTCAAAAAATGGTACTGTTTACGACTATCTTTTCTCAATCCCTCCAATCGGTGACAGATCAACTTTCAATCATTCTACAAAGCTGAGCATTAAATAATCCTTTCGTTGCGGCATTTCTGAAAAATACCTTTACAAATTCAAGACATTAACATATAATGTGCGCGAAATGGAAATAAAGAAAATACTTTTTTTCAAGCCGGGCGCCATCGGAGATTTTCTTCATACGCTTCCTGCATTGAAGTCGTTAAAAAAAAAATATCCTGCTGCACATATCACTGTCATGGTCTCACCGGGTTTGGAGCAACTCATCCAGGGAACTCCTCTTGCAGATGATGTCCAACTATTCGATAAGGCAAAGATAAAAAAAGATTTCAGAAGCTTTCTGGCCATGATGACGGGCATAAGGATTGAACACTATGATCTGTTTCTTGATATGCAGTCATCCTTGCGTTCCTTCTTTTTGCGGCATTTCAGCAATGCGAAGATGGTACTCGCATATAAAAAACAGAAAAAATTCTCGTCAAGAAACGAGCGTTTGCATGCGGCGGAAAATTTCATGCAGATGCTGTCTCCCCTCGGAATTCATGAGCCTGTTGAGCGTATCGAACTGCCGATACAAGCCGGAGCTGCAGCATTAATGGAGCAGTTTCTGCACGAACGGGGAATTGACGCGTCGAAGCCGCTGATCGCCTTAAATTGCAGCGTGGGAGCGGCCCGTCCCGCAAGAAACTGGTTCCCAGACCGTTTCGCGGCTCTTGCCGACCGCCTTATCGGCCAGCTTAATGCAAATGTTGTTTATATCGGCGGAGCAGAAGACCGCGATTTGGTGCGAAGCGTAATGTCCTTAATGCAGGAAAAAGCCCTATCTGCTGCGGGCGAACTCCAACTCTCCCATTCTGCGGCACTTCTGGCACGCTGCGACTGTCTTGTGAGTTCTGATACAGGGCCGCTGCATCTGGCCACTGCGGTCGGGACCCCCGTGGTTGGACTGTACGGTTCCACGGATCCCCGCCGCACGGGGCCAATCGGCAGGAAAAATCAAGTTCTCATCAAAGACCTGCCCTGCATACCCTGTGAGGAAAAAGAGTGTCCACTGGGAACCAGGGCATGCATGGTTGAAATTTCCGTTAATGAGGTGTATCAATCAGTTCAAAAGGCGATCTCATGTGGTTGAAGCGATTACTGTTCGCATGCATTGTGATATTCTGCGTTCAGATCGCATTTGCTTCAACGTCACAACAATCCTCAAAAAAAAGTAGAAGTATAAACTACCCTTTTGCCCAGGGAGAAAAGCTTACCTATGTTATCAGTTGGTCAAAAATTATTGACGCAGGCGTCGCCGTTATGGAGGTCAAAAACACCACAACAGCGGACGGCAGACAGGGATATCAGTTTGTTGCCTCGACACATTCCGTGGGGGTGCTTGAACAGTTTTTCCCAATCCGGGATGTCGTCGAAAGCCTTGTTGATGCACACGAACTGTATAGTATTTCGTTCAACCTGAGGGAGAATCACGGCGGCAAAAAAAGAAAGAGGATCATTGTCTTCGACCATAACAATAAAACCGCACTGTTCAGGCTGAACGATGATCTGCCGGAAACATACAGCATTCCAAAGGGTATACAAGATGCGCTGTCCTCTCTCTATTATGTAAGAACACATCATGATTTTTTGATTGAAAAACCCATCACCGTTGATGTGTTTGACAGCGGAAAAACCTGGTCGGTCGAAATATATACACTCGGCCGAGAACGAATCAAAACGCCGGCAGGTGAGTTTGACACAATTAAAGTCAAGACCTACCCCAAATATGAAGGTGTGTTCATGAACAAGGGAGAGATATTTATCTGGATAACGGATGATGAAAAAAAAATACCCGTGCTCATGAAAAGCACGATAACATTAGGCTCGATCGTCGCCACTTTAACCAAAATTGAAACAGGAAAAGAAAAACCATGACCTTAACAAATGCAGGAAAGCGCCTTAATAAATACATCGATCTCTTTCCCAATACTCGCACCCTGATAGTTGGAGACATTGTGCTGGACCATTACATCTGGGGAAAAGTATGCCGCATATCGCCGGAAGCCCCTGTCCCTGTTGTGAACGTCACCAGGGAAAACCTGCTTTTGGGTGGTGCCGCCAACGTAGTGAACAACATCCACAGTCTCGGCGGTATTGTGCGCGTCTGCGGCGTAATCGGCCATGATGAGGCGGGCAGACAACTCCTGCACCTCCTTCGTCTCCAGGGGATCAACACCGACGGACTTATTACCGCCCCCGACAGACCGACAACCATAAAAACCCGGATTATCGCCCACAGTCAGCAGGTGGTCCGTTTCGACCGGGAAACAAAAGATAAAATCGGGAGTGACATCCATCGCAGAATATTTGACTATGTTAAACAACAGATGACCGAAGGTCTTGACGCTATCGTAATCTCCGATTACTGTAAGGGCGTTGTCACGCGTGACCTTGTGCGGGATATTGTAAAACTCGCGAAAAAGAACAATGTAATCGTGTCTGTGGACCCCAAGGTGAGCCATTTCAGCATGTATAACGGCGTCACCATTCTTACTCCCAATGTCAATGAAGCATCCATCGGCTCCCGAATTGAAATAAACGATCAGAAATCTCTTCTCACGGCCGGCAGTCTGCTGCTCAAGCGCCTGAAATGCAGGGCCGTTCTGATAACCCGCGGCGAGCAGGGGATGAGCCTTTTTGAACAGGGTGGTAGAATTACCCACATTCCGACGGTTGCGCAGGAGGTTTTTGATGTCACCGGCGCGGGCGACACGGTCATCAGCGCTCTCACGCTTGCGATGGCCGCAGGAGCCGGCACCGGTGATGCGGCTGTCATTTCAAACTATGCGGCGGGCATTGTAGTCGGCGTTGTGGGTACGGCGGTAGTGAAACCTGCCGAGTTGAAGCGGCGGATTCTGGCGGGCTGACGGATTCAGACGCGCATTCATGCGCAAACAGGGTTGGATTGTTTTCCACAGGAGCGACATCATGAAAGGCATTATTCTGGCAGGTGGCAGCGGAACCAGGCTTTATCCAATTACTCGGAGTGTGTGCAAACAGCTCCTCCCGATCTACGACAAGCCGATGATTTACTATCCTCTTTCGGTGCTCATGCTGGCCGGCATCAGGGATATACTCATCATTTCGACCCCTGCGGACCTGCCCAGATTCAAGGATATTTTCGGTGATGGTGCCAATCTGGGGCTGCGTTTTTCTTATAAAGAACAGCCGCAGCCAAATGGTCTCGCGGAGGCGTTCATTATCGGCGATGATTTCATCGGCCGGGACTCGGTTTCTCTGGTACTGGGTGATAATATTTTTTTTGGACATGGTTTGACGAGGCTGCTCGAAAAAGCAGTTGCCGACGTGACAACACAGGGCGGTGCGAGCGTATTCGGCTATTTTGTAAATGATCCTGAACGATACGGCATTGTCGAGTTTGATAAAGCCGGAAATGCGCTGTCCATCGAAGAGAAGCCTAAACAACCAAAATCAAAATACGCAGTGACCGGCCTCTATTTTTATGACAACGAGGTCGTACGCATCGCGAAAAGCATAAAACCTTCCACACGCGGCGAACTGGAAATCACCGATGTAAACAAAATGTATCTGAAAAAGAAAAAACTCCGCGTTGAGCTTTTGGGCCGTGGATACGCATGGCTCGATACTGGGACCCATGAAAGCCTGCTCGAAGCGGGAGAGTTCATTGCGACCATCGAAAAAAGACAGGGGCTTAAGCTGGCCTGTATTGAAGAAATTGCGTATAAACTGAATTACATCAACAAGCAACAACTGCTGAAGGCGGCAGATGACCATAAAAAAAACGCATACGGTAACTACCTGAAAATGGTTGCGGAACAGGATGTGCCGAATGCCCTTTGAGTTCAGGCATCTGGACATCCCTGATGTCATTTTGATACAACCACGAATCTTCGGCGATGACCGCGGTTTTTTTCTCGAGCTGTACAAACATTCCGATTTTGTCCAAGCCGGCATTCAGGAGCACCTGGTACAGGACAATTATTCAAAATCAGCCTTCGGTGTACTGCGGGGGCTGCATTATCAAAAAAGTCCGAAGACGCAGGGAAAACTGGTATTCTGCCTCAAAGGCAGAATTTTTGACGTTGCCGCGGATATCCGCAAGCGATCACCGTATTTTGGAAAGTGGGTCAGCGCCGAGTTGTCCGAACAAAACAGGCAGATGTTATACGTTCCGCCCGGTTTTGCGCACGGTTTTCAGGTTTTGAGCGAAACTGCTGAAGTGATGTACAAATGCACGGACGAATATTCCCCCAAGGACGAACGGGGAATTATCTGGAACGACAGGGAGATTAATGTTACGTGGCCGCTTCCAGATCCAATCCTGTCGGAGAAAGACAGAGTTAATCCGCCACTTCGGTCCGCAGACAACGATTTTGTCTTTTCAAAAACAATATGAGATACCTTATCACAGGCAGCAATGGCCAGCTGGGCCGCGCGTTTATCAAAAAACTTCAGGAGCACTCTCTTGACTTCAGCGCGCCTGAAGAATCGCGACTCAACATTACGGACATTGATTGTGTCACCGAAGCGATTGATTCCTGTAAACCGGATGTTATCATCAACTGCGCAGCTTATAACTTTGTAGACAAAGCCGAACTGGAACAGGATTCGGCATTCTCGGTAAATGCAGTCGGCCCTCAAAACCTTGCCCGTGCTGCTGCAAGAAGAAAAGCGATTCTGGTCCATTTCAGTTCCGACTATGTTTTTGACGGCGCAAAAGAAAGCGGTCTGTATGTTGAATTCGATCAGGTAAACCCGGTGAACACCTATGGGAAAAGCAAACTTGCTGGAGAGCGGCATGTTCAAGAAGAACTTGAACGATGCCTGGTTCTGAGGCTAAGCTGGGTGTTTGGCCAGGGAACACAGAATTTTGTCCACAAAGTCAGAGAATGGTCGAAAAACAATGCATATTTGAAGATCACCTGTGATGAATTCTCCGTGCCGACTTTCACTGAAACCGTGGTTGATGTGACCATGAAAGCGCTTGAAAACGAACTGACGGGACTCTATCATCTGACAAACACGGGCTTCTGTTCCCGGTATGAGTGGGCGAAAATGATTCTGGACAGTCTTGGAACGAGCCTGTTCATCAAACCGGCAACCCGGGATATGTTTCATCTTCCGGCGCAGCGCCCCTTGTTTTCTGCCATGAGTAACAAAAAAATCGCCGGTCTCCTGAATATCACCATTCCAACATGGGAAGAGGCGGTTAAATCATTTCTTTTAAAGATGTAACGACCTTAAACATTATCACGCGTGCTGCGAAAGGGAAGCTATGAACAGCAGTCAGCCATCAGCGACCAGTGAATCTATTTTGAAGTCTTCAAATATTCTTGTGACCGGAGGAGCGGGTTTTATCGGGTCAAATTTCATACGTTATGTTCTGGAAAAGACCGATTTTAAGGGCAGAATCATTAATTATGATAAACTGACCTATGCCGGAAATCTTCTCAACCTGGCCGACATCAATGATACATTCGGCGGGGAAAAATATTTTTTTGAACGGGGAGATATCTGCGACTACGAAAAGGTCTCCCAAATACTTTCTGCGTACGATATCACCGTTGTCGTGCATTTCGCGGCGGAAAGCCATGTCGACCGCTCCATATTCGGCCCGAAAGATTTTGTGGAAACAAACATTGGAGGAACCTTTAATTTGCTTGAAGCGGTACGGCGGAAATGGAACAACAGAACCGATGTGCGCTTTCATCATATCAGCACGGACGAAGTATATGGCTCCCTTCCTGCCACCGGCTACTTTTACGAGACGACTCCCTATGACCCCCGAAGCCCTTATTCTGCCTCGAAGGCCGCTTCGGACCACTTGGTCAGAGCTTACTATCATACATACGGTCTTCCGATCACAATCTCCAACTGCTCAAATAATTATGGGCCGTATCATTTCCCGGAAAAGCTGATACCCCTCATGATCCTGAACGCTACGGAAGGGAAGCCGCTTCCGGTTTACGGCGATGGCAAAAACGTCCGCGACTGGCTTTTTGTTGAGGACCATTGCAGCGCCATATGGCTGATTCTTGCAGACGGAAAGCCGGGAGAAACCTACAACATCGGAGGTGAATGTGAAAAACAGAATATTGAGATTGTGGAAATGATCTGCGATATTCTTGAAAAGCGCCGCCCGATTGCAGATAATCCGCATATGAAAAACGGATCCCGATATCGGGATCTTATAACCTTTGTCAGTGATCGGCTCGGACATGACCGAAGGTATGCCATCAACTGCGACAAGATTAAAAAAGAACTTGGATGGAAGCAACGTCATACGTTTGAGGATGGTATCCTATATACAATCGGATGGTTTTTAAACAACACCCAGTGGATCAACAGCATCCGGAATGGTGACTATATTACCTGGATTGAAAAAAATTATAATGCAAGAAAGCAATAAACGGGGGAAGATATGAAGATTGCTGTAATAGGAAGCGGATATGTCGGTCTTGTGACAGGCACCTGCCTGGCAGAGAGCGGCAACGATGTCATCTGCATGGACATTGACGAAAAGAAAATCCACATGCTGAATTCAGGCATGGTGCCCATTTATGAACCAGGTCTGGAAGAACTTATCAAGCACAACATGGACCATGGCAGGTTGAGTTTTACAACAGACATGTCTAAAACCGTGAAGAAATCCGATATTATTTTCATCGCCGTAGGTACACCTCCGGGCGAAGACGGTTCTGCTGACCTCAAATATGTGCTTGCTGCAGCCAAAGAGATCGGCAAATACATGGACGGCTATAAAGTGATCATTAACAAAAGTACGGTGCCGGTCGGCACTGCGGACAAAGTAAGAGCCGCAGTGAAATCAAAGACCAGATTCAAATTCGACATAGTATCAAACCCCGAGTTTTTGAAAGAAGGCGCAGCCATTGATGATTTCATGAAACCCGATCGCGTCGTGGTCGGTACTGATAGCCCCAAGGCTGCAGCGCTGATGCAGGAGCTGTATGCACCCTTCGTACGCACTGGAAAACCTATTCTGATCATGGACATCAGAAGCTCCGAGATGAGCAAATACGCTTCGAATGCGATGCTGGCCACAAAAATTTCCTTTATCAATGAAATGGCGGTTATTTGCGCGAATCTCGGTGCTAATATTGATAATGTGCGTAAAGGCATGGGATACGATCGGCGCATCGGCTTCGAATTTCTTTTTCCTGGCGTTGGATACGGCGGATCCTGCTTCCCGAAAGACGTGAAGGCGCTTGTGCAGACCGCCCGAGAGTATAAGGTCGAAGCCAAGGTTTTGAAGGCAGTCGAAGCGGTAAACGAACGGCAGAAATCCCTTCTTGCACAGATGCTTCTCCGATATTTTACGGAGAAAAGTGGAAAAAAAAGCGCCGCTTTGCAAAAACCGCTTGCAAAAATAACAATCGCAGTCTGGGGTCTTTCCTTCAAGCCGCGCACCGATGACATGCGTGAAGCACCGTCCATCGTTATTATAAACAACCTTCTCCGCGCTGGCGCGACGATCAATGTGCATGATCCTGTCGCCATGGAAGAGGCACGCAAAATATTCGGACGCAGAATAAATTACATGGAAGACGGTTATGATGCGCTCCGGGGGGCCAGCGCTCTTGCAGTCGTGACTGAATGGAATGAATTCCGTACACCTGATTTCAACAAAATGAAAAGCATGATGAAAAAACCGGTTATTTTCGACGGCAGAAACATCTATAATCAAGACGATCTCAGGAAAATGGGATTCACGTATTATGGAATAGGAAGAAACTGAGCATGCTTTTGACCCAGGATTCCGCAAGACATTTCCTGTTTGGAATGCTGCACGCAACTGCAAGCGGACGTCGATGAAGTAAAGGAGAAGTTCATGAGAATACTGGTAACCGGCGGAGCAGGTTTCCTGGGATCACATCTCTGTGAGCGCTTGCTTTCAGAAGGCCACGAAGTACTCTGTCTCGACAATTTTTTTACTGGAAGAAAAAAAAATCTTCAACATCTTATGGGGAATCCATGCTTCGAACTTATCCGCCATGACATAACACAACCCATTCTGCTGGAAGTTGACAAAATCTATCATCTGGCCTGTCCGGCGTCACCGATACATTACCAGCATAACCCCGTTAAAACCATTAAAACCAACATCCTCGGTTCAATTAATATGCTTGGAATTGCCAAGCGGGTAAAAGCAAGGATTCTTTTTGCATCCACCTCCGAAGTGTATGGCGATCCGGCCATGCATCCTCAGAAGGAAGAATACTGGGGAAATGTGAACCCCATCGGAGTTAGAAGCTGCTATGATGAAGGTAAGCGCGTCGCGGAAACCTTGATGATGGATTATCACCGGCAAAACGGCGTGGATGTTAAAATAATCCGCATTTTCAACACGTATGGACCCCGCATGCTCATAAACGATGGTCGCGTGGTGAGCAATTTCATTGTTCAAGCGCTACGGGGGGAGGCGATAACAGTATACGGCCGGGGTACCCAGACCCGCTCTTTCTGCTATGTTGATGATCTTGTAGATGGAATGATAAAAATGATGGACAGTGAGAATTTTACTGGACCGGTAAACATTGGCAACCCGGAAGAATATACTATCCTGGACCTGGCAAACAAAATCATAAACATGACCGGTTCAAGATCAAAAATAACGTATAACCCGCTGCCTTCCGATGATCCCGCACAACGGAGACCTGACATCACTCTTGCCTGGAACAAACTTGGGTGGAAGCCCAGAATTTCCGTTGACGAAGGTATTCGAAAAACAATTGATTTTTTCAGGCAGGAGCTCAATGAACGGGGCGGCAACCCATGAAAAGAACACATGCTGCAATATTAGCCGTTATACCGGCTCGGTACGGCTCCACCCGTTTTCCCGGAAAATCACTTGCCATGATCAGGGACAAGCCGATGATCCAGTGGGTTTATGAGCGTACAAAAAGCTCAACGTTAATCAGTACGGTTATCGTCGCAACCGATGATGAACGCATTCGTCAAGCGGTATTGTCCTTTGGCGGCGAGGCGATAATGACTTCGCCGGACCATACTACCGGAACGGATCGGATTGCCGAAGTGGCCGGGAAATACAGCTGCGACATCATAGTCAATGTGCAGGGTGATGAGCCGCTGATCCAGCCGGAAATGATCGACCAGGCGATTCAACCGCTGCTCGATGACCAGAGCGTGCCCATGAGCACGCTCTGCAAAAGAATAGTGTCGGATGATGAGGCGTTCGATCCCAATGTTGTCAAGGTGGTTTTCGATACACATGGTTTTGCGCTTTATTTCTCGCGGGCGCCGATTCCCTGGGACCGTGATGGATGGACGGGGAAAGTCTTCGGGAGCGATTTTGCCATGACAAAACCGATGTACAAGCATATCGGTTTGTATGTGTATCGCAAGGATTTTCTTCTCCAATATGCCCGAATGCCCCAGACGCCGCTCGAAACCGCGGAAAAGCTTGAGCAGCTGCGTGTTCTTGAACAGGGATATAAGATCAGGACCGTGATTACGCAGTACGATTCCTTCGGGGTTGACATCCCCGGTGATTTGAGTAAAATACTGAAGCGTCTTGAAGAAAGCTGAGCCTATCATGATCAAGAAAACAACTGCAACAAAATATATTTTTGTAACCGGTGGTGTGGTTTCCTCCCTGGGGAAAGGCCTTGCTGCGGCTTCCATTGGGGCGCTTCTCGAGGCCCGCGGGCTCAAGGTCACTTTTCTCAAGCTTGATCCGTACATCAATGTGGATCCGGGCACTATGAGCCCGTTTCAGCATGGAGAAGTGTATGTGACTGACGATGGAGCTGAGACTGACCTGGATCTTGGGCATTATGAACGCTATAGCAACGTTACGACAGGACAGAAAAACAATTACACGTCGGGCAGGATTTATTATAATGTAATCACAAAAGAAAGACGGGGGGACTATCTTGGCGGGACGGTCCAGGTTGTGCCGCACATTACCGATGAAATAAAACGCGCAATCACGGATCTTGCTGACGATGAAGACGTTGTTATTGTGGAAATTGGCGGCACGATTGGAGACATAGAAAGCCTCCCGTTTCTTGAAGCCATCCGCCAGCTCCGGTACAGCCTGGGGAGGGAAAACGTCCTCTATATTCATCTTACCCTCGTTCCTTTCATCAAAGCGGCAGGAGAACTGAAGACAAAGCCGACCCAGCACAGCGTCAAAGAGCTCCTTTCCATCGGTATTCAGCCGAATATTCTTGTCTGCAGAAGCGACCGTCCCATTCCGGCAGATATGAAACGAAAGATAGCGCTTTTCTGCAATGTGGATGAGAACGCAGTCATCACCGCACAGGATGTTGAAACAATTTATGAACTGCCGCTTGCATTTCATAATGAAAAAATCGACGAACGCATTGTTGAAGGACTGAATATTAAAGCCTCAAACAATAATTTAAAAGTCTGGGAAACAATCGTTGAACGCATAAAGCATCCTTCGAAACAGGTCAATATCGCCTTGGTGGGGAAATATGTTGATCTGAAAGAGGCTTACAAAAGTCTTTGTGAAGCATTGACGCACGGCGGGATTGCCAATGATGCGGAAATCAATATCTGCTGGACAGATTCAGAAGACATCGAAGCCAGAGGGGCACAGGAAATGCTTCAGGGCATGGATGGCATCCTCGTACCAGGTGGATTCGGCATCAGAGGAGTCGAGGGAAAAATCAGCGCGGTCAGATATGCCAGAGAAGGCAAAGTCCCGTACTTCGGCATCTGCCTCGGCATGCAGTGCGCTGTCATAGAAATAGCGCGGAATCTCGCACACCTTGAAAACGCAAACAGCGAGGAGTTCGACCAGAAAACACCCCATCCTGTCATCTACCTGATTGAACAATGGTATGATTACAGAACAAAAACCATACAGAAACGCGATCTCACAAGCGACAAGGGCGGAAGCATGCGCTTGGGAGCGTATCCGTGCAGGATTGGAAAAGACACCTTCGCGTTTCAAGCCTATGGAAAAGACGAAATATCAGAACGGCACCGTCATCGGTATGAGTTTAACAACAAATACCTCGATACGCTGAAAAAGGCGGGACTGATAATCAGCGGCACATCACCGGATGGTGACCTGGTTGAAATTACGGAGCTCAAAGATCATCCCTGGTTTTTAGGATGTCAGTTCCACCCGGAGTTTAAATCAACGCCCCGCCGGCCTCATCCGCTTTTTACCGCATTCATCGCGGCCGCTCTTGCGTGTAAAGAGAAACGGGCAAAGTCATGACGCGTGAAATTCAGCTGAAAAAAATCAGGATCGGCGGGAACAATCCTTTTGCACTGATCGCCGGCCCCTGTGTAATTGAGTCGGAAGATTCGACCCTGGAGACAGCGTCGCGATTAAAACGGATCACCGCGGATCTGGACATCCCCTTCGTTTTCAAATCATCGTATGACAAGGCAAATCGAAGCTCGGTGAAATCGTTCCGCGGGCCCGGTTTGCGGGAAGGGCTCAGGATACTTGCACGGGTGGGCACTGAGCTTGGCCTGCCGATTCTTTCGGATGTGCATCGTTTCGAAGAAATCGCCCCTGCAGCAGAGGTGCTGGATATTATTCAAATTCCCGCTTTTCTCTGCAGGCAGACCGATTTTGTCATTGCAGTCGCAAAAACAGGGAAGGTGGTAAACATCAAAAAAGGGCAGTTCCTCGCCCCATGGGACATTAAACATGCGGCTGAAAAAGCTACTTCAACCGGCAATCAGAACGTCATCATCACGGAACGGGGCGTTTCTTTCGGTTACAACAATCTGGTCGCTGACATGCGTTCGCTGCCAATAATACGCGCGTTTGGATTTCCCGTCGTATTTGACGCGACTCATTCAGTTCAGCTGCCGGGGGCTGGCGGTAGCGCCTCCTCGGGAGACCGGAAATTTGTGCCGCACCTTACCAGGGCAGCGGCAGCCGTCGGAATCGATGCGCTGTTCATGGAAGTGCACGCGTGTCCGGACAAGGCGCTTTGCGACGGGCCGAACATGCTGAGTCTTGATGAACTGCCGGCGTTGCTTAAACAAGTAAAGGAAATTGACAGGATAATAAAACAATGAGAGAACAGGGAAAACGTGTTTTGCGGATAGAAGCAGACGCGATTACGGCGCTTATCGAACGCGTTGATGAACAATTTGAACGGGCAGTCGAGACGATTTTAAGCTGCACGGGTCGTGTTGTCGTGACCGGAATGGGAAAATCAGGCCTGATCGGCAAAAAAATTTCAGCCACACTGGCATCCACTGGAACTCCTGCACTGTTTCTGCATCCGGCGGAGGGAATTCACGGAGATTTGGGCATGGTCACCCGGGGAGACACGGTAATAGCATTATCCAACAGCGGAGAAACTGAAGAAATTTCCCGCATGCTGCCTTCTCTCAAGCGGCTCGGCATCAAGATAATTTCTTTAACAGGAAACCCCGAGTCCACGTTGGCCAAAAACAGTGACATTGTGATCAATGTCGGGGTCAAGGAAGAAGCCTGTCCGCTGGGGCTTGCGCCGACGGCAAGCACCACGGCTACTCTTGCCATGGGTGATGCATTAGCGGTAGTGCTCCTGGATAAGCGCGGATTTCGGGAAGAAGATTTCGCGTGTTTTCACCCGGGCGGCGCGCTTGGCAAAAGGCTGCTTCTTCGCGTGCGAGACCTGATGCATACCGGAGAAGCCGTCCCAACGGTTTTGGAGAAAACACTGATTAAAGATGCAATCTATGAAATATCTTCAAAAAAGATGGGCGTAACCGCCGTGGTAAGTGCGGCGGGGCGGATGGTAGGAATTATTTCCGATGGTGATCTGCGCCGTTGGATGGAAAAAACCGAGAAAACAGGCGAGAATCTCCTGGCTAAAAAAGCAGAAGATATCATGACAAGAAATCCCAAGATCATCCAGAAAGACGCGCTGGCTGCGGAAGCCGTTGCCATGATGGAAAACAACTCCATTACGTGCCTTATTGTGGCCTCGGGTGATGCAAGGCCTGAGGGAGTGATCCATCTTCACGATCTCCTGAAAGCAGGTGTCGTTTGAACAAGCCATCCGACACCGCATCATTGCCTGCCATGAGATGAATAGCAGATGAAAAAATCAAAACAGAGCCTTCGATTAAGAGCAAAAAAGATAAAACTTCTCCTGCTGGATGTTGACGGTGTTTTGACTGATGGCAGAATCATACTGGACAGCCAGGGAAATGAGTTAAAAGCATTCCATGTGCGCGACGGACATGGAATTAAACTCGCCCAGAAGGCCGGCATAATCGTTGGAATCATTACCGGCAGAAAATCAAACGTTGTGAACTTTCGCGCTCACGAACTTGGTATTCAAGAAGTCCACCAGGGAGTGCATAATAAAATCGACGTTTATGAAGCCATCATTGAGAAATACCGTTTACAGCACAATGAAGTTGCATATATGGGTGATGATGTGGTGGACCTTGCCATATTCCGTCGTGTTGGCATTGCGGTAACGGTTTCCGATTCCGATCCCTCCGTACGACGGTTTGTTGACCTGATCACGAAAACTCCGGGAGGCAGGGGAGCGGTGCGTGAATTTATCAACTTCCTTCTCAAGAGCCAGAACAAGCTTCGCGTACCATGAAAGAATTAATTACTAAGATACGAAAATGGGCGGAACTTCAATTCCTGATATGGTTTTCCAAGGTGATCAGGTTATGCTCTCTGCTCGTTCCGTACTATCTGGGCGTCCGGTTGGGAGGCGTAATGGGATTCTTTACCTATTATTTTCTCCCTCGCGAGAGGAAACGGACTATTGCCCATCTGCAATCAGCATTTCCTGAAAAAGGACGTAGCTGGATAACGGACACGGCGCGGCGCAGCTTTATACATCTTGGAAAAGCGGTGTTCGAAATCGTGCTGATAACCCCCCGCCGTCTTGCAGAGGTTTTTGAGATGCACGGCCTAGAGGCAGCTCGTGAAGCGCTCAAAATAGGGAAGGGGGCGATTTACGTCACCGGCCATCTCGGCAACTGGGAACTTATGGCCTACTCCGGTGTCGCCCATGGATTTCCCCTGAGTGTGATAGCGGCGCCAATTAAACCGCAAGAGGTCAATGACATGATTGTGGACCTTCGAACACGCATGGGAGTAAAAACCATTGTGCGCGGCGGAACGGGGGCTGCAAGAGAGTTGATCAGGATATTCAAGGAAAACCGTGTTCTGGCCGTTTTAATAGATCAGGATACAGACGTGGAAGGTGTTTTCGTTGATTTTATGGGCAGACAAGCCTGGACGCCTGCTGCAGCAGCTTCGATGGCTGTGAAATTCGGAGCACCCATTGTATTCGGGCATACATACCGCATGAAAAACAACAAACATGCAGGATGGATTGAAGGCCCGATTGACCTCATCCGTACGGGAAACGACGAGAAAGATATTGCAACAAACACCGCCAGATTGACTAAAATGATCGAAAACTGCATACGAAACAACCCGGAGCAGTGGGTCTGGATGCATCGCAGGTGGAGGAGGCAACCATGAATATTTTCAATATACCGAATCTGCTTTCCCTCAGCAGAATCCTCGCTGTGCCTGTTTTTGTTGTTCTCATGCTCGAACGCGATCCTGTGCGTGCTCTCGTCGCGGGTATCGTTTTTTCCCTTGCTTCGGCAACAGACTGGCTTGACGGTTATTTGGCGCGGAGATGGGGCCAGGTGACAAAAATTGGAAAACTGCTTGATCCCGTCGCCGATAAAGTCTTGATCATGTCAGCACTGGTTATCCTCGTAGAAATTGATGTAATACGTGCGTGGATAGCAATTCTGCTCATCGGGCGGGAATTTGCCGTTACCGGGCTTCGCTCAATAGCTGCCAGCGAGGGAATTGTTATCCCTGCGGAACCGCTTGGCAAGTACAAAGTTGTCGCACAGACCACTGCAGTCATAGCGCTGCTCCTGAACTATTACCAGCATACCGTGTGGTTGAATGGTCTTGGATGGTATGCGCTTGGGATCGCGGTCATTCTGTCGCTTTATTCTGCCGGTCAATATTTTAAAAAGTACGGGGAGCAGTTGGGGTAGCCCCGGTCATCATACTTATGGAAACCACCTATCAGATTGTTTTTATAGTATTTTCCTACCTTCTTGGAGCTGTGCCATTTGGGCTCCTTTTCGGTAAGATATTTTCCCGGGTTGACGTGCGCGGTGTAGGAAGCGGTAATATCGGGGCTACGAATGTCTTGCGAGCCTCCGGAAAAACCGCAGCCTTGCTGACCCTGATCGCTGACGCACTTAAAGGTTTTTTGCCGGTTTTAGCCGCTAAGATGTTGTTTCAGGCGGACTACGTGATTGTCTTTGCGGGTGTGGCTGCTGTTCTTGGACATAATTTTTCTGTATATCTTAAATTTAAAGGTGGAAAAGGTGTAGCCACAGGTTATGGTGTAATGCTGGCTGTATCGCCTTGGATAGGGTTCGTTGCGCTAATTGTATGGCTCGCTGCCGCGCTTATCTGGCGTTATTCATCACTTGCTGCACTCGTATCCTTTATATCGTATCCTTTAATGATTTTTGCAACTACCGCCTCATCAACAGTTGATGCAAGACCATTCCAACTGCTTTCAGTATTCTTATTCGGCCTTATTTACTATCGTCATCGTGAGAATATCAAGCGTTTACTGGCAGGTACCGAGCCGAAAATCGGAAACAAGTAATTCCTCCTGCCGCTCAAATTAAATATAAATAATTTATAAAAACAATAATTTAAATAATTAAACTTAAGAGTTTACATGCATTAGAACTTTGTCTGATAATGTATATTATGTCAAATCAATGGTTGGTATGGGTAGTTTTGCAATGATTAGTGCGTATGCTATGCCCTGCCAAACCTTTTGTCATGCTTTTATTGACACGCTAGTTGAACCGGCTTAAAATTTACATATAGCTTACCTTGTTTTCAAGCTTGTTATTTCGGAGATTAACCTATGGAAAAAAGATGGCTGATGTTATTATTCCTTATCTGCGTACTGACTGGTTGCGCTCACCCAATCATAAGAAACCAGGCTATTCCGCCAATTGATTCAAGCTATACCCTTGTTAAAGAAGTAACCGTAAGTGCAAAAAGCGGCTGGCAAAATTCCGGGGTAAAGCTTCATGAAGGACAAAAAGTTATTATTAGATCAAGTGGACTTTGGAATAAGGGTTTTGCATCTGATTGCGGTCCAGACGGTTACATTGGGTCTGCCGGAGAAACGCGACACAATTCTGATTTTGGTGCCATGGCATTACTCGGCAGGATTGGTACCGGCCAGGAGTTCTTCGTAGGAAGTTATCTTGTTCTGGATGCAACGTCTTCTGGCGAGTTATCATTTCGCCCTAATTGTGCGAGTATCGGTTTTTGGGATAATTCCGGTGGTGTGTCTGCAAGTATATACATAGCGGATTATTTTCAGGCTCAGGACAACAAAACCGCTCAACGTAAGGTTGCTCAGGCGGAACAACCAGCTCAAAATGCAGGCCAAATAAGCGGTTCTTCATGGGCGCTCATTATCGGCATTTCTAAATACAAACACTCTAGTCAGGACAAGCTGCCGAATCTCGTATTTGCAGATGACGATGCAAAAGCATTTGCCCGAACACTCCGCAATCTGGGCTGGCGCGAAAGTCATATGAAATTATTAATAAATGAGAATGCAACACAACGGAATATTATGATTACTCTGGAATCCTGGTTGACAAAAGCCGGGCCCAATGACCAAATAATACTGTTTTGGGCGGGGCATGGATATCCGGATCCCGAAGACCCGGAAAAAGTTTATTTTGCTTGCTTCGACACGGATGTTTCTACTCCTGCAACCGGCTATCGGATGGATTACGTGCGACGGGCGTTGGAAGAAAGAAAAGCAAAGAACGTTATTATTCTTGCTGATACATGCCATGCTGGAAAGCTTATTACCAGAGGTGAAGGCAATCGAGGAATATCTATCATTCCGGATCTTAATAAAATGACACGTGAGAAGAAAATCCCAAAAGGATGGGTATTCATGGTAGGCGCAGATACTGATCGTCAGGCAATTGAGCATTCTTCATGGTCAAACGGGGCATTTACCCACTCTCTTATCAAGGGGCTCAATGGTGAGGCTGATGGTTTTCAAAGCGCCGGACCAAGAGATGGCCACGTAACAATGGGCGAGTGAAGGCATATATGACCGCAGTCATGCCGGATGAAACACAGAGAGTCCTCGGGGTTGCAAAACACCCTGTCATCACCACAACTACTGGAGACCCTGATATTTGGAACATTATTTTGCAACAGTAAAATTTGTGTTATTAGCGTGCATTGTCGAATACTTATCAGCCTGATATGAGCTTCTTACCAGCGGACCGGCAGCTACATATTCAAATCCAAGACACAGCGCTTTTTCGTGCAGTATCTTAAATTCATCGGGATGGTAGTATTTTTTTACTCTGATGTGCTTCCTGCTCGGTTGCAGATACTGTCCAATTGTCAGGATGGAGCATCCGACTTCGCGAAGATCGCGCATGACCTCCTCAATTTCATCCATCCCCTCCCCTAGGCCAAGCATGATTCCTGTTTTGGTTGCGGAACTATACCCGGATGCCAACGCAAGCACGTTTAGTGAACGTCGATACTCAGCTTGCGGGCGCACTTTCGAATAAAGAGACGGCACTGTTTCAAGATTGTGCCCAAAAACGAATGGTTTTGCATCCAGGACGGTCTGTATTGATTCTTTTGATCCTTTAAAGTCAGGAGTAAGCACTTCAACCCGGCTTTCTGGATTTTCTGTCCGGATAACCGAAACAGTTTCAGCAAAAAGAGAAGCTCCTCCATCAGGAAGATCGTCCCGCGTAACCGATGTAATAACTATATATTTCAACTGAAGAGATGCTGCTGCAGCGGCAATCCGCGCCGGTTCCTGAATATCGAGATCGGAAGGCATCCCCTTCGAAATATTGCAGAAACCGCAATTGCGGGTGCAAATATCCCCAAGGATCATGAACGTTGCAGTGCGCGAGTTCCAGCATTCAGTCTTGTTTGGACAGGCCGCGCTTTGGCAAACGGTATGAAGGTTATTGGTTCGTATCAGCGTTCTGACTTCTGTTGAGTTTTGATTTGTTGCAAGCCGTATTTTGAACCAGGGAGGAAGACGATTAATTTTTTTTTGTGTATGCATAGATAAAACAGAGAACGCAGGCAACCCGTTCCTGCGTTCTTCGCCGCTGAATTTACTTATCTTTCAATGCGGCTTTGATTACTTGATCAATGGTATCTGCAAAGATGAACGTCATTTCCTTGCGCAGCTCTTCCGGCACGTCCTCGAGGTCATTTTTGTTTTTTTCCGGCAGGATGATGGTCTTGATTCCTGCCCTCTTGGCGGCAAGGACCTTTTCTTTTACTCCACCGATGGGCATGACTTTACCGCGTAGGGTAATCTCTCCGGTCATGGCGATGTCATGGTTTGCCACTCTGCCGGTAAGCAGAGACACAATCGCCGTCGTCATGGTAACGCCTGCCGAAGGTCCATCCTTGGGTATGGCACCTGCCGGAACATGAATATGAATATCGGTTTTTTCGAAGAAATCCTTGTTAATGCCGAACAATTCCGTCTGTGAACGCACGTAGGAAAGCGCTGCCTGTGCAGATTCTTTCATCACGTCGCCGAGTTGTCCGGTGAGCGTAAGCTGCTTGTTTCCCGGCATCATGGTCGCCTCAATAAAGAGAATATCGCCGCCTGTTGGAGTCCAAGCCAATCCGGTAACCACACCAGGACGGTCGATCATGATGGCTGTCTCGGCAAAAAATTTCGGATTTCCAAGATACTCATGCAGGTCTTTCGCCTGTACCGTAATAGGTGATGGTTTCCCCTCCGCAACAGCTTTTGCAGCCTTGCGGCAGACGTTGGCTATTTCCCGCTCCAAATTTCGTACTCCGGCTTCCCGCGTATAGTCTTTGATGATACCTATAACGGCATCATCTCCTATCACAATTTCCTCCGGTTTGAGCGCGTTTGCCTTGATTTCCTTCGGTATCAAATACTTTTTTGATATATTTAATTTTTCATATTCCGTATACCCGGAAAGCTTGAGCACTTCCATACGGTCTAGAAGCGGCGCGGGAATCGTATCAAGCTGGTTCGCCGTCGTGATGAACATGACCTTCGAGAGGTCGAATGGGACATCGAGATAATTGTCCCGGAAATCCTTGTTCTGTTCTGGATCCAGCACTTCAAGAAGCGCTGAAGACGGATCTCCCCGCCAATCGGATCCTATTTTATCCACTTCATCAAGCATGATAACGGGGTCTTTGGTTTCTACGCGCTTGAGCGCCTGGATAATTCGCCCGGGCATGGCGCCTATGTACGTACGGCGGTGGCCTCTGATTTCCGCCTCATCATGCAGCCCTCCAAGTGATTGTCGCATGAATTTCCTGTCCAGCGCGCGTGCAATCGATTGACCGAGCGATGTTTTTCCGACTCCGGGAGGACCGACAAAACACAGAATGGGTTCACGCATTTTTCCGCTCTCCTGCTGTGTGCCGCGCTCTTCTCCCAGTTTTTTTACCGACAGGTATTCCAAAATACGATTTTTTATTTTCTCCAGATCATAGTGGTCCTCATCAAGAATGGTTTTTGCCTTGATAATGTCTATTGCCGTTGCCGATGTCTTGTTCCAGGGAAGATTCGTTATCCATTCAAGATAAGAGCGGATGACAGAATATTCCGGTGATGCTGCCGAAAGCTTTTCCATGCGGCCAAGCTCACGTTTTGCCTCCTTCTCCGCTTCAGGAGGCAGAGCCGCCTTCTCAATTTTTTCCCGCAGGCTCTTAATTTCCGATCCATCATCCGATTCCTCTCCTAATTCCTTGCGGATGGCTGAAAGCTGTTGCCTGAGAAGATATTCCCGTTCCGCCTTCTGCATCTGGTCTCTTGCCTGTCCCTGTATTTTTCTTCCGAGTTCAAGTACTTCCACCTCCCGGTTCAGGTATTGCATGAGTTTGCTCAGTTTTTCATAAACAGAATCGATCTCGAGAATCTCCTGTCGCTGTGGCAGATCCAGCCTGATATTCGTGGCGACGAGATAGGCAAGCTGTCTGGGGTCTTCGATATTGAGCGCCGCGGCCGACAACTCCTCGGGCATATTGGGGGCAAGAGACACCATTTTTTGAAAAATTTCAGCAGTCCCCCGCATGAGTGCCTCGAGTTCAACGGATTTTTCAGTTTTCTCGGGCAACGATTTCACGCTGGCCTTTAAAAAAGGACCGGTCTGGATGAGTTCATTGATACTGATGCGCTCTATTCCCTGAACGAGCACTCTGAGGGTCCCATCGGGAACTTTTACCATCTGTAGTATTCTCGCCATGGTCCCCACTGTATAGATATCGAACATGCCGGTGACTTCTATGTCCGGTTTTTTTTGTGCCGTCAAACCGAGGATTTTATCTCCGACTGTTACATCATTGATAAGCTTTATGGATTTTTCTTTCCCAATAACCAGCGGATACACGGTAAGTGGATATACAATGGTATCTTTCAGCGGAAGCAAAGGAAGCTCCGCAGGCACTGGAGGTGTTTTTTCCTTTTCGGTTTCAGTTGTTCCCATGGGTTTGCTCCTGTTTTTTTTCAGTAATTTCTCCAAAAGTGATTTAATATTCAAGTTATTACCTCAGATCTCAATCAAGTTTATGAAGAGAAATTTTTAATAAGCCGTTTTTATATTCCGCCTCGACATTGTCGTGGTCAACCGGTGCGTGTATGTCTATCTCCGACCTGAAATGTCCGTATTTTATGCCCAGCTGATGGCATGCATTCATGTCCGTAACCGGCGGGGTTCGCTGTCCTTCAATAACCAAGAGGTCACTGAACAGCGTAACGGACATCTCCTCTTCCGCCACTCCCGCAAGTTCGATCACAATAATGATATCATTGTCCGTCTCATAAATATCCGCAGGCGGTCTCCATGTAATCGTAGCCTGCAACGGCCAGGAGCTGAATGATTCCCATACCCCCTGAAATGCAGTGTCTGGCCGCATTCGCCGTGTATATTTGTAGGCAATGTACCGGTAGCGCACGTAATTTGTCTCCTTTCAAAATACCACTTCTCTTCGGTTGTATTATTATAGCGCATTTTACAGGAATTAACCGCACGAACGTACTGTTCCTAATCAGTGAGCGGGGTCGGCAAGCAATTTTCCCGCCGCATGCACATCACGAAGCGCTGTTGGATGATTTTTGACGGCCCCTTTTTCATCTATATTATCATACATCATCGTTGTATGTTGTGGCACGTTTATCGACCTGAAAAAAGCCCGGACAACAACTTCTGCGCAGTGGTAACCCTCGTTCTTTCCGATCTGCTTCATTCCTCCGACAAGAACAAGGAGCCCTTTGCGACCGAATGGCCCTTCCGGGATGGGTTTTTTATGAATATATTTTTGCGACCAGAACGGCTGGCATCGGTCAATAAGTATTTTTAACTGGGCACTTACGCTGAAGAAAAAAATGGGTGAGGCGACGATAATTCTATCAGCAGTGATTATGTCGCTATAAATCGACTGCATGTCATCATCAATAACGCAGTGACCAGAATCATCGCATTCACTACACTGCTGGCAGGGGGTCAACGACATTGAATTAAGGTGGTATACCATCACGTCGCCGTTCATCTCTTTCACGCCTCCGAGTGCTTCTTGAAGCAGAATATCGGTGTTCCCTCCCTTTCTTGGACTGCCATTCAGGGCAAGCACTTTCATACGGTTTTATCCTGCCATTCGTCGTAGAATTGTATTTTCAGTTAAATGGTACAGCAAATTCAGCCGCGTGTGAAGAAAATTTTGATCTGTCTCTCAAAATCATCCATGCTTGTAAAATGAATCACCTGCAATCCTTCTTTTTGTGCACGCTGAATATGGCCGTAGTTGTCGTCTATGAAAAGCGTTGACGCCGGCTCTACAGCAAGTTCACTGCACACGTACCTGAAAACCATTGGATCGCGTTTGCTTTTATGGATATGAAAGGAGTTGAAAACTCTGTCAAAGTGCTGAGAGAACCCTGTCCGTCGGTCTATTTCATCGAGCCAATTTGTCTGGTCGCTCAGCATGGCAACAGTGAATCCGTTTGATCTCAAAAGGTCTACGCATGATAGTACGGCAGGGCGGAGCACGAACCGGTTTAAAATTTCATTTTTCAATGCGTCATCGCTCATGGATATTCCGGTTTTATCTCTGACGGCGCTCCAGAACGCAGCTTCATGCTCCCTGCCGGTAAGATAGCCGGTCTCTCCGATGAGTTGTTCGACAATCTTGAAAAAATTCCGTGGATCAATGTTGTTCAGGCGGCCAATTTCGAGCAGGCCTTCATAGAAGCCTTCCTCCGCGACTACTCCGCCAAAATCGAAGAGCATTGCTTTTATTTCGTGTCGTAAGGATGGTATGTATAAATCATTTTTGCTGTCGGAGGTATTCATGATTTTTGCCGTCTCCCGGTACTGTTATTTATACGATTGGAATACTATATCATAAAAACTAATTACAACGCAGACTACCCCGATTTCTTTTTCGTCAGCGTAAAACAGGAAAAGAAGCGTTAGCACCGTTGGTGGGTAAATAAAAAACTTGACTATCTGTTCCGAGTCTGTATAATTTCTACCCTTGAACACTAAAACAGCCACCGAATCCACAGCACATGCAACAGGAAAAAACTGATACCCGTCTTTTCTGGATAGGGCTCGGCAGCATCCCGGGAGTGGGAAGAAGCACGTTCAGAAAGCTCATCAATCATT
>CAZYEF010000014.1:0-27441 GCA_964646375.1 uncultured Nitrospiraceae bacterium | reverse complement strand
TCGTTGAAATGGTTCTGGCTGACCAAGACAGCTGGGACAGATACGAGGCGGCCAAATGGCTCACCATGCGCCGATGGCTTGAAGCCAATCCCGACGACGAGCTCGCGAAAGATGTTCGAGCCAAACTGACCTCGGAACCCGAGCGCTACGCCGCTTACACGCGTGAATACCTGGGCTGGGGTGTGTTCGCGCTGATGCCGCGGTGATGAGGGGATTACCAGGCTACTCAGAACGTTCAGAAAGTGGAAAAAATCCAATCATGCCTACCAACCCATTTAAGCCTATACCGCTTCGCGGCGAGTTTTAATTCAGGCGTTAAATATTGAGGTGTATTAAAATTATGGCTCCTATCTCGCTGCAAGAACTCCAATCCCGCTGGGACCGTTGTCGAAAGCTGCTGAAGGAGCATATCCCTGCTGCTGAAGGTCTGTTCGTCTTTTCCCGACTGAACATCTATTACTTCACCGGCACCTTCGGGAACGGCGTGTTCTATCTTCCGCTCCAGGGCGACCCTGTGCTGCTCTGCAGGCGCGGCTATGATCGCGCATCCATTGAATCGCCCGTGAAAAGGATCGTTCCGTTCTACAGTTACAAGGACGTCGAAGGTGCGCTCCGGGACGCGGGAGCGCCGCTAGGCAAGACCGTTGCCGTGGAGATGAATGGGCTTTCGTGGATGCTGGGGACCAGTTTCTCCAAGTATCTGGCTGGCAGCTCGTTCCTGTCCGGCGACAAGGTGATCTCGATGACACGGAGCCGGAAGTCCGCGTGGGAATTGGAGCGGATTCGGATCGCAGGGGCAAAGCATAAGACCTGTTTGGTCGACCTGCTCCCGCGGCTCCTGCAGAAAGGCATGTCCGAGCTCGAAATGGCGCACACCATTTCTCACCTTTTCTTCTCCCAGGGCCACCAGGGCATCCTGCGCACGGAGAATTACGGGGAAGAGGTCTATCTCGGCTATGTCTCCATCGGCGAGAGCGGAAATTATCCCAGTGTGTTCAACGGACCTCTCGGCCTGCGCGGTGTCCATCCGGCGATACCTCACATGGGTTCCCGGCAGGTGCTCTGGGAAGAAGGAATGCCGTTAACCATTGATAACGGATTCATGCATGAAGGCTATCAGACGGACAAGACCCAGGTCTACTGGCTTGGAGAGAGGAGCACGATCCCCTCTCAGGTCCAGGCAGCGTTCGACTGCTGCGTCGAGATTCAGGCGTTGGCCGCGGAACAATTGAAACCCGGCGTCCGGCCGTCGGACCTTTGGGAGCAGAGCTTGGAATACGCGAAAAAGAAGGGTTTCGAAGACGGGTTCATGGGCCTGGGCCGGAACAAGGTGCCCTTTTTAGGCCACGGCATCGGTCTCGCCATTGATGAGTATCCGGCAATTGCGAAAGAGTTTGATCTGCCTTTTGAAGAGTGCTGCGTGCTGGCCATCGAGCCGAAGATAGGAATTCCCTGCGTGGGCATGGTCGGCGTGGAGAACACCTTCGAAGTCACGGCCAAGGGCGGGAGGTGCCTCACCGGAGAGAACCACGAGATCATCTGCGTGGCATCGTAGAACCTGAACAGACATCGAGGGCACTAAAGATTATCGATGGCGATTTACTCGATCACATGAAACCTCCCAACTCCTCCCGTATCCTTCCCCTTCTAAACCCGCATGGACTGTACAAATACGACAAGTTTGACAAAAATATTCTCAATATAGAAATTCAGGTCATACAATATGTAATAACTTCAATTTAATTTCGTTTGCATTACCTCCTGCTCAATGAGATAATGCAGATAAATTTTCTGGAGATTTTATGTCATTTATTCCCGGCCTTGTACCAATACAAGAATCCACCAATGACGACTGGTGGTTTATCATCTGTGGTTCCAGTCTCCTGGTTATCATATCAGAAACCGGCGCAGCAGTTCCACATTCACATCAAATAACGTTCCTGAAAGAAAAACTTTCGAGAATATCATACTTGGGAACGTTAGATGATGCAGGATGCTTCGTCGCCGAACTGCAGGAACGCGGGGAGGAACTGCCGGGGATGCTTTTTCAGGAATTCCGGCCTCTCCTTGGGCTTCTGAGCGATGAAATGTTCTCTCTCGCCGGTCGCGCTTTTCAAATTCTGCATTGGGACCGCACACACCAATTCTGCAGCAGATGCGGCACACAGACCGAACCAAGAAAGGACGAACGGGCAAAAACATGCCCCCGGTGCGGGCTGGTGGACTACCCTTCCATCTCTCCGGCAATCATTGTTGCGGTCATCAAGGGACGTGAAATACTTCTGGCACAAGCACGGCGCCGCGTCACCACCACCCGGTATTACAGCGTACTCGCCGGCTTTGTAGAACCAGGAGAAACTTTTGAAGACTGCGTAAGACGTGAAGTTAAAGAGGAAACAGGCATAGACGTGGATGCCATCACCTATTTCGGCAGTCAGCCATGGCCCTTTCCAAATTCTTTGATGGTTGCTTTTACCGCGCTGTATGCGGGCGGAGAAATCACCATTGACGCCGGCGAAATTGTGGATGCGCAATGGTTTATGGCCGGTAATCTGCCGCAGATACCGGTCAAAGGGACAATTGCCCGGCGATTGATTGACTGGTTTGTAGAAAATCAAAAACGCGCTGCTGTCTGACGGGTGCATACCGGAAAAGCGCTGCGAGAACCAAAAACATGTGCCTCCGCTCTATAAAACAAAAGCTCACTTAAAAGATCACACCTCAAACATCGACAACCTTGCAGAACCTTCCCCTCCTTTTGCAATCTAGGTTTGAAAAAGTCTTAATAGCCCTTCATTTTGTGCGCCTTAACGCAACTCAATGCAATTTTACGTTTTTATTTGCGCCTAATTAATTTTTTTTTGTATTTTCCCCGAAATATAAGACTATTCATGCAAAACCAATTTATTTGTTGTTGACATGTTTAAATTGTTATTGTATGTTTTATTTTACGCATATTGATATTTATTTCGGGTTCAAACTATTTTCCGTTTGGATCAATGAAGGCAGGTCGTTTGTATAGAACTGCAGAGGAGCATTTATTTTGATGACAGAGCAGTCTTTAAATAAGAACCACGTAATACTTGTTGTTGATGATGATCATCCGGTACTTGAAGCAATAAGCGCGCAGCTCGACGCATGTGGATATACTGTAGTAACGTGCCTCAATGCACAGGAAGCCATTGACAAGTATCAATCCACCGACATTGATGTTATTCTCACGGACATCAAGATGCCCGGGTTTTCCGGCATCGAGCTTACTGAGAGAATCCACGCATTAAACGCCGATGTTCCGATCATTCTCATAACCGCATACGCAGATATAAAAACCGCTGTTGACGCGATCCATGGGGGCGCTTTTGATTTTATAACGAAACCGTATAAATTCGATTATCTGAAGGATTCAGTGAAAAAGGCAATACGATTTACCGAAATGATTCGGCATGAGAAGGATTATAAACGCATCCTTGAAGAAGAGGTCAGACACAAGACCAAATCTCTTTCCGATATGAGCAGGGAGTTTATCGTACGGTTGACAACGGTTGCAGAATTCAGAGACGAAGATACGGGCGCGCATATTTCGAGAATAGGATTGTATGCGAAGGAGATTTCCGAAACTCTCGGTATGTCTTTCGACTTCATCGAGCGAATAAGTCTTGCAGGCTCACTCCACGATATCGGCAAGGTGGGGATACCGGACAGCATTCTTCTGAAGCCCGGCCCATTGACGAAATATGAATTTGAAATCATGAAAACACACACAACACTTGGCGCAAAGGTGTTTGCAGGCTCAACACATCCTACCATTCAGCTTGCGGAATCCATTGCATTAAACCACCATGAACGGTGGAATGGAAAGGGCTACCCACGCGGTTTAAAAGGTGATGCCATACCGATCGAAGGCAGCATAATTATGCTTGTCGATCAGTATGATGCATTGAGAAGCAAACGACCGTACAAACCGGCCTTTGACCACGAGGCGGCTCACAAAATTATCACGACAGGCGACAACAGAACTGTGCCCACACAATTTTCCCCGGCTGTTTTAAACGCCTTCATAAAAAAGGCACAAATCTTTAATGATATTTTTGATGCCAATCAAGATCAGTTGCAACTTTAAACACTGCGGCTTCATTTGAATCCCCAGGAGAGCTCGCCCCCCCTTTGCATTGCGAATCAGCATCCCGGAATGCCCCCACCTCTTAGGAAGGAGCAAAACTTCACCTTGTTTTCTGTTTACTCAGTCCGGTCGACAAGCTTCATATGCGATTCATCATACCGTGCACCTGCCGTTTGAAAAGAGGCTAGTACTTTATCCAATTCGGACCATGCACTATCAGGCAAGGCAAGATCAGCAGCCTTCCTGTTTTCTTCAAGATGTCTAATATGAGTTGTTCCGGGAATCGGAACAATGTCTGCGCCCTGCCTCAAAAGCCATGCCAGTGCTATTTGCGCGGGTGTCGCATGATGAGCAGACGCAATTTCCTTGACCAGCTTTACGAGAGTAAGATTGTGCTCCAGATTCTCTCCCTGGAAACGTGGGTTCTTCTGCCGATAATCGTTTTTGTCAAATTTATCCATGTTCTCTATTGATCCGCTCAGAAACCCGCGGCCTATGGGACTGAATGGCACAAATCCGACCCCCAGTTCACGCATCGCTGGAAGAACCTTTTCCTCAACACCCCGCTCCCAAAGCGAGTATTCCGACTGAACGGCGGCGACCGGGTGCACGGCATGAGCGCGCCGGATGGTGCCAGGCCCGACTTCAGACAGCCCGATGTAACGTACTTTGCCCTGTTTTACCAGGCCTGCAAGTGCGCCGACAGTGTCCTCTATGGGAGTATCCGGATCCAGACGGTGCTGGTAATAGAGGTCGATATAATCAGTACCAAGTCGTTTGAGTGAACCCTCGATGGACTCTCGTATATGCGCGGGACTGCTGTCCAGCTTGATCTGCTCCCCGGAAGGCCCGAATGTCCATGCAAATTTTGTCGCAATAACCACATCCTGTCTGGATCTTCCCTTGAGCGCCCTGCCGAGCAGCTCTTCGTTTTTAAAAGGACCATACATCTCAGCCGTGTCCCAGAAATTAATGCCGAGATCCAGCGCTCGATGGAGCACCCGAACTGACTCGGCATCATCCGCCTGGCCGTAAGCCCATGACATTCCCATGCAGCCAAGTCCCAAAGAAGAGACGACAAGACCTTGCCCGCCTAATTTTCTTTTTTGCATATACACCATTCCTTTCTGTTGGACACCGGAGGAATTATCTTCTTTTTTAGAAGAAAATCATTTTCGTATACGATGATAAAATACAGCCGTCATATCCATCGTCGTACGCGCTGCTCATAGTGGATGTATTCCTGACCAAATATTTGTTCCAGATATCGTTCTTCCTTCTCGATAACGGAATATCTGACTATCGCGATCAAAACAGGGGACAAAACAAGGGGCCAAACGATATTAAACCAGAACGCGCATCCAGTATAAAGCAGAAACAAACTTACATACATTGGATTTCGGGTATATCGGTACGGGCCTGAAGTAACCAATGCGGTACTTGGTCTAAAAGGCAATACGCTGGTGCGCGCCCGTCCAAACCGGACAAGGCTCCAGACGCCGAGTATTGCCGCCGCTCCCGCGCAGATAAGTGCCGGCCACTGACTGATCCTATCCGAAAGTATCGGCAGCGGAAACAACCGTTGAAGCAGCAACCCAACACCGAACACACCCGCGTATACCAGCGGAGGAGGGATTCTCATTCCTGTTGAATTCCGATCAAACAAACTACCCTCTCCATATTCCACCGCTGTGCGCCCTGAACATTCTACAATTCCGGTGCGCTTGATGGAACAAGACAGACGAACGTAAACAATTCTTTGCCTGAATTTCGTATCTGGTGCTCTTCTTTTCCGGGAATCAACACGACCGTGCCTGCTTTGGCGCTGTGCCAGCGGCCATCGCAATATATTTCCCCTTCACCGGAATGAACAAAAATTTCATGTTCCCATTCATGGGAATGTTTTGGCGTATGTCCCGCCGGGGCTATTTCAAACACCCTCATGCAAAAATTGCCCGCGCCATCGGCCTTCCCGATAACGACACGGCCCGCAATCCCTTTTGCTTTATCGTTATCAATGCGCGTTGGTTGCACTTCTGAATATTTCCTGATCATTGCGGTTTCCTCCTGAATATGCAATAGGGATGACGATCTCCCCGTGAGACACCGGGAAGAGAACTTCACCCGGGGTGTCGCGCCTGCAATAAGTATAGCCCGTTCCAGCATCAGGCGCAGGCTTCTGTTCGTTATGTATGCAGCTTCGGATATTTGACAAGCAGGCTCAGCACAGCCCCCAGGATCGGGAGCACCGTAATAAACTGCAAAGCCGCCGGCACTCCATATGCATCAGCGATGGCGCCCATGATTGTAACACCGATCCCTCCCGTGCCTATGGCAAACCCGGCTGTAAGCCCTGACGCCATCCCGACGTTATCGGGCAAAAGATGCTGCGACATCGCCATGGTAACCGCAAACGATGAAATAAGCGTTATCCCGAGCGCGCCAAAAACAATAAACAGAAAAACACCTTTTGCAATAAAAATAAGAGGAAGAATCACCCCGGATAATATCATGGAGCCGACCAGAAACTGTTTATGGCCCCAGCGGTCTGCCAGACGCGCGCCGGCGAGGGTTCCGATGACTGCGGTCAGTAAAAAAACGGATACCAGCATTCCCGCGTACATGGGGTCGCCTTTTAAATGATCCTTGTAGTAAAACGGAATATAGGTGATCAGGCCGAATTGGGTCCAGGACCTCATAATGACTGCGCCAATGACCAGAGAGAGAGCCGCATAAGCTGCTTTCTCGGTTGTTTTTTTCATACCATCCCTTGTTTTCTCTGTTCTTGCCCTGTCCGGCACCTGAACGGCATCCCAAAAGACCACAATCAGAACAATAAACAGGAGTGAGAAAATGATCATGACCGGCAGCAATGAGAGTTGGTAATGGGTTATGATAAAAAATGTAAAAAATGGCCCGAGGGCAAATCCCAGATTCCCACCCACGGCAAATATGGACATTCCGGTGGCCTTTTTTTCGCCGGTAAAATACGACGCAGTTTTAAATCCCTCGGGATGAAATGCGGCCACGCCAAGCCCGCTGAGCAGGACAAGCAGCAGAATAATCGCATATTGGGAGAAAAACGTAACGAGTGAAAAACCTATGCCTGCGAGCAAACATCCCACCGGCAGCAACAGGGGCCTCTCTTTTTTATCCGAAACCAATCCGAAAACAGGTTGTATAATCGACGATGAAAGATTGGACGCGATAAGAATAAACCCGACCGAGGTGTATGAAAGATCGAGCTTATCCTTGAGGAAAGGCAACGCGGCAGGCAGTGCACTCTGGTAAATGTCCGTCATGCAGTGCCCAAAGGAAAGCAACAGAAGCACTTTAAGGTTGAATTTATTCATCTCCACGCCTGCATGATTTTCTGATACTATACCATCAGTTCGAAAGAATCAAATATATTTCACATTCGCATCCATCGCACTGATATAATACAGCCAGAGATTTTCTCCTTAATTAACAACCGAAAAGATCAATCCCTGCGGCATGGAATTCCCCCGACTTCTGTCTGGAGAAGAGTGCGGCAAGTCATAGGAGATCGCGTTCTACGATGGGGAGGCCGGCTCCTGCCGGAGCAGCCCCATTTTCGCAAAAATATTAATTTTGCTCTTTTGTCAAATTATTGACTTGCATAAATAATTTTGATGTTATAAAAATAACATTATTGAAAGCTGCAGCGGCACTACAATTTTTTTTTGCTTTTATTTTCAATAAAATATATACTTAGCTCGCAATGATACGTGTCGTGGTACAAAAAATGCATTAATACTACCGAAGTAATCAGATTTATCCGTTTTCTGACATCCTCTGCTTTTGCATTCAACTCTTTTTCCGGAGGTAGCATCATGTATATTGTATTCCTCATTACCGTGACAGTAGGACTCATTGCCACGGCTGCTTATTTTTCGGTGTTCGGCATAGCCAGCATGTTCGCGTACAACTATGTACCCGCAATGATCATGGGAATTGCGCTTGAAGCCGGAAAAATCGGCGTTGCGGTCTATCTCTTCCGCTACTGGCGGCCCATGACCCGATTGTTCAAGTCCATCCTTATCGTATTTCTGGTCCTGCTCATGTTCATCACGTCGGTCGGCATATTCGGTTTTTTAAGCCAGGGTTATCAAAAGACATCGGAAGAGTTCAATGTTCTCTCCCTGGAGCTCAAAACCCTGGAAGATGAATACAAGGTCAAGAAAACGCGGCTGGAAGAAATCAACAGCCAGGTCACCTTTTTGTCTTCTGATTCGGTGACAAATAAAATCCGCCTCAGCAGAGAGTTCAGTGATGAGCAGGCGGAAATACGGGACCGATTGGCCGCTCTTGAACCGCGTATTCAGGCGTTAAAAGTCAAGCGATTTTCATATGAATCTCATATCGGTCCTATCGCGTACGTCGCCCGCATGCTCAATGCCCCCCAGGACAATGTTGTTTTCTTTGCCATATTGGTGCTTGTATTCGTTGCCGATCCTCTCGCCATTACGCTTACCATAGCCAGCAATATGGTGTTAATCCGTTATTGGGAGCATATGCGCCCGCGACCCGGCACCGCAGGCTCACGTTCACCCATGGTATTTGAAAATTATGTAACCAAAGTGTGGAATACGACTGTGGAGGCTTTCAGGAATACCGTAAAAAAACGGCGCATGAGATTGGCTGCCAGAAAAAAAATAGCTGTTGCCGCCGCACAAGCCAAGACAAAACAGCGCAGCAAAAGCAGAAAGAAAAAGCAGATATAGAGGACGCGGAAAGCGAGAAAACCATGAAAAGAGCTCTTCTGATTCTGCTTATGTTTGCGACCGGCTGTGCGACTCTTTCCTCTCCTCCCCCTGTCAGTCCCGTTGCCGAAACCGATCTGAAGCAACGGGTCGAACCGGCACCGCCGATGGAAAAGAAGGAACCTCCTGCAGTTCAGGAGAAAGCTGTGGGACCCCTGCCGCCATCAGTACCTGCGGGACCCATTCCTGCACCGGTACCTTCCACGCAAAAAGACAGCGTGTCCGCTCACAAGGAAACTCCCCCTGCCGTACCCCAGAAGCAGGAACTCCGCCGCGCGCCCAAAGAACTGCCGGTTCCCGACCACAAGTTACAGGGGCTTGTGAACCTCGCCATGAAAAACGACGATAAAATAATGAATATATTCGTTGGAATGGATAGAAGGACAGTGGAAGACATCATGGGCGGCGGACCGAACCCGTTCAAGCGCCAGACCATAACCGGCATCGACAACCAGAAATACGAGATCCTGTATTATCTGACCCGGGAACCCCGAAAGGGACGTCCCATAACAGACCGCATGCTGACACCGATCATCATCAAAAGCGGCAAAGTTGCCGCAATTGGCGTCTACCATCTGAAAAAACTCATGAGGACAGGGACCCTCGGCCGTCAAAAGCCCGGGAAAGACGCTTCTTCCGCTTCCTCGTAAAATCATATCCCCCTGGAATGTAGAGTACTCTGCCCGCATATTCTCATCTGCCGCCGGGTACTTCGGATCATGTCTGAAAACAGGTATTGCCGACGGAAACCGCGGCGGAAGTTCGAAAAAAAATTATCGTACCGATAAAAACTATTAATTTTATTTACAGCACAATAAGGCCTATAATGAATTTGTTTAAACCGGCATCGGTCCAATATGGCGTCCGGCACATTCCGGCAGCAGATCAACCGAAACACCGTTTCAAGACCAGCTAAATCTGTTCGTCTCAAACAAGGAAACGACAGACAAACTTAGTTCTCATCGGTGGAAGATATCTTGCCGCAGAAATCGGAAAACCAACCGCCCGTCTCATCCTTCCTCAGACGATGGAAAGCATTGGCCATCGGCTGCGTCGCGCATATTGTTCACGACGGCATCACGGCCATGCTGTACATCCTCTTCCCTGTGTGGCAAGCTCAACTCTCTCTCAGCTTTGCGCAAGTCGGTTTTCTGAAAATGCTTACCGACGGTGCCATATCGCTCTTGCAGATTCCGTCCGCATTATTGGCTGAACGCATCGGCGAGCAAAAAATGCTCCTTGCGGGAACCATCCTGACCGGCGTGGCAGTGCTTTTCTTCGGATCGGCATCAACACTTCCTTTTCTTGCATTCCTGCTGGTCCTGAGCGGCGCAGGGTCCAGCGTACAGCATCCGTTGGCCTCCAGCTTTATTTCACACGCATACCGGGGCACGGAGTTGCGAACAGCCTTGAGCTTCTATAACTTTTCGGGCGATATCGGCAAACTGGTTATTCCCGCTTTGGCTGCATTTTTGCTCACCAAAATCAGTTTTTCGGCAACAAGTCATCTCATCGCCGCGTTCGGTTTGATCGCCGGTCCGGTGGTTTTCCTTGTTTTAAAGGATATGCCGGCACCCCGGCCATCATCGGCAAGAAAAGAAACATCCGTCATACCGCATCGGAAACAATCGGTTCGTGCCATTGCAAATCCCGCTTTTCTCTCCCTGGCCTCCATCGGCTTCATCGACAGCGCAACCCGCACCGGCTTTCTTACCTTTCTTCCGTTTATTCTTCGTGACAAAGGCGCCGGCATAGCAACCATGGGGATCGCCTTCTCGCTCATTTTTGCCGGAGGAGCCGCGGGTAAATTCGTATGCGGGGTTCTTGCAACGCGAGTCGGGATTCTGCGGACAGTCTGCATAACAGAGCTGATAACAGCCGTATGCATCGGTTGCATGATCATCTTCTCGCTCGACAATTCCTTGGTTCTCGCGCCGGTTCTCGGAATCGCTCTCAACGGAACATCTTCCGTGTTGTACGGCAGCATACCGGAACTGGTGCCGGATGATCTGCGGCAGAGGGCTTTTTCAATCTTTTATACTGTCACGATGGGTTCAGGAGCGCTTGCGCCCCTTTTCTTCGGTTTGGTGAGTGATATTACCGGAGTGGTCATTGCGGCGGCGATTGTTGCCATTCTTGTTTTGACGGTTCTTCCGTTGACGATCCCCTTGCGGGGGAAGTTTGCAGGTAATTGTTAAGAATCGCCGAGATACGATGCGGGAAAGGCCATCGAAGAGGCCCTTTGCATAAAATTACGAGCGCAACCGGTTATTTTTGAAAAAAGGGAGTAACAGTCAACAGGGGAAGTTGCACTGCAGAGTCCCGGTCAGTTCAGTTTTGCGATATTGCGCCGCACCGTTGCCACTGCCTGAAGCGGAGTTTCGGGAGTATCGTGCAGTACAAATGCATTTTTTGTTGCCGTCCGGTAGAACGGGGACGATTCATCGCGAGCGCGGGAGGGCTGAAAAGCCGCATCAGCCGGGACAACAGCGTGTCCCGCTCCTGCTTCATGCTCATCAGCGAAAAACGTAAAATCAGACAAAAACGGCATCAGCGTGCCAAGCTGTTCCATGCGCCCTTGTTTCTCCCCCGGTGTATCGCCGTAAGAAGCGAACGATACCGTCAGGGCCTTCGCCCCTTCAAGTACCGACGAACTATTCTCCTGGCAGTCCAGTGAAAGGACCATAAACTCCTGGGGCCGTGAATACTCCGGCAAATACAGAACATCAGCTGACATCCCCAAGGGAACTACTTCCTCCAGAAGCCCCACGAACAGCATTGGCTTCCGTTGACGCGGCAGCGTGTTGAAAAGAACCGTACCCGCTTCCAGCATGCCTTTGCCGGTCTCGATCCCTATCGTACCATGAGCATGGAACGAAATTGACGGTGAGCTCTCATTGTACAAAACCTCTCCGCCGTGCTGCAGGACGATGCGATATAATTCATCGCCGAATTTTTTGAACCCTCCATCAAGATGAAGCGGCGGAGTGCAGCATAATGTTGTCAGGGTCGCCACAGAAAGGTCTGTCACTGGCTTTTGAAAGAAAAAACGGGATTGAATATCAAAAAAAGCGATCAATTCTTTGCTCAGGCCATACCGAGAGAAATAGCCGGCTGAAGAACGGTGACGCGAAAGAAAAGCGACAACACGGTTATCGGCCATTTTCTTTGCAAGACCTTCGATGTCCTGGTAGAATCGGGCGACGCGGTCTATCTCCCGGCGAAATTCTCTCCGTATTTCCTCAAGCGTCTCTGCAGCATTCGCATACACGGTAAGCCGGTGATCCGGAAGCGCCACTTGATAGCAGGGAGAAGGAATCGACACGCTCTGTTTAATGCCGAGTAGGGCCGAAAGTTCCTGGAACACACCTCCCGGCTCGAAGCCGTACGACAATGCCGGCCCGGCAGAAAAGACAAAACCGTCCTTCTCGACCACGCCCACGGCATTCCGCAAAGAAGCACCCTGTTCAATGATAATGGTCTTTTTATTCTGACTGGACAATAATGCCGCTGCAGTCAGTCCTCCGAGCCCGGCGCCTAGTATGGCGACGTCATATTTCTGCATATCGCCTCCGATGGATACGGCTCTATTATAAAGGAATTACTGCAGGAAATCGAGCAAAGAATTGGAAAGAATTTTTGCTGAGGACTCGCGAAGCGCCGTAAGCACCGCTTCGCTCTGTTTAAGTTTGGCGGCCGTTTCCGTGGTGTTGTCATCCATGATCGTCGAAAGAGAATTCTTAAGGTTCAGATTATTATCGGTCAGGATGCTCGTCTGGTCATCCAGCCGGCTCACCCACGCGCCCACGTTCGCCTGTACGTTCGTGATCTGCTGGAGTGCCGTATCAAAAGGTTTAATTAACGCCTGGACCCTGAGCGCATTGTCGCTCGAAATTGCTGAGCTGAGCGTGTCCGTCATCTGAATCACATTGGAAAAGCTGAACGTGTCAAGTACTGTTGTATCATCAGTGTCCCGAATTTCCACGGTAATCGTGGTTCCCCCACCCTGCGTGTAGTGGGCATACTGTCCGCTGCCGAGCTGGACAACGTCCGGCGCGCTCAGCGTGTAACTGAACGCCGTGCTTCCCGGAACATTCACCGGAATGGTCGCGCCTTTGGCTATCTGCACATTCATATTCCCGGCGTCACCCTGATATGCATAGGTCGAGGAATTGTATGCCTGCAGGTTCGTTCTGTATCCGGAGAAAATATTTCTCCCTCTGAATTCGCTGTTCGTCAGGCTCAGCAACTGATCTCGCAGCTGTGCCGTGTTCTGGACGAGCGTTGACCGGGTCGTGGCGTCAAGTTCTCCATTTTCTGCGGCTATGGCATCCTTCTTTACTTCCTGAAGCGCGCTTGAGATAGAGCCGAGGATCGTGTTGGCGTACGTGAGCTGCGACGAAGCCTCATCAATATTTCTGGCATACTGGTTGTTAGCGCTGATGCTTACATTATAATCAATTGCACGGGAAAGCCCGGAGACATCATCTGAGGGTTTGTTTATTTTTTTTGTGGTCGCAATACGCTCGTTGAGCGTAGCGTAGTCATTCAGATTCTTCTCCAGCGACTTCGTGAGCTTATTGAGAACCATGAAAGGAGTTATTCTCATAGATTAATCACCGTCTGCAGGAGTTCGTCGGTTATCGAAATGAGTTTTGCCCCTGCTTCGTAAGCACGCTGATACTTGATAAGGTTCGCAGCCTCTTCATCGAGTGAAACCCCGGAAACCGAGTCGCGCTGGTTCGTAATCTCCGTAAGAAGATTCTGTTCAAAAGTACTGGCGCTTGAGGCGGCCTGGCTCAAGGATCCGATTCCCGAAACAAGACCCGCATAGTACTCGGAGAATGTATTGCTGCCAAGGTCGGATATCGAGACGCCGGATGCCTGAGCGATTTGCAGCGCGACAGTATTGTCGCCCGGAAGTTGCGCCGCGGAAGAGGCTGCCGCGATTTCGTCCGTATCGGTAATTGCAACCCCGAAAGTATTGATCGCGTCAGTCAAAGGACTGACGCCAAACGTGTCCGTATCAGTCACCGCTCCCGTAATGGTAACTTGGATTCCGTCAAAGTTGATTGCATTGCCGGAAACATAAGCCCCGGTTGCTGCAACAGACCCGGTTTGTCTGTCTGTTACCGTATAATTTCCTCCGGAGAAACTGATGGTGTATTCATCCAGATTCACCTGGCTAAGGTCCGTAATTGACGCCGTAATGGCCGCACCGGCGGAATAATTCGATGCGGACATCTGAAGGGTATTGAAAAAATCAAGTCCATGGGATGAGTCAAGGCCGTACCCCGACTCGTGGAGAAGATTGATTTCTTTCGTGACCGAGGCAACAAGTTTTCTCAACCCGTACAACGATGATGAGGTGATTTCGCTGCTGGCGGTAAGGAGACCTCCGATTTTGCCGCCGGTGACCATCGAGGTAACATTGGTGTTATCAAGCATCAGCTGTTTATTTCCATCCTGCCCCAGCGAAGAGGAAAGCGTGTTGGTTGATGTTCCCGCAACAAGATTTCTCATGCCGATGCTCACCGTCAGTGCTCCGTCCTGATCCTCATAGGAAGAATTGCTGACGAGGTTCGAAAGCTGATTCATAAGCTGGTTCCGGCTGTCACGGAGGTCGTTCGCGCGCACGCCGGTGGTTCCCGCTTCTTCTGCTATGATTTTCCCGTTCAATTCGGCGATCTGCGACGCAATCGTGTTAATCTGCTTGACGGCATCATCAACACCCACGGTTGTCTGTTTGAGTATTTGCAGGGTGCTGCTCTCCATGGTCTGGGCAGCAGAGACAAGAACGCCCGCTTTCTGGAGCAAAACCGAGCGCGCGGCCTGGGAGGTGGGATCCGACGCAACGTCATTCCACGCATCGAAATAGTCGGCAAGCGGGGTCGCTAAACCGATGTTTTGCGCTTCATTAAAGATCTGTTCAACCTGGCTCAGCATCTGGCTGAGCGTGTCTGACCTGCCCACATTCTGCTCCTGGATGAGCAACTGCGCCTGAATGAACTTGTCGGCAGAGCTTTGAACGCCTTGAACGGTCACGCCCATTCCCATATAGTTGTTTCCCATCGTGACGGGCGTCGAGATGGCAAGAACCACGGACTGCCTGCTGTAGCCGGGCGTGTTTGCGTTCGCAATATTATTGCTGGTCACGCTGAGCCCTGCCTGGCTGGCGTTGAGTGCGGAAGTACCGATATTAAGCAACCCGTACAGAGACAATCATGCCTCCCGTGACAGAACAGCGCCGGTTTTTTTTCTGTCTGCTGACAAGCCGATGGAGTCTAGAAAAGCAAGACTTCTCCGCACAAAGTTGACCGAGCGTTCTATCAGGATTTTATTGAATTCATTGAATTCCGATATGGCCTGAATAAGTGAAAGCATTTGTGACCGTAATTTTGAATAGTCAGCATCGCCTGTCACATCAGAAAGTTTCTTCAGCGTCATTTCTTCTGTGATTCCCTGTTCATGGGCAAATGCCTGCACCAGGCGTATTCGTTCCTCTTCCAGCAATCGGAGCTTGAGCATAATGGTGTCTTTGCCCTTTGCGAGCGTCTCAACGCCTTCAGGATTAAAATGCACAAGACATGCACGCTCCTGTTGAAGCACTTCAAGAAGCGTGCGGTACGTTTCGATTTGCTCTCCGAGAATTTTCTTTATACGATCTGCTGTGCTCATATCTCTTTCAGCATTTTTTCAGCTATTTTATTGGGATCAATCGTATAGGTCCCTGCTTCCAGCGAACTCCGAATTTCATTTACTTTATCATCACGGACCTCGGGCATCTGGTTAATAACCGACATGAGATCCGCTACTTCCTTGCCGGTGCGGGAAATATCAACCTTGTCAATTTGAGACTTGGGTTGATTCTGGACAACTTTTTCTTTCGTATCCGTTTTCTCTATATTTTTCGGTATGTTCTGGGCAATACGATTTAAATCTTGCCCATCCGGCGCATTGCTCGATATTTTCATGGAGTCCTCCTCTTAAGGCTCAGGCTTCAGCTTCTGCCGTACTTATCGGCACATCTTTTTGAATCTTTAAATTTTTTTCCCTGAGAGCGAGCGCCGGATTGACGTCGGAGCCATTGTAAATAACCTCAAAATGCGTATGGGAACCTGTTGATTTTCCAGTGTTTCCAACCTTTGCAATCACAGTATCGTTTGTGACGGTATCGCCTTCCTGAACCAGATTGGTTTTGTTATGGGCATATTTTGTCACAAAGCCATCCCCGTGGTCAACAATAATGACATTGCCATATCCCTTCTGTGTCCCGCTGAAAACCACCGTGCCTTGTTTCAGGGCCCTGATGTCTGAACCTTCAGGCGCTGCGACATCAATCCCATGATGGAATTTGTATGCGCCGTTGAATGGATCCGGTCTCATGCCGAAACCGGAGGTTATCTTTCCTCCATGAACCGGGAGGAAATTCTGGACTGACTCTGCGTCTGTTCCGGAAGCGTTTTCCGGTTCTCCCATATTTTTTGATGTGGATGCTTCTTCACCACCTGCTCCGGAAGAACCCGCCGTTTTTCTTGCAATGTCTTTCAGCAGCATATCCTGAAGACCCAAGCCCCGCTTCGCAATCAGTTTCGAGAGCTCCAGATCAAACAGACTCGTGTAGGTGCTGGCCCCCAATCCTTTCTCCGATGAACTATTTGAGGCTGCCCGCATGGTCTTCAGAAGTTCGTTGGCGAACATCGCTTCCATCTCCTGGGCAACAGCCTTGATCGCCTCGGGATCGGTCCTGCCACGGTATCGCTCGATCGTACCTGCTGAAGCAGTATTTGCTTCACTTTGATACGTCGGATAATCGGGAATCCGCATCAGATTATCTCCAGTTCCGCCCTCAACGCGCCCGATGCTTTAAGCGCCTGCAGGATGGAAATAAGGTCGCGCGGCGAGACACCGAGTGCATTCAAACCTCTGACAATTTCGCTGAGTGTTACACCCGAGACCTCCATGAGAGATGCTTTTTGCTCTTTGACCGAGACTTCTTTCTGAGGCACCACCACGGTTTCCGCCCCCTTGGGTGCGAACGGAAGAGGCTGAGACACCTGCAATTCCGTCTTTATCTCCACCGTGAGGCTTCCGTGGGAGATTGCAACCGGAGCAATCTTCACGGTATCTCCAACCACGACTGTTCCGGTCCTTTCATTGATGACAACCCGTGCAGGAGCATCAACAGCCACATCGAGGACTTCGATGGCCGCAATCAGCTCCACGACTTTATCTTTATAGGATGGGGGAATCTTGATCCGCACCGTTGCCGGGTCAGCAGTCAGTGCATATTCCGAAGCCAGTGCTTCATTGATTTTCTTCGTCACCAGGGATGCCGTGCTGAAATCAGGCCGGCTCAGAAAGAGGCGGATTTCATTGCCGTCGCCCAGCGTGAAGGATGGTTCATTTTCTACAATGGCGCCTCCGGGGACATTCCCGGTTGTAAGATGGTTCTTTTGCGTGCTCGTTCCTCCGCCGCCTCCGATAAAACCGCCGATAGAGACGGGGCCCTGGGCAAGGGCATATACCTTGCCGTCAGGGCCTTTGAGGGGGGACATGAGGAGTGTGCCGCCCTGGAGGCTTTTCGCGTCTCCAAGAGCGGACACAAGTGCATCTATCTTGATTCCCGGTTTCGGGAACGGCGGAAGCGACGCAGTAACCACGACCGCCGCCACATCTTTTGTTTTAATATTGTTCGGATCTACCGTGAGCCCCATCCGCTGAAGAATGTTGGCAATCCCCTGCGCGGTGGCAAGACCGGTATCTCCCGTCCCGGGAAGACCCATTACAAGCCCGTAACCCACCAACTGGTTTGATCGCACCCCTTCAAACGAAGCAATATTTTTTATTCGGTCTGCCGATGCCTGTAAAGGGGAAAAAACAGCCATGGCAACAATGCAAACGAGCGCAAACAGCAGGGCGCCTTGCCGCCGCCGGTCCGCGCCTGTTTTAATGAAGGAATGATTGGCGATATTCTTCATGAATAATTTCCTCAGAACGGCCACACATTGTTCAATATTCTTACAAACCAGCCTGGCCGCTGCTTGTCCTGGATGATGCCGTCACCGACAAAATACACTTCTGCATCTGCAATCTTGCTGCTGAGAACGGAATTGTCCATGGCTATATCGTCGGGTCTCACCATTCCCCGCAGGATTAAAATCTGTTTTTCGTTGTTGATCGTTATTTCTTTTCTCGACTGCAGCACAAGGTTTCCGTTCGGCATTACCTCTACAACCTTAGCGGTAATGGTACCCACCAGGGTTCCTGCCCGCGTTGTGTTACCGTTGCCAGCATACTCACTGGATGCATGGCCGCTTGCAGCGGGAATGAATGGATTTCCGTTGCCCCACAGATTGTTCATCCCGAAGCTCAGCGGGCTGCCGAAGATGCTGTCAACCCCGACGTCCAGCGAGGATGTTCCCTTTGTTGCAGTGACAGCCGTTCCTGATCCGGAAATGCTTTCCGCCACTTTAATGGTCACTAGATCATTCAGCCTTCTCGCCTGAACGTTTTCGTATAACCCGGCACGGTCGGCCCACAGAGAATTGGCCGAAGGACGGTGTGTTTTTTCTTGCTGGTACACATACTTCTCCGGCGGAGGAGGAAGCTTGGGCGAGAAGCAGGCCGATAAAACCCCTGCAAGGCTGATCGTGATAATCATCCGCATCAATCCGGTATACCGGGCGCCTTCAAAAAACTGTTCTCTGTTTTCATCTTTTCTCATGCTTATAATCCCACCTTGACCGTGCGTTCATCCACCAGCAGTCCGGTCGTGACTTTATGAGAGACCGCATTAAGAACCCTGACATAACTCCCCACCAGAGCGTTCTGCTGCAGCTCTCCCGCGGCCCTGATCGTAAATCCGGGAGCATCCACCACAAGCCGCACTTTTTGACCTTTTTTCACCTCTGGTGCGTCGGATACCATGATTTCCGTGATAATCACGTTTGCACCGACCCCGCGGGAAAGCCCTTTTCCCAAAACATCATCTTCGCTTCTAGCCGCACCTTTCGGAATCCTGGCGGTGTCCACCAGCGTCGTGTATATGTCCCCTTTTTGCAGAAGCGCGGCTTTGCCGAGTGATCTGCGGGTCATAACAACGGAATCAAAAGCCTTCACCATTGCAGTTGCGGTGATTTTCTTTCCGCCGGCATACTTCAACGTAAAGACTGTTCTGCCCGGGGGGCCCTGCTCGACTACAATCATTTCAGGACGGCCCGCCGGCTCCTCCGCACCGAGCCGGATGTCCTGAACCTCAACCTCGGCCCATGGATAATGGGCCTTGAGATGTGCCTTTAAGATGTTTTCCAGCCGCCCCTCACCTGCTGCGGCAGATGAGGCCAGCAACGCGAAAGCTGTTATCAGGAAAAAAAGTTTTTTCATGGGTTCAAATGGTTATTTCTTCAGGCTATTCGTCACCTGCAGCATTTCATCAGATGCCTGAACAGCTTTCGAATTCATCTCATAAGCACGCTGGCTGATAATCATATTGACCATTTCCTCAACCACATTGACGTTGCTCATTTCAGTGTATCCCTGGTTTATGGTCCCAAACCCGTCAGATCCCGGATTACCGGTCGTCGGGTCTCCGGAGGATGCCGTTGGTGAAAAAAGGTTTTTTCCGAGCGCACTGAGCCCGCCGGGATTGATGAAGCGCGCAAGTTGGATCTGGCCGATCTCCGTGGGTGTGGTGCTGCCCGGCTGGGTAACCGTGATTTTGCCGTCGGACCCCACGGTTATGCTGGTCGCATTTGTCGGAATTGTAATTCCGGGTTCGAGCGCGTATCCGTCTGAATTCACTATTTTGCCCGTGCTGTCAAGCTTGAAAGCACCGGCCCTTGAATAGGCGAGCGTTCCATCCGGCATGGTGATCTGGAAAAAACCATTGCCCTCAATCACCATGTCAAGTGAGTTGCCGGTGCTGATAAAATCCCCCTGATCGAAAATCTTGGTAACGGCGACGGGCTTGACACCCAGTCCCACCTGGATGCCGGACGGTATCTGCGCTCCTTCCGCCGATGTGGCCCCCGGGGCGCGCACCGTCTGGTAGATCAGATCCTGAAAATCCGCCCTGCTTTTTTTGAATCCCACGGTGTTTACGTTGGCAAGATTGTTGGAGATGACATCGACGTTCAGTTTCTGGGCCTCCATGCCCGTTGCCGCGATAAATAATGATCGTAACATGCTATAACCTCCCTAACTCATTCGTGACCTTCGATGTCGCCTCATCAAACGTCTGGATGGCCTTTTGATACGTCTCGAATTCCCGAAGCGTCTCAATCATATGTACCATCTCTTTTACCGGTTCCACATTCGATGCTTCCACATATCCCTGCCGGACAGTCGCCTGGGACGCGACCGCCTTCTCATTTGTCGCGAAAATGCTGTCCCCTGCCCGTGTCAACTTTTCCGTCTGCTTGAAATTCACAATTCTGATGGTGTCCACCATTTCACCGTTTATGCTGATTTCACCCTTGTCGTTGATGTCAAGTTTTCCTTCCGCCAGCTTTATCGGGCCTTTCTTTCCGAGGACCTTGCTCCCGTTGAATGCCGCAAGGTAGCCGTCTGAACTTCTTTTGAGATCCCCTCGTCTGGTGTACCGGTCACCCTCAAGCGCGATAAAGCCATTGCCTTCCAGTGCGACATCCAGCGGATTCGTCGTTTTCACAACGACCCCGTTTGTAAAATCGGTCTTTTGCTCGGACAGGGACGTCATTGACCTTCCATCGGGTCCGGGGCCGGCCGCTTCCAGAGGCATGAGATATTCCTTAAATGAAACGTTGTCCTTCTTAAAACCCGCGGTATTGGCATTTGCCAGATTCTGCGAAAGCACTTCAAGCTGTGTTTGCTTGAGGACCGCACCCGATGTCGCTATGTAAATACCTTTATACATTTCACCTCCATAACAAGCAAATCATGTGCCATTCATTCCACGCGCCCCGGCAAGCAGCAAACTGCAACAAAACCGCGAAGATGGAATAAACAATTTCTCAAATTAGGATTTCTTTCTTGTAAAAGCTTCATGCTGCGCGGAAAAATTTTCCATCCTGGCAATATTTGCCCATTCTTCTATTGTTGAAGACCCAGAATAAGTTCCACTTCCCCCACGGGAACATGGAGCATACCGGCAATTTCACTTGCCTTGAGACCCCGCTGCTTCAAAAGCATAACCTCTTGCGGGCGGCTCATGACCGCGGGCTGGGTTTTTACCTGAGGTTTTGCCGGAGCGGCAGCGGTCCTTCCCTGCATTTGTTCAGCGCGCTGAAGGAGCTGAGAAAGAGAAGCAATCTTTCTGTCCACGGACGCTTCCATTTCGTTCAGCATTACGATTTTGTTCTCAATTCTTCTGAAAATAATATCGGAAATCTCCCTTATCTCCGCCACTTCAAGCGATAAACGGTTCATTTCTTTCTCCACGATGTTTTTTTCTTTTACGGCTATCATAAGTGGTAACCCTGACCTGTCAGATTTTTATATCTACTTTGCCCGGCACTTTCTCCGGTTCTTTTTTCTGTTGTTTTGCCTTTTTCCTCGGCATTGCAGTTGCGTGTTCTTCCTTTCGGATAATGGGTGCTTCGTATACATTTTTTGTCGGCTCTACCGGCATATGCCCTCCCTGCAATCTCTCTCAGCAGGCCACAAGTTCGGGCTCCCACTTCGTCGGCCCTGACAATACCGTGTGTTCAGAGAGATTTTCCGGAACTGCTTCCTGGCAATTCCGCCATTCCGCTTCCAGTTCGTCAAAAATTTTCTGAACGTCTTCAAAATAAAAAGGCTTCAGCAGAACTCTGATCTTCTGTGTTGCCAACATTGATTCTGCATCCTGGTCAAGCACGCTTCCGGTAAGAAGAACAAATTTTTTCGACAATTCCATCCGCAGTTCCTTCACGTTTTCATAGACTGACAGGCCGTTCAGGCCCGGCAATTGCAAATCACAAAAAAGCGCCCAGTACTGGTTCATTTTTATTTTTTCGACACCGGATTTGCCGGAACACGCGCTGTCTGCGTCATATCCCATCTGAGCGGCAAAAAGTCTGATCACTTCTACAATATTCGGTTCATCATCAATAATGAGAATTTTTTTCATATTATCTGGCGCCCCGGGTGACTGTTTTATGACATATATTATTATGGAATGTTATTATGCAGGAAATATGCCATGCTTGCGACAGGCAGGAAACACGAAAAAAGCTGTGCTTTATGATAATTTCAAAACACTTTTAGCGCGTGAAATAAAATTGAAATGATTTATTTATGCTTTGTTTTACAATGGTTTTATTGAACAGGTCGGCAGAGTCCGCGCTTTACCGGATGCTAAAATACCGACTGGCGTGGGGAGCCAAGGGCTACATACATGCACGTCAATATTCTGACTCTGGATTATATTTCTGATTGGTTGAAGACTGAAGATGTATGGACGAAGAAAATTATTTGGCTACATTTCCAATTCGTGAAAGACCTGTTTGATGCCATCAAAATAAAACGGTTTCGGCAGGACCCTGATTTTTTCCTTCTTAACACTGGCTTCCGCGTGATCGTCAAGCACCGATCCTGTAAGAAGCACAAACCTTCCACAGAGATCGGCATTCAGTTCTTTCACCTTGTCATAAAACATCAAACCATTTAACCCTGACATCTGAAAGTCACAAAAAATGGCCCAGTACTGGTTGGATTTTATTCTCTCCACAGCCGATTCGCCGGAATGCACCGCATCGGATGAATACCCCAACTGTTGCGCAAAGAGACTAAGTATTTCCGTTATATTAGGCTCGTCATCAACAATAAGGATTTTTTTCATGATTTTATCGTCGGTCGCCATGGATATATTTTTATAAAGTATATCATATCGGCCAGGAGATTAACAGCAGGAACTTTCCGTCTGGAACTTTCCGTCCCGCCGCTTCCGGGTTAAGCAACGACAGGTGAGAAAATTTTTCCCTCTCCTGAACTTTTTTCTTACTCCGGACTCTCGATAAAAAAAAATTGAGCACTTGCCGTGAACAGCAAGATTTTCTGTTTTCGATAAAATGGCCTTTTTTCAATGCATTTACTTCCGTTGTCGTTTTTCATCCCTCCCGAAGAGAAAATGGCATATCGCTTGCTATATTGCCAGCATATGAACATGACAGCTCAATATACCAGCCAAACCGGATCACTGGCAGCAACATCACAGACAGCAGGATCATATACCGGCAAAAAAGAAAGCGCAGCTGCAAAAACTGATTTCGATATGCTTATCGACATGGCAGCATCTGCACCGAAGGAAAAATCAGCGGCGCCCTCTTCCTCCCCGGACTGCAAAGACAAGGAAGTTACCCGTAAGGCCGGCAATAACACGAATGAGACGACTGAAACAGCGTCTGCTCAGACAGCGCAGAAGCCGGCCCAAAACACCCAGGACAGCAGTACAGCTCCTGCAGCGTCCGCCGATGCTCAATCAGCGCAACAACCGGCCGTAAATGACGAACAAACCAGCATCGACGCAGGCGAACAGAGCATCGAAACAATCCAATCATTATCACCGGACACGGCTGCAGTAATACTCCAGGCGCTCGTACAACAGGCAGGCCAGAGCAGTACGGAACCCGCTCTTTCCGCCGGTGAGGAGCAGACTGATCCGCTCCTGCAAATCCGGAACATTCCGCAACCGGCACCCGCTGAAGAAGGTCTGGAAAACAACACGGCAGCTCCCGACGCACAAAACACGGGTGATGTTCAACGCGATGCAAAGAATGCTTCTCCCGCTGGCGATGTCCAACTCGATACAACGGAGGCCCCTTCCGCAACGGAGATTTCCGCGGCATGGACGCAGGGAAAAAGCCAGGATGCGGCAGGAAAACAGACCCCGGTGAAAAAAGAAGGAGCGCCTGCTCCTTCAGCACCAGAGCAGCAGATTCCGGACAACCACACGTCACCCGTGTCCCAAAAATCTGCTTCTGTCGAAAAGAGCATAAACTTTACGGAGTCGTCCGTCTCCGGCGAAAGCACACTGCAGAACGGGACCAAAGTCAACCAGGACACCGCCCAGCTTCAGACCAGCACTGTCGAGCCGCAGACCAAGGCGGACATTTCTCATCAGATAAATCAGGAAACAGCCGCAATGCAACAGCCGGCGCAAAACACAAAGAATACGACGAGCAGCGCGGCGAATTTAGAAAGCACCCTTTCCGCGGTGCGCACACAGAACATTTTCGATCCGGCGGAAAATAAAGCGACTATCATCAGCACTGGAAACCGGCTCGCGGTTTCCCTCGAACCGGAAGGTCTCGGGAAGCTCAACATCAATCTGAGCCTTGATCGGGGAATGGTAAACGCGCAGATACAGGCGGCGGATCCCGCGGCGAAAAATCTTCTCGAAAGCAACATGCAGCAGATCATGGACACGCTCATGCGGGAAGGACTGAATGTCGGCGGATTTTCCGTATCACTGAAACACGGTGAGACCGGTGATATGAACGGCCAGGGAGCGAATGATTCTGGAAAACCATCAGCAGAAGAGAACACAAACATGCCGAACACATATCAAAATGAGCCGGTCGGTCGGATCAGTATGTTTGTTTAAGAGGAGGCAGTATGTCCATCTCAACAATTGCAAGCGGCACCAGCAGCAGCACGGACACCAGCACAGTCACGCAAACCATGGATAAAGAGGATTTTCTGAAGCTTTTCATCACCCAGCTTCAAAATCAGAATCCGCTCAGCCCCATGGACAGCACGGGGTTTACCTCGCAGCTCGCGCAATTCAGCTCCCTGGAGCAGCTCACCAATCTGAACAGCAGTATGAGCAGCCTTGTTCAATATCAGAATTCACTCCAGAACGTCATGGCAACAAGCCTTATTGGAAAAAACGTGGAAGCTGCCGGCAATCAAGTCGTGCTCTCAGGAACCGCCGGACTGAACTTTACGCTTCCGAGCGCCACGGCAAAAACAACGCTTTCCATCTACAACTCAAGCGGAACATGCGTAAGGCAGGTTTCCCTGGGGGCCGAAAGCGCGGGTGAAGTAACCTACACCTGGGATGGGAAAAACAATCAGGGCGTCACGCAGCCCGACGGTCAGTATACGTACTCGGTCACCGCTTCCGATTCGAAAGGAGCAACCGTGACCGCCACAACATTGATGTCCGGAACGGTCACCGGTCTTGCTTTTGAAAGCGGCACTACCTATCTGGTGCTGAACAACGGTACCAAAGTCACATTCAGCAATATTACTCAAATTGACGACTAAAGAAGGGGGTATTACATATGTTGACCGCACTCTATACAGCAGTAAGCGGAATGGACGCAAATGGCGAGTCGCTCTCGGTGATTGGCGACAATATTGCGAACCAGAACACAATCGGTTTTAAATCAAGCAACGTTTCATTCGGCGACATTCTGAGTCAATCTCTTTCCGGGGGGGCCGGCAACTCACAGATCGGACGCGGAGTGCGTATGACCAGTGTAACTCCCCTCTTCAGCCAGGGATCGTTCGAAACCAGTGCAAACGGTCTTGATCTCGCCATTGACGGCAACGGATTCTTTATGGTGACAAATCCCAATACCACCGCACGTTCCTATACCCGGGCAGGCCAGTTTTCCATCGACAGCGACGGAAATATCGTAAACCCGGGAGGGATGCTGCTTCAGGGTTATCTCGCAGACACAGCCGGAAACATTTCCGGTACGCTCGGAAATCTGACGGTTGCAGCCGTGCAGAATCCGGCTGTTCAGACGGCCAATGCTGATATGTTCGTAAATCTCAATGCTTCAGCCAGCACTTCTGCCGCGTGGACTTTCGCCGGCGGCACGACAACACCGCCGAACGATGCCCAGTACGAAAACTCTACGTCGGTAACCGTGTATGATTCGCAGGGCGGTGCGCATGCAGTGAACGTTTATCTCGCAAAGACGGCAAACAATGCATGGACAGCGCACTATGTCTACACGGATTCCACGGGTGTTTACCAGGAAGCGGCAACAACACAGAACCTCACATTCAATACCAGCGGTGCACTCACGGCTGACAACGATGCCGTAACTGCGTTTGTCTGGGGAGGCGGCGTTGCCAACGGCGCAATCACGTTCGACTACGGAACAAGCATCGCGGAAGGCGGGACAGGACTGGACGGCACCACCCAATACAACTCTGATTTCTCGGTTTTGAACATTGTTCAGGACGGCTACGCGGCAGGATCACTCTCTACGGTTGAAATCGGCCAGGACGGCATTATTACCGGCGTGTTCAGCAACGGCCAGACGAGAGCGGTCGGGCAATTAGCGCTTGCAAAATTCATTTCCCCGACCCAGCTTACAAAACTCGGAGGCAACCTGTACGCCGAATCCAATGGTTCGGGACAGGCTATCGTGGGGACACCCGACACCTCCGGGCTCGGCTCGGTGAGTTCGAACAGTCTCGAACTCAGCAATGTGGATCTCGCTGCCGAGTTTGTTAAAATGATAGCTGCACAGCGGGGATTCGAGGCAAATTCAAAAATGATCTCAACATCAGACTCGCTTCTTCAAACACTGACGAATCTGAGGTAAAACAGAGTGTCTGATTAACATGCTGCCCTAACAGAAATTTTGATACGCCATACAAAGCATCCAGGACAGGGACGGATAGTTATTCCGCTCCTGTCCTGCTGTTTTTGGCCCATGATATGAAGCAAAATTTCATTTCAATAATTAGAGTAAAAAAAACGAAATATCTGCGCTGCTTGAAAATCTGAAACAAACCTCCCGCAATTCATAGCTTTACTTACAAAACCGTCAATAATCTGACTTCAGTTCTCTCATGTTTTTCAGAAGAAAAACCATCCATGATAAAAAATTCAATATATTCAAGTATATATAATTTCAATTTTTTTATAGGCACGAAAAGCTCATGGTATCCATATTGCATTTATTAATAATCAGTGTGGTAAAAGATTGTTTTTTGACGCTCTTTATATTGCCAAAAGTGGCTGTTAAACAAGCAGATATTTGGTTAGAAGATAATAGTATGGGAGGCTCCTCATGAAGGCAGTACTCGGTTTAAAGCTGGACCCATGGCATGATACGGGTGCAGCAATCGTTCTCGACGATGGATCACGATTGCGCGTCGTCGCCATATCGCAGGAAAGACTGGATCGTGTAAAACATTCCAGAGCTTTTCCCGCGAAAGCAATCGCGTACTGCCTCGAAACTGCCGGCTGCACATTAAAAGATTTGAGTCTCGTGGTATCGGACTTCATTGTATCTCCCACCGTTGATGACCGGGCGACCTGGGTCGAACAACCCGTACCCGATGAAAAACAGGAGTTCTTTCGCGAGATCAACAATCTCGGCATTCCCGCCGTATTTGCCGAACACCATGTGTGCCACGCCGCTTCTGCCTATTATGCCACGGACTGGACCGACGCCGCTGCGCTGGTAATTGATGGACTTGGTTCGCACTATGAAACACAGAGCATTTTCAGCTGCAGCGGCAGCGGCATTACAAAAGTGGCAACATCGCGAAAACCGGGCATCGGTTTGATGTATAACGCCGTTACCGAATTGTTGCTCGGTTTTG
>CAZYEF010000013.1:0-28379 GCA_964646375.1 uncultured Nitrospiraceae bacterium | reverse complement strand
CAGAGAGCGAGACGGGTACGTTTTGCCTTGCTTGTCCTATGTTTCAATTTTAACTGCAGAATATGCACTGATGGCTGCAGCCTGAATGAGGTATGAATAAAGAAATAATCATTTACATCGGTAGACGATTGTTTCCATATTTATGAGTCGTTGATTGTTCTTTCGTTTTCGTGGAAGGACAGGCGGTATCGGTCAGCTTTGCAAATGCCTCTTTTGCGGCATATTGCTCGGCTTCTTTTTTGTTTTTCCCCATGCCTCGTCCGTAATAGGTATGTTGGACGAAGATTTCTACTTCAAAACGCTTTTGGTGTTCCGGACCGATTTCAGAAACAACGCGATATTCAGGCAGCTGTTTCAGACGGACCTGGCATAACTCTTGGAGCTCTGTTTTATAGTCGTGTAGAATGGAAGCGTCGGATACTTTCCGTATCAGGTCATTGAAGGCGCGATGAATGAATGTCCGGCATGACTCCATGCCTCCGTCGAGATAGATTGCAGCGATGAGCGCTTCAAGACTGTCTGCAAGGAGCGAGTCTTTCGTTCTTCCACCAGTCATGTCCTCCCCCCGGCCGAGAAAAAGAAAACTTCCAAGATTGAATTTGCGTGCGATTGTCGCGAGCGAAGGTTCGCTTACAACAGCTGCCCTGAATTTGGAAAGATCGCCTTCTTGTGAGTCGGGACAGAGCGTCATAAGATGTTCCGTCACGACGAAATTGAGAACGGCGTCGCCGAGGAACTCCATCCGTTCATTATGGGAGGAGGATTTGTTTTCGTTTGCGTATGATTTATGCGTCAGAGAGCGCCTGAGAAGGGTGGTGTCTTTGAAAAAATATTCTATTTTCTGCTGGATATCCTCGCGGGCGCACATGTTATTGACTGAATTTTTTGAGCACGAGGCAGGCATTTGTGCCGCCGAACCCAAACGAGTTGGACATGGCCACATCCACCTGTCGTTCCCGTGCTTTCCCCGGAATATAGTCGAGATCACATTCCGGATCCGGATTTTCAAGGTTGATGGTTGGCGGAAGTATCCCACGGTGTAATGCCAGAACAGAGATTACTGCCTCCACGCCGCCGGCTGCGCCGAGCAAATGACCAGTCATGGATTTCGTTGAACTTACAGCTATGGTATAGGCATGATCTCCGAATACCGTTTTTATGGCCGCAGTTTCATTCTCATCGTTGAATTTGGTGGAAGTCCCGTGTGCGTTAATGTATCCCATCTCGCCAGGCGCAACCTGTGCATCGCGAATTGCCATTTTCATGCATCGAGCGGCACCCTCTCCATTCGGAGCCGGTGACGTCATGTGGTAGGCGTCTCCGGTCATGCCATAGCCAGCGACTTCGGCCAAGATGACAGCGCCGCGTTTACGCGCATGTTCCATCTCTTCAAGAATCATTACGCCGGCACCTTCTCCCATGACAAACCCGTCACGTTCTGCGTCGAAGGGGCGGCTGGCGCGCTGGGGTTCATTATTTCTTGTTGAAAGGGCCTTCATTGCATTGAAGCCACCGACGCCAAGAGGGCAAATACAGGATTCTGTACCGCCGGCAATCATGGCAAGGGCATCTCCACGCTGGATGATTTTAAAGGCATCACCAATTGAGTGGGTCCCTGTTGCGCAGGCAGTGACGACGCAGGAGTTTGGCCCTTTAATACCGTACCGGATGGATATCTGGCCGGACGCCAGATTGACAATCAGCATTGGAATAAAAAAGGGAGATATTTTCCGATGCCCGCCGCTCAGGTATATTTTGTGGTATTTTTCAATGGCAGGCAGTCCACCCATCCCCGAACTTACCAGAACGCCGATGTGTTCAGCATTTTCCTGGGTGACGGTAAGGCCGGATTGATCCATCGCCATCTGGCTCGCTGCAATTGCAAGGTGGATAAAACGGTCCATTTTTTTGATTTCTTTTGCATCAATGTACGCGGTTGGATCAAACCCATGGATTTCCCCTGCAATCTGTGTTGGGATTGCCTTGTCGTCGAATTGGGTAATCGGGCCAATGCCCGATTTACCTGAGATCAGACCTTCCCAAGACTTCTCGGTATCCAAGCCAACAGGGGTTATCATCCCAACGCCGGTGACCACAACTCTTCTCATCAAATGAATGTACCTCCCGCATCATGCATGCGAAAACCTGAAGAAGTGCTCTTGCCTTATTCAGCAGACTCTTCCGGTTCTTAAAGTGTATTCAAGAAAAGATGCGGCATGTAGAATGGCAACCGCATCTCTTCTCGAGAGAGTGCTTTACTTCGATTTTGACGTAATATAATCTATTGCGTTTTGTACAGTGCTGATTTTTTCAGCGTCCTCATCCGGGATTTCTATTCCGAATTCCTCTTCGAGTGCCATGACGAGTTCCACGGTATCAAGTGAATCAGCGCCAAGGTCGTTTACGAAAGATGCCTCGGGTTTTACATCCGCTTCAGGTACTCCGAGCTGCTCGGAAATAATCTTTTTTACTTTTGCGTCTACCTCTGCCATTTTCATCCTCCTATGGTTGATATTCTTTTTTTGGATATATTCTCATGCGGCTGCGGTGAGATACAACATTGAACATTACATATACATCCCGCCATTTACGTGGATTACTTGACCGGTGATGTAGGAAGCCCACGGCGATGCAAGGAAACGCACCGCGTTTGCGACATCTTCCGGTGTGCCAAGCTTGCCCATGGGAATCTGTTTCGCAAGGTCTTCTTTCACATTACCGGGAAGTGACTGCGTCATTGCCGTATCAATAAAGCCGGGAGCAACTGCGTTTGCCGTGATTCCCCGGTTGGCATATTCCCTGGCGATGGTTTTGGTAAGACCGATAAGGCCCGCCTTGGAAGCCACATAATTTGCCTGTCCCGCATTGCCCATGGCGCCAACAATGGAAGCGATATTGATAATGCTGCCGCTTCGTTGTTTCGTCATGTGTTTCAGCGCAGCTTTGGAACATAAAAAGGCGCCTTTAAGATTAATGCTGAGCACAAGGTCCCAGTCCTCATCTTTCATGCGGAGAATCAATCCGTCTCTGGTAATCCCTGCGTTATTAACGAGCAAATCGATTTTGCCGAATTTTGCAACAGTGTTGTCCATCATGGCAGCAACGTCATCCGATACAGCCACATTTGCCTTGAGAGCAAGAGAGGTTCGGCCCGCCGCTTCAATATCACCGGCGGTTTTTTCTGCCATTTCCATATTTATGTCGCTGACGGCAACATCAGCTCCATCAGCAGCCAGTGCAAGTGCAATTTGTCTTCCTATGCCCTGTGCGGCGCCGGTTACGAGTGCAACCTTACCCGAGATGTTCATTTGTTCTCCTTAAAAAACTCGTTTATTCCTCCAGCCTGTTGAAGAAATAACGCGCGAGAGAGTTGCGAGCCGGGAGTTATAACCAGTATGTAAAATTTGTTTCTGGTGTTATACTCCGATTGTGTTGAGCGTATCGTTCATGCTTTTCTGGTCTTCAACGTTCAGTATCTTTGCAGTTTTGGCAATACGCTTTACGAGTCCAGAGAGGACCTTGCCCGGTCCGATTTCAACAAAAGTATCATATCCATCCGCAACCATAGCGTTGATCGAGTCTTCCCAGTAAAGAGGAAAGCTGATCTGTTTAATAAGTGAAGGTTTGAGTTCTGCAGCTGTCCGGAGAAACACTGCGTCCGCGTTATTTACAATTGGAATACGGAGGTCGTTGATTTTAATTTTTTCGAGTTCCTGAGCCAACCGTTCACCTGCATGCTTCATTAATGCGCAGTGCGAAGGAACACTCACGGCAAGAGGCATCGCTTTTTTTGCTCCCCCTGTCCTGGCAAGTTCCATGGCTTTTTCCACGGCCGCTTTTTCACCTGCGATAACGATTTGGCCTGGGGAGTTGTAATTTGCAGGGGCAACTATACCATTTTTGGCCGCTTCAAGGCAAGTTTTTTCTAAATCCTGCCGTTCCATGCCCAAAATAGCGGCCATCAATCCCGTTCCTGCCGGAACGGCTTCCTGCATGAATCGTCCGCGTTTTTGCACAAGAGAAAGTGCGTCGGCAAGCTCAAAACCGCCGGCCGCTGTTATGGCGGTGTATTCTCCCAGGCTATGGCCAGCAGCCGCAGTTGCCTGCAGGCCGCGCCGTTCGAGCGGTTTAAGAATGGCGATACTTGCCGCAAGCAGGGCGGGTTGCGTGTTTTCGGTAAGATTCAGCTTTTCTATGGGGCCATTCAGGCAAAGATTCTCAAGATCATATCCAAGGACTGCACTTGCGGTCTCAAAAACTTCTTTCGATTCTTTGAAGTTCTCGATGAATTCCTTTGCCATGCCCGCATACTGCGACCCCTGGCCGGGAAACATTATCGCAATTTTCATTCGTGACCTCGCACATTATGGCTACAAACAGAAGCGATTTGCAGGATATTTTAGTATTGCGGGAGCAATTCATGAAAAAGAAACTATCCCCTGACTTCTTTGAATTTCCTGATCATGATCGGCACGACTTCCATGACATCGCCTACAATACCGTAGGTCGCGACGTTAAAGATGGGGGCGTGCGGATCTTTGTTGATTGCGACGATTACATCGGATGATTGCATGCCGGCAAGGTGTTGAATGGCGCCTGATATGCCGCATGCGATATAAAGCTTGGGACAAACGGTTTTGCCGGTCTGGCCGACTTGATGAGAATAGGGGATCCATCCTTCATCCACTGCAGCCCTTGAAGCTCCCACTGCGCCGCCTATCGTTTTTGCCAGCTCCTCGAGAAGAGCAAAGTTCTTCGGATCAGAAAGTCCTCGGCCGCCGGATACAATGATATCAGCTTCGCAGATATTTACCGTTTGTGTTATGTCTTCCACGGTTTTGATGACTTTGGTGCGGATAGCATTTTGTCCCGCAAGTGGGATGGGGATGATTTCCCCTGTTCGCGACGGATCAGGCTCGGCTTTCTTCATTACTTTATGCCGGACGGTTGCCACTTGCGGCCTATGATGCGGCGTAACAATGGTGGCCATGATATTTCCACCGAACGCAGGACGGGTCTGCAGCAAATTTCCGTTTTCAGGGTCTATGTCGAGAGAGGTACAGTCTGCGGTGAGGCCGGTATGCAGCGCGCATGCTACTTTCGGTATGAAGGAACGGCCGATTGCAGTGGCTCCCGCGAGAATAATTTCCGGTTTGTGGAGCTTGGCTAAGGTGGTAAGTATTGCGCTGTATGGATCGTCATTAAAATCTTTTAATATGGGATCGTCAGCTATATACACCGTGTCCGCGCCGTGCTCAATAAGATCTTTTGCTTTCTCCCGTATGTTATGACCGATGAATATAGCGATAAGCTGTGTTTTTCTTTTATCAGCAAGTTTTCTGCCTTCGCCCAGGAGTTCGAGCGTCACGCTGGAAATAGAGGATTTATGCTGCTCGGCAAAAACCCAAACTCCCTTGTACTCGGAAATATCCGTTTCTGTTGCGGCAGCCGCAGACGATTCTTCGGTTCGTTCGATGGCTTTGAGCTCGCAAGCATCGACACAGGCACCGCAAATTGTGCAATTATCATTAATAAATGCTTTTCCGTCACGCATCTCGATTGCGCCGAACGGACAGCTTGCTATGCAGATCTCGCAGCCCGTGCATTTATCGAGTATGATTTTTATGCCCACTGTATACTCCTTTTATAGTAAGAACTGCGAACATCATATCGCGATGCCGTCATTCTTAATATTATATCAGCGATTGTTCTTTTAATTTCAGTGCCACCTGTTCGACCTGTTGCTCAATGGTGCCGCTAAGAATCTCCCGTTGGCCGCGGGGAGTAGGGGGGAAAATTTTTACAACTTTCGTTGGGGAGCCTTTGAGGCCACACAGATTTTCATCAGCATTGATATCCTTAGCCGTCCAGACAGTAACTTTGAAGCTTTTTGCTTTCATTTTCCCCTTCAACGACGGCAGGCGGGGTTCATTAATTTCTTTGACGACGCTGATTACGGCCGGAAGTGATGTTTCCACGACATCGTAGCCTTCATCCATCATGCGCTCGGCCAAGAGTTTGTTGTTTTCAAACGATTCAATTTTCTTGATGAATGCGACGAAGGGGACCCCGAGTACATCAGCCGTTTCCGGCCCGACCTGTGCTGTATCTCCATCGATGGCCTGCTTGCCTGATATAACGAGGTCAAAGGCACCTATTTTTTTAATACCTTTCGATAAGGCATACGATGTTGCCCATGTGTCTGAACCGGCAAAAGCTCTGTCTGAAAGGAGCACTGCATCATCAACGCCGAGAGAAATGGCTTCTTTAAGAGCTTCGGCGGCCTGAGGCGGACCCATGGAAAGGGCGACTACCTTGCCGCCATGTTTTTCTTTTAAACGAAGCGCTTCTTCAATGGCATACATGTCATAAGGATTGATAATGCTCGGTACTCCGTCCCGGATAAGAGTATTCGTTTCACGATTGATTTTTACTTCTGATGTGTCGGGGACCTGCTTGATTAATACAATAATATTCATTTACATTCTCCGAAACGGGAACTCCGATGTCTGTTCAAAAGGGACATCGAACTGATATTTGGCACAAAATCCTTGCGGAGTTGCCGGTACGTAAAATCATTTTTGCTTAGCTGCTGCTTTGATCATATCCAATGCGATGACATTTCTTTGTATCTGATTTGTGCCTTCGTAAATTTGCAGTATTTTCGCATCTCGCATCATTTTTTCTACCGGATATTCCTTCATATATCCCGATCCGCCCATGACCTGCACGGCATCAGTGGTCACCCGCATGGCAGTATCTGTTGCGAAAAGTTTCGCCATCGCCGATGCGCGGGAGATGTCTTTTGCACCACTGTCGATAAAACGGGCTACGGAATACACAAGGGCGCGTGCTGCTTCTGTCTGGGTCTGCATGTCTGCAAGCATATGCTGGACTGCCTGGAACGAAGCAACAGGTTGTCCGAACTGGACTCTTTGTTTTGCGAACTTGAGCGCTTCATTGATTGCGCCTTGTGCCACTCCAACGCCCTGGGCGCCTACACCGGTCCGCGAACTGTCAAGTGTTTTCATCGTAACGATAAAACCCATTCCTTCTTTTGCAATCAGGTTTTCCTTCGGGATGCGGCAGTTATTGAAAATAAGCTCTGTGGTGGAAGAGGCGCGGATGCCCATTTTGTTCTCTTTTTTCCCGAAGGTAAAACCGGGAGTGCCTTTTTCCACGATGAACGCCGCTGCGCCGCGGTGGCCTTTTGACCGATCGGTAATGGCAATAACCGAATAGATTTCAGCTTCCCCGCCGTTTGTGATCCATTGTTTCGTGCCGTTCAGTACATACTCATTGCCGTCTAGTTTTGCCGTGGTCTGTATGCCGCCTGCGTCGCTGCCAGCATTGGCTTCGGTCAAGCCGAATCCAACGAGGCGTTTGCCTGCCGCAATGTCAGGAAGGTATTTCTTTTTCTGGGCTTCAGAACCAAAAAGAAGGATAGGATAAGTGCCAAGTGCATTCGCGGCATAACTTGTTGCCACTCCGACGCATGCTTTCGACAGTTCCTCAACCGCGATGCACAATTCGAGGGTATTTTTCCCAAAACCGCCATATTCTTCAGGGATAAACAAACCAAAGAGATCCGCCTGAGCCAGCGCCTTCATGATGTCCCAGGGGAACTTGTTTTGCTCATCCAATTCCGCACGAACAGGTACGATTTTTTCCTCTGCAATCTGTCTTGCAAGGTCGCGGATCATTATCTGTTCTTCTGTCAGCAAGTAGTCCATGTAGCGTCCTCCGGTTAGTTTCAAATTAAAAGAAAAGGGAAAAAGTAATTGTGCGAATATCGACTATCTATATCACCATCGTATCAGGGCAGATCCCCAGGTAAGTCCTCCACCGAATGCTTCAAGCAATACGAGGTGGTTGTCTTTTATCCTGCCGTCTCTCACTGCTTCATCCAATGCCATGGGAATTGAGGCGGCAGAAGTATTGCCGTATTTAGGAAGGGTGAGTACGACTTTTTCCATGGGCATCTTCAGCCGTTGGGCCATTGCCTGGATAATCCGCAGATTTGCTTGATGGGGGACAAGAAAGTCCAAATCTTCGTGCTTTAATTTGTTGTAATCCAGTGCTTCTTGTGCAACTTCTCCGAGAGCCCGGACTGCCGCCTTGAATGTCTCATTTCCTTTCATTTTAATATAATGCAAGCGCTTGTCCACCGTGTCATAGGAGGCCGGATGGAGAGTCCCTCCGGCGGGGATTGAAAGCAAATGGCCGAGTGCTCCGTCCGAATGCAAATGGGTTGAGAGAACGCCATGCTTGCCGGTGTACCGCTGCAGCACAGCGGCACCGGCGCCGTCCCCAAAAAGAACACACGTTGTCCGGTCTTCCCAGTCGGTGACGCGGGAGAGGATTTCAGCACCGACCAAAAGGATATTTTTGCACATCTCGGATTTAATGTATGCACTCGCCAGTGACAAACCGTACACGAATCCGGAACAGGCTGCATAAATATCGAATGCAGCCGCTTTTTTAGCGCCGAGTTTGTTCTGCAGCAGACAGCCGGTATTCGGCATGATCATGTCCGGAGTGGTTGTTGCGACAATAATCATATCCAGTTCTTGCGGCAAAAGCTTTGCCATTTTGAGTGCTCTCAAGGAAGCTTCATAAGCAAGATCTGAAGTGTTTTCACTTTTGTCGGCGATATGACGCTGTTTGATGCCTGTACGTTCGGTTATCCAGTCATCGGTTGTGTCCAGAACCTTTTCCAGATCATAGTTGGTCACAACCTTCCGGGGGGCGTACGATCCAACTCCGGTTATGCGTGCTTTTATCATTTTGCTTTCACCAAACCCATATTTTTTTCGATGTCTGCCTGAATATGCCTGTTTATTTCGCTGTTGGCGAAGTCAGCAGCAACCCGGATGGCATTTTTAATGGCTCTATCTGATGAGCGCCCGTGGCTGATGATGCTGATGCCATTGATGCCGAGAAGCGGTGCTCCGCCATATTCTGCATAATCGAGGCGACGTTTGATAATGTTAAAAGCAGGTCTCATCATCAAATAACCGAGTTTGCGGATTAGACTATTGCCGATATTTTCCCGGATAATTGCTACGATTGTTTCCGCTACAGCTTCCGACACCTTAATAACGACATTCCCGATGAACCCGTCACAGACTACCACGTCCGCCTTGCCGGTCAGAACGTCTCGACCTTCAACGTTGCCAATGAAGTTGAGAGATGTTTCGGTCAGGAGTTTGAAAGCTTCTTTTGTCAGTTCATTGCCTTTGGTTTCCTCTTCGCCGATCGAAAGGATACCGACCCGGGGGTTTGGATTTTTTAATGAATATTTAGCAAAAACCTCGCCCATGACGGCAAATTGAAGCAAATGGTTCGGTTTGCAGTCAACATTTGCCCCCACATCAAGCACAATGGAGGTGCCTTTGATGGTTGGCATATAGGTGGCGATAGCAGGCCGTTCAACCCCCTCAAGAGGTCCGAGTACAAAGAGCGAGGTGGCCATGGCAGCGCCGGTATGTCCTGCACTGATGACCGCCACTGCCTCTCCGTTTTTGACAAGCTGATTTGCAACGCGGATTGAGGAGTCCTTCTTCCTGCGGAAAACCGTAGACGGAGAATCGAGCATATCTACAACTTCCGAGGCATTTCGTATCTCAATGGGAAGCGACTTTGCATCAGGATACTTTTTAAGCTCTGCCTGGATCAGTTGTTCAATGCCAACCAGAATGATGCCGATGCCGAATTCCCGGGTTGCCTGCACTGCTCCGGCAACAACGGCGTGAGGCGCATTGTCTCCTCCCATGGCATCAACAGCAATTTTCATACGGTCCCTTTCAATATAAAAGGCAAAGAGCCATACCACGAAAAAGGATGGTCCCTTTGCCTTATGAATGTGCAAGCATATTATATTTGCTGAATTGTGATGACTTCACGACCGTTGTATGTGCCGCATGAGACACATGCGTGGTGGGGCTTCTTCACTTCCTGGCACTGTGGGCAAATCGCGAGCCCCGGTGCCTTGAGATATTTATGGGTACGCCTCTTATCCCTGCGGGATTTGGATGTTCTGTGTTTTGGATTGGCCATGGGTAGTGCAACGCTCCTTCTATTTTTTTAGTAAGTCTTTCAAAGCGGAAAAAGCTCCCGGTGCTTCCGGAAAAGCCGTGTCACAATTACAACTTGTTTCATTGAGGTCCGCTCCGCACCGACTGCAGAGGCCTTTGCACTCCGAATGGTGAAGTGGAACCATCGGGAGGGTGATTAACAATTGTTCCTGTAGAAGTTCAGCAGGCTCAATTTCATTGCCCTCGTAAAAATCCATGTCAAGTTCTCCCTTAGCGAGTTCATGCTCATGTACGGGGCCAAGAGAGTTGAGCGGAGCAAGTTCAAAGTTCAGTTCAGTGTCAACGGGGTACGTAAAGTTCTTCAAACAACGGCTGCATTGAAGCGACGGTGCAGCATTCAAATGTCCGGTTACTCTGTAAATGCCGTTGCCTGCGGATTTGATCCCGAGTACAGCTAGGACTGCGACGGATGCTGTTCCCGTTTCAAACAAATCAATCTTTTGATCAAACTTCAGTGTAAGCCCTTCAGGCGGTATATCGCTGATTTTGATAGCCATTTCTTCCAGCCCCTCAGGCTACAGAGTTTCGAATTATATAGAGGCGCGCCGATTTTGTCAAGATAAATATAAAATTATGGACATATGAAGGGCGTCTATCCTGTTTTTTTATCAAAAGAAAGTATGAGGCAAGGTTCATGCTTTTCTCTCCCAAACAGCAAAATGTCCTGCGTTGGTCGCTTTCGATCATGAAAATAGTGTTGCATAGCATATGATTTTGTATTTGTGCAGGGTTCGATCGAAATATATCTCATCAACCATTTTTTTGTTTGCCGATTTCTTCTCCTTGCAGTTTGCATTAGATGTCATTTATTACAGAGAGTGTTTTGCTTGCCTGCAAACTAAATCCTTCAGCACAATTCTCAAATAATTTCGGAAATAATTTTAAATTTCAATCGGTTATTGAGTGTAATCGCCCGGCTGTAATATTAATATTTTCATTGACTTTTCTCTTGAAATAAGTTACGTTTGACCGCTTTCTTCTTCGGCAGTCTGATATAAGGGGGCTGTGCAATATGAAATATAAGGCGTTTTTTATCGTGGTTCTCTGTATCATTTTCTCTATTTTTATTGTTTCTATTGGTTTTGCAGCAATCTATAAATATACTGACAAGGATGACATGATCCATTTTGTTGATGATTTACAGTCTGTTCCTGAGCAATATCGGTCAACGGCCAAAATTGTCAATGGAGAAGAAAAAGCGGAAATCAAGAAACAGCCGGACCAGTATCAGCCATCTGCTCAGGAAGAAGCTAAAAAGACAGAAGTACTGTCCAGCGGCGTTTCAGAAAAAAATACAACGAAGAAGTCAGAAGAAACTTCGTTTAGCCGCCGAGCAATCATTTCTGCCATTATTATCGTGAGCGCTTTGTTTGCGTTTGTCATCCTGGGGATGCTTGAGTTCAGCAATAAAAAGGTGATTGCTATAACCCGTATTGTCATCATTTGGGGCGTCTCGGTTTTCCTGCTTTATGCCCACGCAGGAGATGTGCTCGCGGTTTTCAGTACGTTCGGAAGCAAAATAGAGGATACGCAAAAGCAGGCGGAAGAAAAGGGGAAAAAGGCTGCGAAAGCAGTGAAAACATTTGACGCTTTAATAGAACGGGTTGAAAATGTCTCTTCCTCCAATACGCCCGACACGCCTGGAACGGAATCAGAGAATAAAAAACAGTGAACCTTTTCAGCACTGCTGAGTGATTCGAACGATTGAAGAGTATACCGTATCAAGCATGGACTCGAGTTCCTTCAGGGTTATGGAAAGGGGCGGCATCAGCACGATGACGTTTCCCAGTGGCCTGATGATAAGGCCTTTTTTGCGACAGGTAAGGCAAACACGGATGCCGATTTTATCCTCGAGCGGATAGGCTTTTTGGGTTTTTTTGTTTTGAACAAGTTCAATTCCGACCATGAATCCCCTCTGCCGCACCTCTCCCACATGATTAAGCCCTTCGAACCGAGCTAGTCTCTTGGACAGAAACGCAATTTTACCTTGCAGTTTTCTCAAGGTGTTTTCTTTTTGAAAGAGGTCGATACTGGCTATTGCCGCAGCACAGGCAATCGGATTTCCGGTATAGGTGTGCCCGTGGAAAAAGGTCTTGAGTTCACGGTATTCCCCGAGAAATTTCCTGTATACTTCCTCCGTTGCAAGTGTTGCAGCAAGTGGAAGATATCCTCCGGTAATGCCTTTGGCTACGCACATGATGTCAGGTACGACTTTCTCATGCTCGCAGGCGAACATGGTGCCAGTTCTGCCGAAGCCGGTCGCAACTTCATCAGCAATCAAAAGGATGTTGTGTCGTGCACAGATTTCTTTTATTGCGGCCAGATATCCGGGCGGCTGCACCAGCATGCCCGCGGCGCCCTGTACCAGTGGTTCTATGATGAGAGCGGCAGTTTCTCGACTGTGACGGCGGATTATTGCTTCTGCCGCTGAAACGCAGGCCATATTGCATGCAGGATATTTTTTCCCGTAAGGGCACCGGTAGCAATGCGGAGAATCGATTTTATATGATTTAAAGAGAAGTGGTTTGTATATCTGGTGAAACAGATCTATTCCACCGACGCTTACTGATCCGAGTGTATCACCGTGATACGCTTCTTTGAGTGAGATGAACTTCGTTTTTGTCCGGAACTTCCGATCATGCTGCTGCCAGTATTGGAAAGCGATTTTGAGCGCAATTTCCACGGCAGTTGATCCGCTATCCGAATAAAAAACTCTGGAGAGGCCGGAGGGGACGATTCCGATGAGTTTTTCGGCAAGAAGTGCGGCAGGAATATTGGAAAGGCCAAGCAGGGTTGTGTGGGCAATTTTCTTTAATTGTTCGGATACGGCTCGGTCTATTGCTTTTTTCCTATGGCCATGGACAGTAACCCAGAGTGACGATACTCCGTCTATGTAGTTTTTGCCTTTGATGTCAGTCAGCGTGCTTCCCTTGCCGTGCTCTATAATGATTTGCGGTTCTCGCTGCCAATCCTGCATCTGTGTAAAAGGATGCCAGACATATTGTTTGTCACAGTGCTCTATCTGGCGAAGGAACGCTTGGTTTGCAGACTGTTTTGGAGGCAAAATTCTGGTTCTCTTTCTGGTCGTTTAATCGTTGCGAGTTGATTTTGTATTATAGGTGCCGCTTTTGTTTTGTCAATAATAAAAAGCTTGAAAAAAATCTCTTCTTTCTGGTAAAATAAAAAAATTACAAGAAAATACCTTACCTTGGTTTGTCATTCAGCAGCTCCTGCAGAATGATGTATCCGGAGGCCGCTCGTTTCCATGCTCAATAAAAAGAAATTCTATATATCCTTTGCCTTTGTCCTTGTCCTCGGGGTCATCATCGGGCTTCTTTTGTCATCGCGTATGGGCATCATGACCACGCTTCCCGCCAAAAATCAGATTTCATCGAGGTCTGTGGAAATTCTGACTCAACTCAGCGAGGCGCAGTCAGAGGTTGCGGCGGTTGCAACCCCGTCGGTAGTGAATATATCTACGACACGGCTGGTGAAATCCCGGGAAGAGATTCCCTTCGATTTGTTTGACGACCCTTTTTTCCGGAGGTTTTTCGGTGATCAGGCTCCTCGTTCTAACACCCCCAAGGAGCATAAAGAGCAAAGTCTGGGGTCCGGCGTTATCGTATCAGAGGACGGTTACATCATTACAAACAACCACGTAATTGCAAAAGCCCAAGAAATCAAGGTCCTACTTTCAAATAAAAAAAGCTATAGGGCAACGCTGATCGGCGCAGACCCCAAGACCGATATTTCTGTCATTAAAATTGATGCAAAAGGACTGTCGTCGCTTTCCTGGGGGGATTCCAATAAGCTCAAAGTAGGAGAGGTTGTATTCGCGATCGGCAATCCGTTCGGCCTGAACCAGACGGTAACCATGGGAATAATCAGCGCCGTAGGAAGGGCGAACGTTGGAATTGCCGACTATGAGGACTTTATACAGACTGACTCGGCCATTAATCCCGGAAATTCAGGCGGCGCCCTGGTAAACGTTCGTGGTGAGCTTATTGGCATCAATACTGCAATTTTATCGAGAACAGGCGGATATCAGGGAATTGGTTTTGCCGTCCCGAGCAGCATGGCGCGCCAGGTCATGGACAGCCTGATAAAATTTAAAAAGGTGGTGCGCGGTTGGCTGGGCGTGAGCATCCAGGACGTAACGTCAGACCTTGCAGATGATTTCGGCGTCAAGGACTTAAAGGGGGCTCTGGTGAGCAGCGTTATGAAGAAGAGCCCAGCAGATAAAGCCGGCATTAAGCAAGGGGACGTGATCCTGCAATACAATGGCAAAATTGTTGAAGATACGGGACACTTACGGAACATGGTGTCACAAACACCGTTGAATACAACGGTGAAAATAAAACTATTGCGTTCAAAAAAGGAATTTGAGGTTGATGTACTCATCGCGGAGCTGCCCAAAAAACTCGGCGATGCATCACCTCGCGATGACGGGATGGAAAACTCGAATGATGAAACAGCGAACAATGTGTTCTCGGGAATAACCGTCCGTGAGCTTACTCCCGAACTCGCACGTCGTCACGGAGTGCCTGCAAATGAAAAGGGGTTAATTGTAGTAAGAATTGAACCCAACAGCAGGATGTTTGAGGCTGGCATGAAACCCGGTGATATTGTCCTCCAAATAAATCAAAAAAATATCGCAAGCATGGACGACTATCGAAAATCAGTCGCCGCAATATCCCCAAAAGAGAGGGTTCTCCTTCTTGTCCGTCGCAATGGACAGGATTTATATGTTCCGGTTAAGCAGGACTAATATTTTATCATTTTTTGATTTATAATCCATTTGATTTTACAGCAAGGAGGTGAATTAAGATGGGTCTTGTCTTTATTCGGGTGATTTTTCTTTTTCTCGGTACGCTCTTGGGTTACTATGTATCCACCCAGCTTTACGATCAAGTCAGTAAAATTGAAGGAATGATAATCGGATTTGGTGTCGCTGTCCTGATTATACTTACGGAATTTCTATTTCGCAGGGTTTCATTAAAAGTCATTATCGGTGGTATCCTGGGTTTTATTCTTGGTTTAATGTCCGCGAATATTATTGCTGCTCCGCTCAAGCTGGTACCACTTGAGAGAAGCATAGTGAATTTCATTCTGCTTCTTATGAACAGCTTCTTCGGGTATATCGGCATCACAATCGGTATCCGTGAAGGGGAACGGTTTAATCCGTCAAACATTAAAAAACTGTTCCGAAGCGGTTCGGAAGAGAATATAAAAATCATGGACACAAGCGTCATCATTGACGGCAGGATCGCCGATGTGTGCGAAACGGAATTCCTCGATGGAACCATAATCATACCGCAGTTCATTCTTCATGAACTCCAGCACATTGCAGACTCCTCGGATCCCCTCAAGCGGGCACGCGGCAGACGCGGCCTCGACATCCTGCACCGGATTCAGAAGATGACACACATGGAAGTCCGTATTGTAGAAGAGGACTTTCCGAAAATACGCGAGGTTGATGCAAAGCTTATTGCCCTTGCGAAGAAAATAGGCGCCAAGGTTATTACGAATGATTTCAACTTGAATAAGGTGGCGGAACTGCAGGGCGTTAAAGTGCTCAATATCAATGACCTCTCGAATGCAGTGAAGCCTGTAGCCCTCCCGGGTGAAAGCATGCGTGTGTTTGTGCTAAAAGAGGGCAAGGAAACCGGCCAGGGTGTCGCATATCTGGACGATGGAACAATGATTGTTGTCGAAAACGGCAGAAAATACATCAACAAAAACGTTGATGTGGCGGTTACCAGCGTTCTTCAGACCGCAGCAGGAAGAATGATTTTTACCAAACTCAAGGAAGACATGGAACACGAACTGCAAACCGCGGAACGCTGAACCCTGCTTGTTCGAAGCATATTTTGATTTTTTTCTTACTACCAGTCAGTTCTGTTCAATAATATATTTTTGGAGGTTCAATGTCAGGTCATTCAAAATGGGCAACAACAAAACACAAAAAAGCCGCTATAGACGCCAAACGCGGCAAAATATTTACCAAGATTACGAAAGAAATAACCGTTGCCGCAAAACTCGGTGGAGGTGATCCGAACGGAAATCCCCGCCTGAGAACAGCGGTCGCCAAGGCAAAAGCGGTGAGCATGCCGGCTGACAATATCAAGCGTGCGATTCAAAAAGGCACCGGTGAGCTGCCCGGTGTTTCCTATGAAGAGATTACGTTTGAAGGATACGGACCTGGCGGTGTGGCGGTTTTGGTGGAATCAATGACCGACAACCGAAACAGAACTGTCTCCGAAATACGCCATATTTTCGGCAAATCCGGAGGCAATATGGGGGAAGCCGGATGCGTTTCCTGGATGTTTCAAAAAAAGGGTTACATTGTGGTAGGGCGTACAAAAGCAGATGAGGATAACCTGATGTCGCTGGCTCTTGACGCTGGTGCAGAGGATATGCAAACCGAGGATACCAATTTTGTAATTACAACTCCGCCTGCAGATTTGGAAAAAGTGAAAAAGACGATCGAGGATGCTGGTATCGCTCTGGAAGTTTCTGAAGTAACCATGGTTCCGCAGACGTATGTTAAACTCGATGGCAAAGAAGCTCAGCAAATGCTGCGGCTTGTGGAAGCACTCGAAGACAATGATGATGTCCAAAACGTTTATGCCAATTTTTATATTCCGGAAGAGCTTATGAACGCGGAGTAGAGCTTCTTTGTATCCATTTTTACAATTGGGAAAAGACGGAAGGCTGCTAAAAGAGATACTGCTGTTCTTTTGCTGAACAGGGGTTTGTTATTTTAATGATTGACGGGCAACTGCGGGGGGGGGGTATGAAAGTTCTGGGAATTGATCCAGGCACGCTCACGAGCGGATATGGGATAGTTTCTGAAGAAGATCACAAGTTATTTCATATAGCGTCCGGTGGAATCAGTCCCTCCGCAAAACAGCCTTTTCCCAAACGGCTTAAAAAAATTTATGATGAGCTTACAAAAGTCATTGACCAGTACCGTCCGCACGTGATCGTTGTAGAAGATTTGTTCGTTTCTAAAAATATAAAATCTGCTCTCAAACTCGGCCACTCGAGAGGTGTTGCTCTTCTCGCCGCAGTGAACATGGGCTTACCCGTGTATGAATATTCACCCCTGGAAGTCAAGCAGGCCGTGGTAGGCAACGGAAAAGCGGAAAAGAAACAGGTTCAGCTGATGGTAAAAGCCTTGCTTGATCTGCCGAAAGTTCCGTATCCCGCGGATGCCGCTGATGCTCTGGCTGCGGCAATCTGCCATATTCACTCCTCGCGCCTTAAGGAAATGCTCAAAAATCCATCGTCGTTGCGACAATCGGGCAGGGCAGGTGGTTTTAGAACCACGGGCAGGATTAGATGATTGCTTTGCTTACCGGCAAGTTGAAGCGCAAGGCAGCAGATTATCTGATTATAGATGTCGCGGGAGTTGGCTATCAGGTTGCTCTGCCCCTTTCAACTTTATCACCTCTTCCCGAGGCAGGCGAGGAAATAACCCTCCATATTCATACCCATCTTCGCGAAGATTCGCTGTCGCTCTTTGGCTTCATAACTGAGGCCGAGAAAGAGATGTTCCTTTATCTTATGGGGGTGTCAGGTATTGGTCCTAAACTCGCCCTGTCCGTTCTCTCCGGCTTTTCGGTTAGAGACATCGCCCACGCCATAAAGACATCCGATGATTCAAGTCTCTGCGCTATTCCGGGAATCGGGAAAAAAACTGCCGCCCGAATCATACTGGAACTGAAAGACAAAATAAAATCGTGCGAGACCTCGCCTGTTTCTCAACCGTATGGCCGGGTTCGGACGGGAGACATGGAGGATGCAGTATCGGCACTTATCAATCTTGGATATAAAAGGCCGATTGCGGAAGAAGCTCTCAGACAAGCCAGCAATGCTCATCAGCAACTCTCGCTGGGGGAACTGATCAGAGAAGGTCTGAATATTTTAAAGAAAAGGTAAAAGAGATTTTGAAGAATCAGCGGTTTCAAATTAGCAAAGGTGCTATACTGCTCTGCCAGAGGTTGATTTTTTTATGACAAAACGACTTGTAACAGCAGAACAGAGTGATGACGACACCCGATTCGAAAAAAGTCTTAGACCGGTACGATTCGAGGACTTTATCGGACAAGACAGAATCAAAGAAAACTTGCGGGTCTACATAAATGCGGCAAAAGGCAGAGGCGAAGCTCTCGATCATGTATTGTTTTGCGGGCCTCCCGGTCTTGGCAAAACAACACTTGCGACCATAATTGCGCATGAGCTCGGTGTCGGCATAAAAACCACGTCCGGTCCTGTCTTGGAGCGCGCGGGCGACCTGGCAGCGATTTTGACCAACCTTCAGGAAAGAGACGTTCTTTTTATAGATGAAATTCACCGCCTGAACCGTGTTGTTGAAGAAATTTTATATCCCGCCATGGAGGACTTTCAGCTTGATATTATTATCGGGCAGGGGCCGGGGGCTCGCTCCATCAAGCTTGATCTGCCGCACTTTACCCTTGTCGGCGCCACTACGAGAACAGGTCTTCTTACCTCGCCACTGCGGGACCGTTTTGGCGTTCTTGACAGACTGCATTTCTACAATCATGAGGAATTGAGCGTCATCGTGCAGCGTTCTGCGACCCTGCTGCAAGTCCCCATTGAACCTGCTGCAGCCGTGGAAATAGCCGGCCGATCACGGGGAACTCCGCGCATTGCCAACAGATTGCTGAGACGGGTGAGAGATTTTGCGCAGGTACAGGGTGATGGAATGATAACGAGTCAGCTTGTCGCGCAAGCAATGAACCGGCTTGACGTGGATGCAAAGGGACTCGATCATATGGATCGCCGGCTGCTGCTGACCATTATTGATAAATATGAGGGCGGGCCGGTGGGGCTCGAAACCCTTGCTGCTGCATTGAACGAAGAAAAAGATACTCTGGAAGATGTTTACGAACCTTTTCTCATCCAGGAAGGTTTTCTCGACCGCACCCCCCGGGGAAGACAGGCGACCCGGAGGGCGTATGAATATTTTGGAAAAACAAAGCCGTCAACCACGCAGGAACGGCTGCTATGACAGGAATCCAGAAAGGTGTACGGTTCATTTACGCTGCGCTTGCTTCAGCAGCTTCTGATATGCTGCGATGAACCACGGTCAACAATATATTCTCAGTGAAGATATTACTCCATGCATGCTGCGCTCCCTGCGCCGTTTATCCCTATTCCCGACTGAAAGAAGAAGGTTTCGACATCACCGGTTTTTTTTATAATCCAAACATCCATCCCTATCTTGAATATCGAAAGCGCTTTGAATCGATGGGAGAATTTGCCGTTCGCGTCGGGCTTGACATGATATATCAGGATGAGTATGATCTCGATCATTTTTTGCCACAGATTGCGGGCAAGGGAGCGGACCGGTGCGAACACTGTTATAGATTCAGGCTTGCGGAAGCTGCTCTTGCCGCAAAAAAATACAAGGCAGCTGCATTTACAACATCCCTGCTATACAGCAAGTACCAGAAACATGATTTGATTGCCTCTCTTGGAAAGGAAATGGCAGCGGAGCAGGGGGTTGAATTCTATTACGAGGACTTTCGCAGGGGATGGCGGGAGGGTATTGTGGAATCCAAGGCTATGGGGCTCTATCGCCAGCAGTATTGCGGCTGCATATACAGCGAAAAAGACAGATATGCCCCGAAAACCGCATTCAACCGCACAAATAACCTGAAAAGATAAATCCATTCACGAGACCTGAACCATTATGACATCTGCGGTTTTTCTTATGATAAGAAAATTCATATTTCTCGCATGTTTTCTTCTCCTTGCATCATCATCAGCATTTTCCGCCGAAAACATTCGCATCGCGATCGCTGACAATCAGAAGACAGTTACTCTCGCTGCTGCCGCTGGTTTAAAAGTTAATGGTATTTTTCAAGAACTCCGTTCAAAAAAAATGATATTTTCATCCACATCACAGGGCCGTGCCTGTACGCGCGTGGAGTCTCTTGATGGTTTTATTCTGGTGAATGGAAAACGTTATCGCGGTAGTGTGGAAATCAGAAAGAATAAAACCAACCGGCTTCTTGTTATCAATGAGCTGGATATCGAAGATTATCTTAATGGGGTCGTTTCCGCTGAAGTGCCATCCAGCTGGGAGATGGAAGCGTTGAAGGCCCAGGCTGTCGCCTCAAGAAGTTACGCGCTCTATCAAAAAAGAGAGTCAGGAAATCGTCTCTATCATATGCTTGCCTCCGAAATGAGCCAGGTATACAATGGCAGCTCTGCTGAACGAAAAAACGCTGTTCGCGCCGTGCGGGAGACAAAAGGTCTCGTTCTTGCGTATGGTGGAGAAATCATTCCGGCATTTTATCATTCCAGTTGTGGTGGGCATACTGAAAACGCCGCCGAACTCTGGGGCATTGATGAACCCTATCTCAGAGGAGTTGACTGTGAGTGTCAGAGGATTTCACCCCATGGGTTATGGGAAAAACGCGTGGATGTATCCAAAGTCATCAACGCTTTAAATGATTTGGGATACAAAGCGCATACCATCACCAGCATGAACATCGGAGATCTTACGCAGGCAGGCCGTGTTAAGACGCTTTCCGTGCGCCTGTCAAGACAGTCAATTCTGGTTCCGGGTGAAATGCTGCGCGGAGCACTGGGGCATGCCGTTGTCCCCAGTGTTTTTTTTGAACTGGAAATGTCCGGCAGTGAAATAGTCTTTTCAGGCAGAGGTCGAGGGCATGGCGTCGGTATGTGCCAGTGGGGAGCGCAGGAAATGGCGCTCCGGGACCAGGATTTTCGCGCAATTTTGTTGCATTATTATCCCGGAGCTAAAATTGCACGGACAAAAGAATGAACGATTTCGTACTCATTCCGGTACCGGCATTGTATCCATCGTATTGCTGCTCAGGGTATTTTTTAATTGACAGAAGAACAGACAGGATTATAAAATAATCATATGAAAAAAAATACGCAAAGTCGGAGCGCTTCTTTCACTCTCGTCGTATTCATGCTGTTCCTTCTGCTCATCGGGATGATGATGTTTCTTGCCTACAAAAGAAATAGTATTTATCTGAATCATGTCACGCTCTGGGCCGACATTGTTAAACAATCACCCGAAAAACGCAGGGCGCATGAAAACTACGGGCAGGCTCTTTCTACTGCCGGTCGGTACCCGGAAGCGCTTCATGAATTTCAGACGGTGATGGCGTTGAAAGACGATGGAAGCGTTCCTCTCCGCGACCTGTACCGGGAGCTTGGTGTGGTTTATTACAGGCTGGAACGATATGATGACGCTGTGGCTGCATGGAGACAGGGCTTGAAGGATTCTCCCACTGACCCGAGTCTTTTGAACAACATGTCCGTCGTTTTGCTGCAAAAAGATCGTTATGATGAGGCTGCCAAATATGCCCAGGAAGCGCTCGCTGTCTCCCCCGGCATGCCGCAAGCGCTCAACACGATGGCGCAAGTCTATCATGCCAAAAAAGATTATGAAAAAGCCGCTCGGTTTTTTATAATGGCATTGGAGCAGGACCCTGATGTACCGCAGCGATACTGGAATGCAGCTCTCGCCCTTGAGAGGATAAAAAACTACGAGAAGGCTTTTCAATATGCAAACAGATACCTCGCAATGGAAAGGGATCCTGAGGCACGGCAACGGGCATTAAGTTTTTTGCAACATCTCAGGAAGGTTATGGGCAAGTAACAACGTAAGAAATGCCAATGCACATAAGTGAATTTACTTGTTTCTAGTTGTTTGGACTTAGTGCCAAATTTGCTGATGTGCGGTGATGACCAAGTAAAAAGCCCCGAGAACTGTTTTTCTCTCGGGGCTTTTATTATGTATGGAGTCTTTCACATTACTTCTGCTGTGCGGGTTTTGCAGGAGCAGGTTTTGACTGCCCTTGAGATGCCGGTGCTGTTGTGGATGGTGCGGAAGAAGTTGTTTTTACCGTCGGAGTTTGTCTCGACTGTGTCGTTGGCGTTTGGGAAGAGGCAGTCGATGCTGTGGGTGTCTGCTTCGAATGGGTTTCCGCAGGCTGTTTTGCCGCAACCGGCTGGACGGCTAGAGGGCTTTCGATGATTATCATTGTTTTGCGGTCTTTTATTTTAAAACCAGCATCAACCTGCTTTGAGGAGTATGCAGCCGCCACAAGGGCGTCCTGAGATGCATTTCTTTTCTCGAGATATTTTATTAACTCCATGGATCGTTCCGCCCCCAGCAATCGGGCCTCCTTTGCCGGAATTTTTTTCTTGCCCGCTCCTTGCGCGGAGACGCCCTGAGTTATATTTCCGATAAAGATATTTTTGCCCTTCAATGCGTCCTGCTTAAGCACGGATTCAAGCTTTGACAGCAGTTGCGGACTTTCTTTCGAAAATGTTTTCGATCCAGTCATATAAAGTGACTGCTCGGCGATATTAACAACTACTTTATTGGCTACTATCTGGACTTCTGCATTGCCGGCCTTTATCTCATCGTTGAGACCGGAATTGAACGCATCTGCCACTGATTTCGTCCATGTTTTGTCTCTATTTTCCTGTTCCTTGTATTTCCTCAGTTCCAGCCGTGTTTTCTCCAACTCGATTTTTCCTGATTGCAAACCGGCATATTCTGCGCTCATAGGTTGATATAAGTTAAAATAGAAGAAAGCCGCAACCCCTACACAGGCAAGAAGCAGCGCACTTAATACTATTACAACTATTCTCATAATTCCTCCTGGTTAACGTTTATCATGAATTATGGCGTTTCCTGACAGAAAGCAGTTTCCTGAACATGAAATCCATTTTTGCTTCTCAATTTGACTGAACATTGACCTAAAAAAGGTCGCAATAAATATTTTTTTTATCATAGAAAACATGTAAAGTCAATGAGTTTCTTCGTTTAAAGGCGTGCGGATTACCGTGTATTGTCCAATTTTAACCGTCTTGTTGCCAGTCTTTTTGCAGCTTTATCAACTGCTTTTCACTAGGAGAATTGCGTGTCAGGTATAGTTACTCTATCATTCAAAGAAGGACAAATGGCCTTGATTTTTATGTTTTTTCTAAAGTATACTGATAACAACAACACAGACATGCTATGCGGTCACAGCAGCATCTTCTACAGAACTTCGGTTGACAGACGACCATAGTGCAAAATGAACGTGAGGAGGGAAGTGAGCCATGGTGAAAAGCAAACATGAGGCTGATTTGGAAGCACTCTCGCAGGAACTTGCGCGAATGCGTGAGGACTTTGCCGCACTTGCAGCGACTGTTAAAACGCAGAGTGAAACCAAGGCCGAGGAAATAAACAATGCAGAGAAGCTGCATGCACAAGGAGAGCATGTGCATCCCGGATGGCAGGATATCCAGCAGGCGCTGGAGGAAGTGCGGACCCGGGGAGAAAAAGTGATCAAAGACTTGGCATCCGAGGTACAGCGTCATCCCATCAGGAGCCTTGCAGCGGGAATCGGCATTGGCTTCATCATCGCCCGCCTTATGGGCCGAGGGAGGAACAGTTGAATGAAAGCCATTGCCGATTTTATAATCGCATTTTTTGACCTTCTGGAAGCGGAAGGAAGAACGTTAAGAAAAGCAGTGATGCACATCTGTATGGGCATTATCCTGCTGGTGATTGCGGCTCTTCTCTTGTTGGCTGCCATGGGATTTTTTCTGGTTGGTTTATATCAATATCTTTCCTTGCAGACCACTACTCCGATTGCATCTTTGATGGTGGCGTGTTTTTCTCTGGCACTGGCGTTCATCGTTGCGGGCATCGCCCATTGGAGGACCCGATGAACGGCATTGGGGAAGCGCGTGACCAATTTCTCTCTGCGGCAGAAGGCATTTTCGTTTCTTCAAAGGATATTACGCTTGAAGAAGCAAAAGTAAAATTGCGTGCTGCCGCTTCTGAAATTGATAGAAAGTTTGGTCTAGAAAATATTCTGCAGTTGTCCTGGGGGAGGGGACTGCCTTTTTTGATATCAATCTTCAGCTTGCTGAAAACAGAAACCTGCTTTTTGCCGCTTTTGTCCACTCTGGTACACGTTGGAGGGAACATGCTGGAGGGTATTGCTAAACTCTTCCTGCCTCGCCAAAAAAGCAGATTGCGCACAAACGGCACGTCTCGGAGAAAAGCGAAAGGCTGACCCATTTTTGAACGCAAGCTTTGCGCGTTCAGTTGCTCTCCTGCGAACCTGATTCCTGCTTTTCCGAGAGGTAAACAAGCACTAATGCACCCCGATTACGCAGTTGTACGTTCCGTACGGATTTGGAACCTTGTCGGAACAGGATGGTTCCAGAATCCAGCTTCCATCGACTATATATTTATATTCATGGTTTCCAGGAGGGAGTTTTATCCTGATTTTCCAGATGCCCCCGGCATCTTTTTTCATGGGCAGTGATCTGGAATTCCATCCATTGAATGCTCCCGCAAGAAATACTTTATCGGCTTGCGGCGCATAGAACGAGAATTCAATAGTGCGTTCATCAGTCCTCTCCGCAACCCGGGTATGTGGTGTCTCCATTTTTCTCGATTTATTGAACATTCCCATAGCTGCACCTCCTCTTTTTTAAACTGTAGCAGCAAGACATTTCTTTTACAATAACACTTTGTTCGTATTTGAGGTGTTGTATTCAAAAACAATGCGGCGGGAGATCAATGATTTGCTGTGAGTTGAAGAATGGAATTAGCCCAGCGACACAGATCCCGGACCGAGAACAGATTCGATCTGTCCTATGAGATCATCATTAGGGGTGACGCGGATCTCACGTCCGAGGGAGATGAGTGATTCTTTGCGTGTGGGATTTTTGAGCCGAAGATAGACAGGGATGTCTCCCCTGAATTGCATGAGAATATTCTTCACCTTAAGAAGATCATCCTGAGTGAGGCCGGTAGGATTCAAATTGATATCCATCCGTTTTGTTCTCTTCCTTTTCACTTCAGTCAGGAGATGGATGCGTACTGCCTTGATTTTATTTCCCTGCTCACTTTTGTCAAGCTGACCGGCAATAATGAGCGGCGTATCAGTAAGGAGCAATGAATTCGCGGTTTTATAAAGATCAGGAAACACGATGACTTCCACGGTGCCGGTCAGATCCTCGAGATTCAAAATGGCCATCTTGTCGCCTTTTTTGGTCAGCTTTTGCTTCAGTCCTGCGATAATGCCGCAGATTGTCACCTCTTTGCCGTCGGGAATCTGCTCCAGCGTTTCGGTGGTGGATGAGGTATATCGTTTTATATCGTCCTGAAATGCCGCCAGTGGATGGCCTGAAATATAGAACCCCATGCTTTCTTTTTCGAATGCCAGGAGCTGGTTTTCCTTCCACTCGCGTACTTCAGGCAATGCCGGCTCCTTGTGGCTGTCTATGGTGTCAAAAATGCTGAATTGACCGATTGCTTCCTGCTCCTGATGCTTTGCGGCCTGGCCCATCATCATGTCTATGCCGTCCATCATCTGGGCCCTGCGACTGCCGGTCCCGTCCAGAGCACCGCATTTGATCAGAGCTTCTATTACCCGACGGTTTACTCGGCGCTGGTCTACCTTGTTGCAAAAATCGGCAAAGGAGGTGAATGGCCCTTTTTTCTCCCGAACTTCTATGATGGCATCAATTGCGGAAATGCCTACATTTTTTACGGCTGCGAGGCCGAATCGGATTGTGCCGATGGTGCTTCCCGGCTCGATATTATCCCGATCATGCGCTTCAAGCACGGTAAAGTCCCAGCGGCTTTCGTTTACATCAGGCGGCAGGATATTGATGCCCATTTGGCGGGCTTCGTAGATATACTTCACGACCTTGTCGGTGTCCTGAACTTCGCTGGTGAGGAGGGCGGCCATATACTCCACAGGGTAGTGGGCTTTGAGATAAGCGGTCTGATATGAGATCAGTGCATAGGCAGCGCTGTGGGATTTATTGAAACCATATTCCGCGAACTTGGCCATAAGATCGAAGATTTTTTCGGCCTTGCCCTTCGGGATTTTATTTTCCTCAGCCCCCTGCATGAACCGTTCTTTCTGTTTTGCCATTTCTTCCGGCTTCTTTTTCCCCATTGCCCTGCGCAGGAGATCAGCTTCTCCCAGGGTATAGCCGGCAAGAATACTTGAAATCTGCATAACCTGTTCCTGATAAACAATAACACCGTAGGTGTCTTTCAGGATCGATTCGAGTTGAGGAAGTTCATATACAATTTTGGTGGAGCCTTTTTTGCGCTTGATAAAATCATCCACCATGCCGCTGCCCAAAGGTCCGGGGCGGTAAAGTGCTACAAGAGCTATGAGATCCTCGAAACATTGCGGTTTCATTTTGAGGATAATGTCACGCATCCCGGATGATTCAAGCTGAAAAATCCCCTGATTATCCCCGCGTCCGAGAAGTTCAAAGGTTCGTGCATCATCGAGAGAGACACGGCTTACGGAAAATGGATCCGCCTGTGCAATCGGAGCTTTCTGCTGCCGTTGATTGATCAGATCTTCGGCTTTGCGGATTACCGTCAGGTTTCTCAGGCCAAGAAAGTCGAATTTTACGAGGCCGATTTTTTCGACCCCGTTCATATCGAACTGGGTCGTGATCTCATCTTTAGGCGTTTTGAAAAGAGGCAGGTATTCCGTCAGCGGTTCCTGGGAGATGACAACTCCCGCGGCATGTTTGGATGCATGCCGTACCTGTCCTTCAAGATTGAGGGCAATATCCAGAAGCTCGGCCATCCTTGTGTCCTGTTTGGATATTTCCCTGAATTTTGGCTCCTGTTCCATGGCCTCTTTGAGGGTAATATTGAGTTTGTTCGGAACAAGTTTTGCGAGTTTGTCGCATTCAGCGTAGGGGATGTCAAGGACTCTCCCCACATCCCGGATAACTCCCTTGGCCAGCATGGTCCCGTAGGTGATAATCTGGGTGACATGGTCCTGTCCGTATTTTTCTGTTACGTATTTGATCACTTCATCACGGCGGTCCTGGCAGAAGTCCACGTCGATGTCCGGCATGCTGATGCGCTCAGGGTTCAGAAAGCGTTCGAACAGGAGATTATACGGCAACGGATCAAGGTCCGTGATCCTGAGTGCATAGGCCACCAGGCTCCCTGCAGCTGATCCTCGGCCGGGTCCGACAGGGATGCCTTGTTCCTTGGCATGACGGATAAAGTCCGAGACGATAAGCATATAGCCTGCAAAGCCCATCTTATCGATCGTCTGTATTTCGAATTCCAGACGTTTTTGATACTTGGCGCGGTCAATGCTGCCTGCGCCGCGTACGACCGCAATTTCCGAAAAGCGCTCCTCAAGTCCTTTTCTCGCCAGTTCGGCCATGAACGCTTCTTTTGTATAGCCAGTCGGCACCGGGAAATGCGGCAAGTGGAATTTGCCCAGATCCAGTTCAAGGTTGCACCGTTCGGCAATCTTAACTGTGTTGGAAATTGATTCAGGGATGTGGGAAAATGATTTTTTCATTTCTTCCGGTGTTTTCATGTAAAACGTTTCGGAAGAAAATCTGAGCCTGTTTGCGTCATTTATAATTTTGCCGGTCTGAATGCAAAGCAACGCATCGTGCGCTTTGTGATCCTGTTTGTCCAGATAGTGGCAGTCGTTTGTTGCCACGAGAGGAATTCCTGTCTCCTTGTTCAGTCTGGAAAGTTCCCGGTTTACCGTTTCCTGTTCCGGAATTCCATTATCCTGGAGCTCAAGATAAAAATCCTCTGCTCCGAAGATTTTCTGGTACTGAAGGGCAGTTTTTTTTGCATCTTCATACCTGTTTTGCAGCAGGAGGGAAGGAATCTCACCTCCTAGACAGGCTGACAGACCTATGAGCCCTTCACTATGCTTGGCGAGAAGTTCCTTGTCTATTCGCGGTTTATAATAAAAACCTTCAAGATAAGCTGCCGTAACAAGTTTGATGAGGTTTTTATAGCCCTGTCTGTTTCGTGCGAGCAGAATGAGATGATAGGAGGCCTCTTCATTCTGGCCTCCTGGTGCTGTTTTGTCGAAACGGGAACCCGGGGCCACATATACTTCACAGCCGATGATGGGTTTGATACCCGCCTTCGTTGCTTTTTGATAGAAATCGAGTGCGGAGAAGATGTTGCCGTGGTCAGTGACCGCAACGGCAGGCATTTTAAGCTCAATTGCCTTGTTGATTAATTTATCAATGCCTATTGCACCGTCTAAAAGGCTGTATTCAGTGTGGAGATGAAGGTGAACAAAATCGGCATGACGCATAGGTTTGAACCGGGCAGCAGTGGGGTGAATACTATCAGCAGACGGCGTTGTGCATGTTGCCATGCATTTTGAATTATTAATGGAGGCGGCGATCGGATTTGAACCGATGAATGAAGGTTTTGCAGACCTCTGC
>CAZYEF010000012.1:0-28567 GCA_964646375.1 uncultured Nitrospiraceae bacterium | reverse complement strand
GCGAAGGCGGTTACTTCATTATGATGTTTGAAAAATTTACAGAGCGCGGAAGAAAAGTAATTGTCTATGCACGTGAGGAAGCAGAGCGGCTGCAAAATGATTACCTAGGCACAGAACATATACTCCTAGGGACCCTCCGCGAGGAAGATGGAATTCCGGTTGCAGTACTGCGGAAAATGGGCATTGACATTGACCAGATTCGCATTGAGGTCGAGCGCAATCTTCCTTCGGGAGGAAACACCCTCACCTTCGGCGATATTCCATTTACCCCTCGCGCCAAAAAAGTTCTTGAATATGCCGTTGAAGAAGCCAGGCTTCTCGGACACAATTATATTGGCAGTGAACATCTTCTTCTCGGACTGATCCGTGAGGAGGAAGGCATTGGCGGCAAGATTCTTCGTAGTTTCGGTGTAAATCTTCTTGGTTCGCGCCAGCTTGTCATCAATTATCTCCGCCGCGCTGCAACACAGGTCAGTTCGAAGAAGAGCCCTACACCCGCTCTGGACGAGTTCAGCAGGGATCTTACCCAGCTGGCAAAAAATGGGAAACTTGACCCGGTCATCGGGCGCGATCACGAAATCGATCGAGTATTGCAGATACTCTCGCGGCGTTCAAAAAACAACCCTGTTATCATTGGGGAACCCGGCATCGGGAAAACTGCAATCGTCGAGGGACTTGCTCAAAGGATTATCAACACCGAAGTCCCTGAAAATATATCAAATAAGCGAGTGGTTTCTCTGGATCTTGGGGCCCTTATCGCAGGCACAAAATATCGCGGCCAGTTCGAAGAACGCCTTAAGGTCGTCATGAAAGAAATTGTTCAGGCTGATAACATCATCCTGTTTATTGATGAATTGCATACTCTTGTCGGTGCGGGAGCAGCGGAAGGCTCTATTGATGCTTCCAGCATGCTGAAACCAGCACTTTCAAGAGGAGAAATCCAGTGTATCGGCGCAACCACTCTTGATGAGTTTAGAAAACATATTGAAAAGGATGGTGCTCTCAAACGGAGATTCCAGCCAATTTACGTACAGCCTCCCAGTTTGGACGAAACAATCAATATTATCAAAGGACTTCGTCCAAAATATGAGGCCCATCATAAAATAAAAATTACCGATGAAGCAGTTATTGCGGCTGCACGCCTTTCAGACAGATACATTACCGACCGGTTCCTCCCTGACAAAGCAATTGACGTTATCGATGAAGCAGGTGCGAAAGCAAAACTTCACAGGTATACCTATCCGGCTGAAATGAAATCCATCGAAAAAAAGCTTAAGAAGCTTGATCAGGAAAAAAATCTCTTCTCCAGGATCAAGGATTATGTTCGCGTTGAATCCATCCATGAAGAAGAAGACCGGCTGCGAGAAACCCTTGAGGGAATCCACAAAGATTGGAAAGACTCCCAGGAAAAAAATACCCCAACAATCGGCGAAGAAGACGTAGCAGTAATTGTATCTCATATTACGGGTATTCCCCTGTCGCGTCTTGAGGAAAAAGAAGCTTCCCGGCTTCTTCGGATGGAAGACGAACTGCACAAGAGAATTGTCGGCCAGGATGTGGCAATCGAAGCAGTATCGCGCGCAATCCGACGTTCACGAGTAGGTTTAAAAACACGCAAACAGCCTATTGGCTCTTTTATCTTCCTCGGCCCCACCGGAGTAGGGAAAACTGAATTGGCCCGTGCCCTCGCAACATTCCTCTTCGATACTGAAGATGCACTTATCCGGGTTGATATGTCTGAGTATATGGAAAAGTTCAGTTCGTCTCGCCTTGTTGGTTCCCCTCCCGGCTACGTGGGCTATGATGATGGCGGCCAGTTAACAGAAAAAATCAGACGTCGTCCCTATTCAGTCGTGCTGTTCGATGAAATCGAGAAGGCGCACCCGGATATCTTCAATATGCTGCTCCAGGTGCTTGATGATGGTTTCATGACCGACAGCTTCGGCAGAAAAGTGGATTTTCGAAATACCATTATCATCATGACGTCGAATCTCGGCACCAGGATGATAGATAAAGAAACATCCCTCGGGTTCCAGCAGCAAAGCATGCGGACACAATATGATAAGATGAAAGACAACGTTATCTCTGAACTCAAGAAGTCCTTTAACCCTGAGTTTTTGAACAGAATAGACGAAGTGGTCGTCTTCCATCCTCTTATCCAGGAGCATCTCGTCAAAATTGTTGATATGCTCGTGGCTGAGTTGAACACGCAGATGATGGTTGACCGAAGTATCCAACTCGAAGTGGCCCAAGAAGTAAAGGAATGGCTTATCCAGGAAAACTTCCAACCCACGTACGGCGCGCGGCCAATGAGACGGGCAGTGCAAAAATATCTTGCTGATCCACTTTCTGAAGACATCCTCAGAGGACGCTTTAAAGACGTCCATAAAGTACATGTGATCCTAAGAGATGGCGGAGTGGAGTTCAGAGAAGAAGAACCTGCGGAACTCGCCAAAGTTTAGCCAGTATCAGAGTAGCATTAAACAATATCAAAAAGCCCGGAAGATGCTGTATTTTCCGGGCTTTTTAAGTTTATTACCATGTTTATTGTAGTTTATTTAACCAACTTGGCACTATACTTCTGTATGATCGCAATCATCAGCCTGCGGGAAATAAAAAAGGAAATAGGAATTTAAACCATCTCCTATTTCCTCATTTTACACTAAGATTTATAACGGAATCAATCTTTTGATTTTTCTTTTTCCCGCATAGCCTCTTTGCGTGACAGGCGTATCTTTCCCTGACGGTCGATTTCGAGGACCTTCACAAGTACTTCATCCCCTTCTTTGAGTTCATCAGTCACTTTTTCAAGTCTGCGTTCGGATATCTGGGATATATGCAGAAGGCCATCAGTGCCGGGGAAAATCTCTACAAAAGCGCCAAAATCCATAATTTTTCTGACTTTTCCCATATAGAGTTTTCCAACTTCTGCTTCCTGTACAATGCCTTTGATAATTTCTCTGGCTTTGTTAGCCGCGGCCTCGTCTGCGGAAGCAATATTAATTGTACCATCATCCTCTATATCGATTTTTGCACCCGTTTGTTCCACAATACTGCGGATTACTTTTCCACCGCTCCCGATCACGTCCTTGATCTTATCCTGATTAATCTTCATGCTGATAATTCTGGGGGCAAAGGGATTCAGATTTTGCCTCGGTGCTGCGAGCGTTTCTATCATTTTTCCCAGAATATGCAGACGACCGTCTTTTGCCTGCTGCAGAGCGGTCCTCATAATGTCGATGGTGATGCCTTCGATTTTCATGTCCATCTGCAGCGCGGTAATGCCCTGGCTGGTGCCCGTCACTTTAAAGTCCATATCGCCAAGGTGGTCTTCAAGGCCGAGAATATCAGAGAGAACAATTACCTTGTCGCCCTCTTTAATAAGCCCCATGGCAATACCGGCAACAGGCGCTTTAATCGGAACCCCTGCATCCATAAGTGCAAGAGTGCCGCCGCAGACCGTTGCCATGGAAGAAGAACCATTGGATTCGAGGATGTCAGAGACTAAACGTATTGTGTATGGAAATTGCTGCTTTGCCGGGACCATCGGCTTGAGAGCCCTCTCCGCGAGCGCTCCATGGCCGACTTCCCTTCTTCCCGGTCCCCGAAGAGGTTTTGTTTCCCCCACACTAAACGGGGGGAAATTATAATGAAGCATAAAAGTTTTGAAATATTCACCTTCCAACGAGTCTATTCTCTGCTCGTCTTCCGATGTGCCGAGTGTGGCCACGACTAACGCCTGGGTCTCGCCACGGGTGAAAAGCGCCGACCCGTGTGTGCGCGGAAGAAGGCCCACCGTGGAGCTTATCGGTCGTATTTCTCCGGGCTTTCTTCCATCTGCGCGAATATTTTTTTCCAGAATAATCTTCCGGACTTCATCTTTTTCAATATTAAAAAAAATGGTTGATATTTGAAGATTTCTTGTAGAATCATCCTCTTTTTTCAGCTTCAGCTTTATTTCCTCGAGAAGAGCGTCCAGGGTTTTCTGCCGTTCCATTTTATTAGGAATTACAATGGAACTTCTCAGGCGCTCCATTGCCAAAGCCGCCACCTGTTCTGCGAGGTCTTTATCAATTTCAACGGTCTTGACCGTCCGTTTTGGGTGGCCAACCTTCGCAACAAGTTCATTCTGAAGCGCTACTATTTTTTTGATTTCAACATGTGCCAGCTCGAGCGCTTCAAGCATCTGAGCTTCCGTCAGTTCGGCAGCTCCGCCTTCGACCATCATGATTGCATCAGCGGTACCTGCAACCACGAGGTTAAGGCTGGTCGATTCCAGTTCTTTTTGACCCGGATTAACAATGAATTTTCCTTCAACCAATCCCATCCGAACAGCACCGACGGGGCCGTTAAAGGGAATATCGGAAATCGAGATGGCGGCAGAAGATGCAATCATTCCCATAAGATCCATGGAGCTCTCATCACCTATGGAAAGAACGGATGCAATAATCTGCGTATCGAAAAAATACCCGTCAGGAAATAACGGTCTGATAGGTCTGTCAATAAGCCGCGATGTCAGGACTTCCTTCTCACTCTGCCTTCCCTCGCGCTTAAAAAAACCGCCCGGAATTCTTCCTGCGGAATAGGCTTTTTCCTGGTAGTCTACTGTCAGCGGTAAAAAATCGACGTTCTCCCGTTCAACCTTAGAAGCAACTGCTGTTGACAGGACCACGGTATCGCCATATTTAGCGACAACGGCACCGCTGGCCTGTTTTGCCATAAGCCCTGTTTCTAGGATCAATCTTTTACCACCAATTATTGTTTCTACTGTTGTTACCATGAAACCTCACTCTTCTTCTTATTTTGTTGTTAATGTTACTTTCTGATACCGAGCTGGTCTATGACCTGACGGTAACGGTCCAGATTATTCTTTTTCAGGTAATCCAGATGACGACGGCGCTGTCCGACCATTTTCAGGAGACCTCTTCGCGAATGATGATCCTGTTTATGGGCCTGCAAGTGCTCAGTCAGATGGTTGATGCGACCGCTCAGAATCGCAATCTGCACTTCTGGAGAACCAGTGTCTGAAGCATGTCTGCGATAGTTCGAGATCAGACCTGTTTTTTGCTCCTTATCCATAACCGCACCCTCCTTTCTTTTCATGCTTTTAAATCGAGACAAAATATCATATTTACAGTACGTTGTAAAGCATTATTCATAAGCTTTAAGAAAAAACCAATACGGGCTTAAGAAACCCTGCAGCACTCCTAGCTAAAGCTAAAAGCCTGCCGGAAGAGTCTTGAAGTCTGAAAAGGCACCCGTCTTCTCCTAGATATGCAGGACATGCAATCTGATTCCCGTGTAAGATTCTGCCAGATTCTTTTTCAGAAAGTGAAAGTTGAGGAAACTCCTCAAGTGCCTCACTAATAGAAACGACCAACTGCTGGATACGTGAAAAATCACCAATATTTTCAATCCGATCGAGCGTTATTGCCTGTTGAATGCTGAATTGGCCGGACCGGGTTCTTACTAATTCTGTAAGATGCGCCCCCATACCAAGTGTATCTCCAATATCCGCACACAGTGTCCGTACATATGTCCCGCGTGAACACCTGACCGAAAACCGGAGAAAGGGATCATCATAAGATCTTAGTTCGAGATCATAAATTTGCACCAGACGAGGTGCCAGTGGTTTGGCCTTTCCCTCCCGCGCCAGTCTGTACGATGGAATCCCGTCAATTTTAAGAGCTGAATACACAGGTGGTTGCTGCATGAGAGGACCGGTAAATTTTTTCATTACATCTATGATTTTTTCTTTGTCCGGCGGTGAATATGCCCTCTCGTTTGTTATCCGTCCATCTGCGTCCAGTGTATCTGTCGTGACGCCCAGACGCATAACGGCCGTATATTCTTTTTCACCTGCCTCGATATATTGCGCAATTCTGGTTGCCTTGCCCAAGCATAGCACAAGAACCCCGGTTGCGAGAGGGTCGAGGGTACCCGTATGGCCAACCCGCATTTTTTTGAATATTCTGCGCACTCTTCCAACTACATCATGTGATGTCAGTCGAGGTGGCTTGTTGATATTAAGAACTCCATCAACCGACAATAGCATTCATTTTCCCAAGCTGAACCGAAACTGTTTTTTCAAGTTTATCGATGACCTGCGTTTTCACTTCTTCAAGCGTTCCATTCATCACACCACCAGCGGCATTTTTATGACCACCACCACCAAAAGACTGCGCCAGTTCCGAAAGATCAACCCGTCCTTTCGAACGAAGGCTTATTTTGTATTGTGATGATTTCACCTGTCTGAATAGAACAGCGACTTCCACTCCTTTGACTGAGCGTACAAAATTGACAAAATTATCGGTGTCTTCGCTCGTTGTTCCTGTTTGTCGGAAAAGATCTTCGGTGATTGCAACCCAAGCGATTCTGCCGTTACTGGTGCGCTCCATGGTGGAGAGGGCAATGCCGAGCAACTTCAACCGGCGATATGCGAATGATTCATACACATTTTCCGTTACAAGCCATGGATCGGCCCCTGCTTCCAGCAAAGTTGCGGAAATTCTCATGCTTTCCGGAGTAGTATTGGAATATCGGAAGGAACCGGTATCGGTAAAAATGGCGGTATACAAGCAGAGTGCAATATCGCGGTCTATGGTTATTCCAAGCTGAAGAATGAGTTTATAGACCATCTCTCCGGTGGCTGAAGCATTCGGATCAAGCCAGGTATGCTGCCAGGCGGATTTATTCGTCACATGGTGGTCAATATTGATAAACACGTCTGCTGGCGGCAAATCGCTAAAAAGTGACGTTCTTGGAGGATCTGCATCAAGTACAATACAAGCATCATATCTGCCGGGCACATGACTTCCTGTTTGGATCTCATCTGCATGAGGTAAAAACCTGTAGAACTCCGGTACCGGGTCGGCATTAAAGGCAATGACTGTTTTCTTCAGCTTTCTCAAGGCAAGCATGAGTGCCAGTTGGGAACCGAGCGCATCACCATCAGGATTGACATGTGCTGATATGAGAACACTCTTGCAACGCTTCAACTCGTCTATGATGCCAGTAACATCACTCATGCCCCGTATCCTTTTTTGCTTTGTCTTCGCGTTCAATGTCCCGCAAAAGTTCCATGATATGGGCTCCCTGCTCTACCGTATTATCATATCGAAACAGAAGCTCTGGCACTGATTTCAGCCGCATTCTCCTGCCGAGTTCGATCCGAATGAAAGCAGAGGCGCTTTTCAATCCGGCAAGGGTTTTTTCCTTGCTGTCTCCATAGGCGCTCACAAAAATTTTCGCATTTTTGAGGTCATCCGTCACCTCAACATCAGTAATGGTGACAAATCCTATTCTCGGGTCTTTAATTTTGCGCATCAGAATATCGGCGATTTCCTGCTTCATCTGATCGCTGACGCGTTCTGCTCTTTTAAAGGTCGGTTTGGACATGGTAGTTTGAAAGTCAGGGGGCAGACGGCTTGTGCCTGGCATATGTGACGGTCGCCATGACTGTAGGCTCTGTATAAGCTCCCCGGTTTTTAGAAAATCTCAATATGATAATCCAGCAGGCTTATTTCCGGCACACCACGAATCATGTTCAGGACATGATCCAGGGTCTGGTTAAGGTGGGACTTATCATTACTTACTGCTGCTACTGCAAGTGATGCTTTCTGCCAGAGATCATTGTCCTCTATCTCTGCTACGGAGACATTAAATTTGTTTCTTATTCTATCCTTCAAGCTGCGGAGCGAGTGCCTCTTGGTTTTGAGTGAGCCGCTTTCCGGAACATGTATTTCGATGGTACAAACGCCGATAAACATGACTATGGTATTTCAAAAAAATTGCAGTTATCCATACACGTAAAAATGGCTATAGTTTCGCAGCCACCTTGTCAATGATGAATGCTTCGATGATGTCTCCAACCTTGATGTCGTTGAAATTTTCTACTCCGATGCCACACTCATAGCCCGCCTGAACTTCACGAACATCGTCCTTGAACCGTTTCAGCGAATGAAGTTTCCCTTCATAGATTAGTACATTGTCGCGAAGAATCCGTACGCCATCTGACTGTCTGGTCATGACGCCATCGAGCACGTAAGAACCCGCAATGGTTCCCACTTTTGACACGTGAAACGCCTGACGCACCTGGGCTCGCCCAAGGACTCGTTCCTTGAGCGTTGGTTCAAGCAGTCCTTCCATGGCCGCTTTAATATCATCAATGGCATTATAAATAATATTATAAAGCCTGATATCCACACCTTCACGCTGCGCAAGATCGGTAGCTTTCGGTTCCGGTCTGACGCTGAAACCGATGATAATGGCATTTGAAGCGGCTGCGAGCATCACATCAGTCTCTGTAATGGCACCGACAGAGCTGTGAATTACCTTCAGTTTTACGGCAGATGTGGAAAGCTTTTCCAGCGAATCTACAATAGCGCCTGCAGAACCCTGCACATCCGCTTTCAGCACGATGTTGAGCTCTTTCACCATGCCTTCCTGGATTTGTGTATGCAGATCTTCGAGGGTAACTTTTTTCATCGAGGCCATTTCGGTTGTCCGCTGCTTAGCCTGCCGAATTTCTGCTATCTGTCTGGCTTTGCGTTCCTCCTCAAGAACAACAAAGCGTTCTCCAGCAAGGGGCACGCCGGAAAATCCAATGACTTCCACGGGCACAGACGGCCCCGCCAGTTCAACCCGTTCACCCTTGTCATTGATAAGCGCCCGCACTCTGCCGAACTGGACTCCGGTTACGAAAATATCTCCCATTTTCAGCGTGCCGGCCTGGACCAGAACGGTTGCAACCGGTCCGCGGCCTTTGTCCAGTTTTGCCTCGATGATCGTGCCTCGGGCCATCTTTTCAGGATTGGCTTTCAGTTCAAGCATATCTGCCTGTATCAGCACCATCTCCAGCAGATGCTCAATTCCGGTTTTCATCTTCGCTGAAACTTCACAGAATATGGTCTGACCTCCCCATTCTTCTGAAATCAGCTCGAATTCGGAAAGCTCCTGCCTTACACGATCAGGCTTTGCATCAGGCTTGTCGATTTTATTGATGGCGACAATAATAGGGACGTTGGCTGCTTTGGCGTGATTAATGGCTTCCCGTGTCTGCGGCATGACACCGTCATCTGCGGCAACGACAAGAATCACGATGTCCGTGACCTGCGCTCCGCGCGCACGCATAGCGGTAAACGCCGCATGGCCGGGTGTATCAAGGAACGTGATATCCCTTCCTTTAAGACTGACTTGATAGGCGCCGATGTGCTGGGTGATTCCCCCCGCCTCTTTCGCGACAACATTTGTTTCACGAATTGTATCGAGGAGAGATGTCTTCCCATGGTCAACATGTCCCATGATTGTGACAACCGGAGGACGCAGAACTTTTTCTTCCGCAGCATCCGTTTTTTCTTCAAGAACATCCTCTGCAGACTCAATATTTGCTATCTCGGCTTTAACTCCGTATTCATCAGCTAAAAGAAGCGCTGCATCCATGTCCATGGCCTGGTTCTGGGTTGCCATGACACCCATGGCCATGAGTTTTTTAATCACATCACCGACTTTCTGGCCCATCACCTCGGCAAATTCTTTAATTGTGCAGCCTTCTTGAATCTTGACTACTTTCTTTCTCGGTTTGGTTATTTCCGCCACATCCGTCTGTTGTTGGACATAACGATCATCTTTCTTATGGGGACGTTTGCCTGTGGGAAGTGTCTTAATGTCAGGCAGCTTTTTGAAAGAAGGTTTTTCACGAAACTCCCGATCGAGCTTTTGTTCGTAGTCCGATTTTTTTTGCCATTTCTTCTTTGAAGGCTTTCCGGGAGTCGGAATCAATGAAGGAGGTACCTGCGACGGTTCAAGAACTGGAGAGCCGAATGTCTTCTTTTCAAACGGTTTTACCGGTCGCATTGCAGCGCCTGCGGGCCGCTGTGCAGTCTGGAATGGAGGACGCGGTGAAAACGGTCGGGGCCGTGGAGCCGTTTGTTGAGTCGTCTCCTGCGTAACTGGTTGTGATAACGGTACCTGAGCAACAGGAGTTGGCTTTTGCTCAACCGGCTGTGGTGGTTTTGCTTGATGCACCACCGGAGGAATCACCGGAGGCGCCGGAATTGAGGGCTTCGGAGGCAGTGGCGGAGGTACTGGCTTCGGCTTTGAACCTGGTTTTTCAAGAGTGGAAGAAAACTTGCCAATCAATGCGGCAGCTTTCTTCATTCGTTCTTCTCTTGAAAGAAGAGGATCAGCAGACTCCTTTTCCTTGTCTTTTTCTTTTTTTGTTTTCTCTTTTTCCTTCCGGGATGCCTTTAGTTTCTCTATCAGGGATTTGGCCTCTCTATCATCGAGCCCGCTGGAGGGAGTTTTCCCCTTGATGCCCATTTTTTCAAGCACCGAAATAAGGTCTTTGCTTTCAACCCCCATTTTTTTTGCCAGTTCATGTACCCTGATTACCGTCATAAAAGCACATACCCCCGAAAGGTCATTAATAATAATTTGATTATTGTACTCTACTCACTCGTATTTATCAAGCCTTTTAATGCTGACGGTCATTCCGTTGCAGCATGTTTAATCTTTCCGTTTCCTGTGCGAGCGCACGGGCAAAACCCTTGTCCTGGATCGCAATCACACCTATCAACTCCCGATTGAGAAGACTGCCGAATTTATCGCGGGTAAACAGGGTCGCATGAGGAACTGTTGTATTTAAAATCGCCACGGATTCCCTGGTATTCCCGGAGATGTCCTGCGCAAACAACAGCATTTCAACAGTCTCCTTTTCAACTGCGTCCCTCACTGCTGAATAGCCTGCAGCCAGTTTACCTGCTTTTGCCGACATGGCAATAAGAGACTCTATTCTTTCTTCAATACGGATGACAAGCCCTGCAATAAATTCATCAAAAGAAGGTGTCTTGACTTTGAGACGAAGCGCCTTCGACAGATGATCCTTGCTGAGTGCATTTCTGATACAGTCAATCCGGGGACAAACATAAACGGCACGCCCCGGTAGTTTTTCCCGGTAGTCAATAACAATGCCCGATTGGCTTGATACAGATGGCGCCCGTTCGGCCACAATCCTGACCACTTCGCCTTTCTTAAATATGCTCCGGCACCCAATGCACGTTCTCTCTGGTTGATGTTTCATGGCCGTTTAAAACCCATGCTGTCGATATCAGGTATCACGTCGTTCATGCCAAATTTTCATCAAGAGCGGTTATTGCTGCAGCAATGCCCGTGCCGCCAGAAGTATCTTTTGAGCCGTTTTTTCACCAATACCGGGGACTGCTAAAATTTCCTCGTCCGACATTGCGGCAATTTTTTCAACCGTATCATAGCCCGCCTGTCTGAGTTGTTCGGCGGTCTTGGGCCCTACTCCGTCTATGAGAGTCAAGTCCATTCCCGAGGCAAGGCTATTATCCTCAGATGGGGATTCTGTTTCTGTCGTCCCCACACCTTCTGGTTCTTCATCCATCTCCCGCCGTTTCCGGGTTTCTTCAACAATAGCCGCTTCTATTTCCTGCTCGCGCTCTTTCTGGCGCTCCTGATCGTATTCGGATTCGCTCAAAATATCTATTTTCCAACCGGTAAGCTTTGCCGCAAGCCTGACATTTTGACCTTTTTTGCCGATGGCAAGCGATAACTGAGAGTCAGCCACAACCGCCAAAGCGGAGCGATCTTCCTCAGTGACGCCAACTTTTTCCACTACAGCAGGACTTAATGCTTTAGCAATAAAAATTCGCGGATCTTCTGACCAGGGAATAATGTCAATTTTTTCACCGCGAAGTTCCCGCACCACCGCCTGCACACGCGAACCTTTCATGCCGACACAGGCTCCCACCGGGTCCACCTGTGCGTCCTTGGTGCCGACAGCAATCTTGGTACGGTCTCCCGCCTCGCGTACCACCCCTTTCACCTCAACAATATTCTCATATATTTCAGGAACTTCCATCTCGAATAGTTTTGATACAAATTCCGGATGCGCCCGGGAAAGCACGACTTGAGGCCCTTTGGATGTATCCCGAACTTCGAGCACATACGCTCTGACACGATCGCCTCTGCGGTAGTTTTCCCGTTGGACTTGCTCACGAGCCGGCAACACAGCTTCCGTTTTTCCGAGGTCAATATAGTACGCTCCCTTTTCGTGACGCAGAACAATACCGTTCACAAGTTGACCGATCTTATCATTGAATTCTTTTAGAATAACATCACGCTCCGCTTCGCGCACCTTTTGCACAATAACCTGCCGCGCTGTCTGGGCGGCAATCCTGCCGAATCCCTGGAACTCCACCTGAAGCGGCACTTCTCCGTCCATTTGGGCATCGGGGAAAAGGGTCTGCGCTTCTTCAAGGGTGATTTCTTCTTCAGGATTCACAATAACAGGCACCACCTTCTTATACGCATACATGATGATATCGCCCCGTTTGGGATCAATCTGCACCGCGATTCTTTGTGCACCATACTTTTTCTTTGCGGCACTTACCAGGGCAGACTCAACCGCCTCAATCACCATCTCCTTTGAAATTCCCTTTTCCTTGCTGATCTGATCTATTACCTGTATCAATTCCTGACTCATAGCCAATTTCCCTCCTGCAGAATCTTTTATATAAAAACCGTGAAAAATTCAAAAAAAATTTCCAGTAAGCATTTCGTTGATAAGAAAAAAGTTACAGAAAGTATTTTCAGCACGCCATTATTCTCCCGAATGCTAAAGAACAACCTCAAGCGATGCTTTTGCTATTGAATTTAGCGTGAGCTCTAATACGGTCCCGTTCTCAAGCTCGAGGGTGATTTTGTTTTCTGCTATTCCGAGCAATTTCCCTCGAAAAACCTTTTGTTCGTTAATTTGTTGATAGGTTTTAATTTTTATCAGGGTTCCGGTAAATCTCGCAAAATGCTCAGGTTTTGTCAGGCTTCGATCGAGCCCCGGCGAAGAGACCTCCAAAACGTACGAGTGAGCAATGACATCTTCAACATCTAGGAGAGCGCTCAGATCTCTGCTCACCGCTTCACAGTCATTGAGGGTTACACCGCCCTGTTCACGGTCTATATAAACTCTCAAAAGCCATTTCGGCCCCAGATGTTGGAATTCCATATCCCAGAGGACAAGTCCAAAGGAGTTCAGAATTGGGGTGAGCAACTGTTGTATCTGCTCCACAATCTCGGACATGCTTTTCTCCTAAACAAAAAGAGTGGGCAAAAAATGCCCACTCTTTGAGAGTTTTCCCAGAGTGTTGTTATTTTGTAGCATACTGGAACAAGGAATGCAAGAAAAAAGTTTGCCAGTTGCTCAATATTCCGGCGGGGTGTCCCCCGGACTCGCGTTGCGGTACCATTCCAAAAAACGCACCATAGCAGGATTTCCTTCCGAAGGCGCCCAAGCCGCAAGATTGGTCTCCGCAAGGGGGGCATACGGTCCCTGCTTTACTTCGAAAACAACCGTGTTTGTCTCCAGCGATACCGGAGCATGCCAGGTATTCGCTGGAAATTCAACAGCGCGTGTTTTGCCATCGGCACTCAAAATCACACGATCCAGGATTTTTCCTTTCTCATTGAAAAAAAGGATTACGGCTGAGCCGCGCAGAATCATGAGAATTTCCCAGGTTTCCGGATCTGAATGACGGTGCGGTCTTACATAGGTGTCCGGCTCCATGGCAATGCACAGTCGCTGTACGGGATCACCCAACTCAGGATGTAAATTATGGTGAGCTCGTTTGCGAGTTGAGTCCTTTGCCTTGTCAGAGAGTGAGTTCAGTAATAAGGTATCGATCAGTTTCACAAGTGTATTCTCCGGTTCCCGCATAAAAGATTACAAAAAATATCGCAGGATTATTGATCTCCTGCAACAGTTAGGATTTTTCACGCAGATACGCAGCTGCTTCCCTGGCAAAATAGCTCAGGATTATGTCCGCACCGGCACGCTTGATGGCGATAAGAGATTCCATCATGGCCCGCTCGCCATCCATCCAGCCGAGTTTTGCAGCGGCTTTGATCATGGAGTATTCTCCACTTACGTTATACGCTGCTACAGGCAGGTTGAACTGCTGCTTGATCTGATAGATAATGTCCAGATAAGCAAGTGCCGGCTTCACCATTACAATATCCGCCCCCTCATCAATATCGAGGGCAGCTTCGCGGATTGCTTCCCGGCTGTTCGGGGGATCCATCTGATAGGTGCGGCGATCACCAAACTGCGGAGCGCAGTCTGCCGCTTCCCGAAACGGGCCATAGAAACTGGAAGCGTATTTGACCGCATAGGCCATGATCGGTACATCATGATAACCGCTGGCGTCCAGCGCGCAGCGGATCGCCTCCACCCGCCCATCCATCATATCAGAGGGAGCCACCATATCCGCGCCGGCCTTAACGTGGGAAACCGCTTCTCTGGCGAGAAGTTCAAGCGTGGCATCATTTTGAATCTTCCCATGTTTGACGATACCGCAGTGTCCGTGGCTCGTGTATTCACAGAGGCAGACGTCCGTAATCACCGTGAGTTCAGGTATTTTATGTTTGATGGCTTTGATCGCGTGCTGAACAATTCCTTCATCAGAATAAGCCTCGCTCCCCAGTTCATCTTTATGCTCCGGAATCCCAAAAAGGATAACGGCAGGAATGCCAAGGTGCTGTATTTCCTCGCAGTCCCTCACAATATTGTCGATGGATTGTTGATATTGGCCAGGCATGGATGTAATTTCTCGTTTCACCTCCCGGCCGTGGGTCACAAAAAGCGGACAAATAAAATCATCCGGTGAGAGCGTTGTTTCGCGAATCATACGACGTAGATTTTCACTTAAGCGGAGTCTTCTCGGTCTGAATAGCGGCTGGAACATACCATCTCCTGCAAGGAACAACCAATTACTGATAATCCAAGCTTACGTCAAAATAAGTTGGTGTTTTAGAATTTAACGGAAGGTTACCTATCACTTGCATCCGCATCCGGCCGGACCGCATCCTCCGCTGGGTTTTGTTGATTCATCTCCACAGGCGCACCCTCCATCGGGCATGCCATCCGGAAAACCAAGAACAAAGCCCCCTCCGCGCTCATCGCTCACAAAATTAAGCTCAGCACCCTCCAGGGCCTTAGCGGTTGATGCATCAACGAAAACACTGGCACCGTTTTTTTCCACTACCGTATCGCCGTCCCCTGTTTTATCATCGATCATGATTTCATAGGACGGACCACAACAACCGCCATCGGTCGCGACAACACGCAGAGCGTGGGTAGGAACACCTTCGGCTTTTAGTATTTCCTTTATTTTATCAGCTGCGATTTCAGTTATAGTCAGCACTAAACCTCCTATTTTTACTGTATTGTTGTCGTCAGGCAAAATCTAACCCCTAATATTTTTATATATCTCAAGTTTTCTTCAGAGCCGAGAAAAACTGCATGTCATGGACTTTGTTTTACCTGTTGATATATACTATGTTTCAGGAAGTAATTCAACAAAATTGCGTGCAAAACGAGGCTACAAGGTCTATTTAATCCCGTGAACCATACTTTGGCCCTAGCTTTTCCCGTAGACCTCATTCAAGATTGCGTCCGCCCCTTGTGAAAGAAGTTTTTCAGCAAGCATTGTCCCCAACTGTTCCGCTCTCGCCGGATCTCCCTTCAAACCATCTTTAACGATTCGTCCGCCGTCCACACTCGCAACCAGACCCGTAAGATGGATGCTTCCGTCTTGGATTTGTCCGTGGCATGCGATGGGAACCTGACACCCGCCTTCGAGTCTGCGAAGAAGCGCACGTTCTCCCAAAATACAGGTGCTGCTATCCGGGTGGTTAAAAAAAGAAATCAGTTCGTTCAATTGACCGTCCCGAATTCGGCATTCGATGCCGAGCGCCCCTTGGCCTATTGCCGGCAGACTGATTTCAATTGACAAATACTCCGCGACGTCCGCGGCAAACCCAAGCCGTTTAACGCCTGCCGCTGCAAGAACAATGGCGTCAAAATGGCCTTCACGCAATCTTCGTATCCGGGTGTCCACATTTCCGCGAAGCTGAGCTATTTTCAGGTCAGATCGGGCATGCATCAGTTGGGCCTGACGCCTTAAACTGCTCGTGCCTACTTTTGCTCCTTTCGGCAAATCAGAAAAATTCATCCCGTTTTGAGAGATGAGCACGTCTCGAGAATCTTCTCGTCTGGTTATCGCACCAAGATGAAGGCCATCAGGCAGAACCGTGGGTACATCCTTCATGCTGTGTACAGCCAGGTCTATTTCTCCAGCGAGCAGCGCTTCTTCTATCTCTTTTACGAACAACCCCTTGCCGCCAACGTTGGCAAGAGAGACGTCGAGTATTTTGTCTCCTGTGGTCTTAATTCTGACAAGAGAAATGGTAATCTCCGGATATTTTTTTTCAAGCTCCGACTTCACCCACTCAGCCTGCCAAAGCGCCAGTGCGCTTCCCCGAGTGCCGATTCTGATGTGATTTAGCATTTTCCCCCGTGCTCAGATTTGTTTTTAGTGATCGATCCGAATCCTTTTTCGTGCACGTGTTTTTTCAATTGTTTGTCAAGGTTGAATATCCTGCGCACAACTGCGAAAAGGTCGTTGTTCTCCGGATTGGAAGCAGCTTGTTTTAAAACTACGAGCGGTGCGTGAATAATTTTGTTGACTATCGCCGAGGACATGGCCTCAATCATAATCTTCTGTTCTTCTGTAACGTCATGCAACTGGCAGAGCGTTTTGTCCACTTCCTTCTGTCTGATGCTTTCCACTTTTTCACGAAGCTCGACAATAGTTGGAACCGCATCAAGAGACTGCTCCCATTGCAGGTACGTCTGCACTTCCTGCGCAATAATATTTTCCGCTTTTTCGGCTTCCTTTGCCCTGCCTTCCCTGTTCAGGTCGACCACACCTTGGAGGTCATCAATGTCATAGAGAAATACATTGTCAATTTTATTGATATCAGGATCAATATTTCTCGGGACAGAAATGTCAATCAAGAAAATCGGCTTATTTCGCCGCGACTTAAGCACTTTGCTCACAATGGACGGCTTGATCACGAATGTTGGAGATCCGGTGGAACAGATGAGAATGTCGGCCATGACCATTTCAGACGGAAAATCCTCAAAGTGAACAGCGCTTCCGCAAAAATCCCGAGCAAGCTCTACGGCATGTTCAAAGGTACGATTTGCCACCAGAACGCTTTTTACGCCGTTGCTCTGGAAATGCCGCGCGGCTAATTCAGCCATCACCCCCGCGCCGAGAAGCATGACCGTTTTCCCTTCAAGGTTGCCAAAAATCTTCCTGCTCAGTTCCACAGCTGCAAAGCTAACCGATACTGCGCTCTCTGCTATTTTGGTTTCAGTACGTATGCGCTTTGCAACGGAGATAGCTTTTTGAATCAATTTATTCAGAATTATACCCGTCGTTTTCGAGCGCAACGCAACTTCAAAGGCATCCTTCAATTGACCAAGAATCTGCGGTTCCCCTACCACCATGGAGTCAAGACTTGATGCCACCCGAAACGCGTGCAGGATTCCAGCCGCGTCAGAATGCACATATAGTGATTGTTCCAGGGAATGAGGTGAGAGCTTGTGGTATGTAGAAATATACTGTTTGATCTGCTCTACACCTGCTGCGGCATCACAGACGCATGCATAAATCTCGACTCGATTGCAGGTCGAAAGGATAAGAGCTTCTCGGATGCCTTCGTAACGCATAAGGTTTGCCAGAGCTTCCGGTATCATCTCGTTCGGAAACGAAAGCTTTTCCCGGACATCCACAGGTGCTGTTTTATGGCTCAGACCGACAACGACAATGCTCAATTGAACATCACCTTAGAAACCATGTTTTCCGATCGGGAGGCGGCTCACCACATAAAAGCTGATCAGAACAAAGCCGAATCCCAAAATGGATAGAAGCGCCATTTTTCGACCGCGCCATCCTACCGTACGGAGATGAAGAAGGACAAGATAAACAACCCATGTGATAAGAGACCAAGTCTCTTTCGGGTCCCAGTGCCAATAAGTGCCCCATGCACTGTTGGCCCAAATGGACCCGCTCACGATGCCGAGCGTAAACAGCGGCCACCCAAAGGTTAAGGCGCGGTATGCGAGTGTATCCATGATTTCGAGAGAAGGAAGCTGATGGAAGAAAAGACCCCTGCTCTTTGCCTTGAGCTGGTGTTCCTGGATGAGGTACATGATTGAGACAATGCATGAAAACGCGAAAGCTGCGTCTCCAAGAACCGATAAGCTTGTATGGATGCCCAGCCAGCCGCTTTTCAACAAGGGATTAAGTTCCCGGATATCTCCCGACGAAATAAGCGCAGGGAGCATGAGCACAATCACCAGCGGCAGCAGGAAGGAACCAAGGGCGGTAATTTTGAAGCGGAGCTCCATAAACAGAAAGACAAGAACGATTCCCATGCCAAGAAAACTCGACGCCTCAAAGAAGTTAGTAATGGGAAGACAGCCGGACTCAAGCCATCGAACCGCAAAAAAAACAAGCTGGAGTAAAAATCCGATTGCGGCGCTCCAAAACGACGCCCTCGCTGTCCACGTGAGACCAGGCCTTATAATAAATGCTATATATCCAGCGGCCGCCAGCACGTAAGCGCAAATCGCCGTGAGGAAAAAATAGAGGTTCATAGCGGTATGCCTCTGAAATTCTTTAGTCCAGAAGACTGTTAATACTACTTTTTACCGTCAACCAAAGTCAAGGAAAAACAAGGCGAGGGAAACAGACAATTATTTCGGACAGATTTTAAATTATACGCTGGCAGAGGTAAATTTCAGACCTTTGTTGCCACACTATCACACCGGCTCAAATTTGCCTTCAGACATTCTCAGCACTCGATCCGCACGGACGGCAAGTTTGTCGTTGTGGGTTACAACTACAAAAGTCATATTCTTTTGTCTGTTTATGGTGCAGAGCAGGTCGTGGATCGCTTCACCGGTATGAGCGTCGAGATTTCCGGTTGGTTCATCTGCCAGCACCACATCAGGGTTCAGAACGAGCGCCCGGGCGACTGCAACACGCTGTTGCTCACCGCCCGAAAGTTCTCCCGGCCTATGATGAAGCCGGCTCTTAAGCCCCACATCGCCGAGAATTTTTGAAGCCGACTCCTCAGCTTCATTTTGATCGGCTCCTCTGATAAGGGCTGGCAGCATGACATTTTCAAGTGCTGAAAATTCCGGAAGCAGGTGGTGAAATTGGAACACAAAACCCACCCGTTCGTTGCGAAACTGCGCCAGTTTGTTATTGCTCAAACTAAAGACATCCACGTCTCCATAATGAACCGTGCCGGACGTTGGACGATCAAGCGCGCCGATGATATGAAGAAACGTGCTCTTTCCTACGCCGGAGGCTCCCACAATAGCAAGCAGCTCTCCTTTGTGAATGGTTAGATCTATATCATCCAGAACAGAGAGAGGCTCGGGCCCGCTCATAAATGTCTTTTTGAGTTTGCGAATATGGATAAGAGGCTGTGTTATTTTTTATCTCCCTGCTTAATGGTATCAATGCCTTTTTCAACGCCTTTTTCAATAGTCGCGGCTTTTTTCTGCATGTCCTGCTTTACTTCTTCCGCTTTTTTACCCGCGCCGGTCATCCAATGGCCGGCTTCTTTCAAAAGACCGCCACCACCCAGAAGAATAAAAACAACTATTGCCAACGCCAGCAACAGAATAACCAGGAAAAATTTTTTAAAACCGCCTTTTTGTGCCATCGCCGCCTCCTCATTATTTTTGAATTCTGAAACACAAATTTTTCTTATTCATATCTCAGTATTTCAACAGGATCCTGCTTAGCAGCCTGCCATGAAGGATAAAGAGTGGCAAGAAAACTGATGCCAAGCGCGGTCAGCGCAATAAGAAAAACATCCATGCCGGAAATGGAAAGCGGCAAGTGACTTACCTGATAAACATCCTTCGGAAGCATGATCAGGTCTGTCTTGATAACAAGCGTCACGGCGCCATAGCCGATGAGCGCTCCCAATGCCGTTCCCACAGCGCCGATCGTCAGACCGGCAAACATGAAAATTTTCATGATGCTCGGCGCAGGGGCTCCCATGGATTTCATTATTGCTATTTCCCTGTTTTTTTCCATCACAATCATCGTCAGGGTCCCGATGATATTAAAGGACGCGACGATGATAATTACGACAAGAATAAGCGACATTCCGATTTTTTCAAGCAACAGGGCGGAAAAAAAATTTTTATTCATTTCCATCCAGTTCCGCGTATAATAAGGATAACCTACGGATGTCTGTATCTTTTTAGAAATCGTATCAGCCTGGTAGACTTCGTCCACCCGCACCTGAATGCCGCTCACCCTGCCAAGCATATCAAAAAATTTTTGCGCCTCTGGAATGGTGATGTATACGAAACCCGTGTTATAATCATACATCCCGGCATCAAACAGGCCTGCAAGCTCAAATTTTCTCATTTTGGGAACAACCCCGATGGGTGTTTCCTCACCCAAAGGATTCACCATGGTAATGGTATCTCCGATTGATGCCCCCAGCTTGTGCGCGAGATCCTCCCCTATAATAATGCCCGGCAGTTTCCTCCCGGCTTTTTCCAAGTTCTTGAGGGTGCCTGCGGTCATGTTCTTTGCAAGATCGGTCACCGAACCTTCGGATTTCGGATCGATGCCGCGCACCACAACTCCCTGCATCCTCTCCCGAGTGGTTACCATGGACTGGCCGTAGACAAATGGTGTCGTCGCCTTCACGTGAGGGATTTGCCCGACCTTTTTCTGCAACGCATCCGTGTCCTGCACACCGGAACCGGTATACTCCATAACAACAATATGGGGCATGGCGGAAAGAATTTTATCCTTGAAATATCCTTGAAAACCGGTCATAACCGCAAGGGTAATGATGGATGTGGCGACACCAATGACAACACCTGCGATAGATATGAAGGTATTAAGTGATACGGTTCCATATCGTTTTTTTGTCTTCAGATACCGCAGACTGACAAATATTTCATAAGGAAGTTTCATGAATGTTTTCAGGTTACACCACGTTGAGAAATGAAACGGCCTTCCCGTTCCGCATCTCGTCTTCGAATGTTATTTTTCCTTCTTCATTTGCGGAAAAAGGATCACATCCCGGATAGAGGTCGAACCAGTGAGCAGCATCACCAGACGATCTATGCCGATGCCCTCGCCCGCTGCTGGCGGCATGCCGTATTCAAGAGCACGGATAAAATCCTCATCCATGTGATGAGCCTCTTCATCACCTGCTTCGCGCTCAGACACCTGCTTGAGGAAACGTTCTTTCTGGTCAATCGGATCGTTTAATTCGGAAAAAGCATTCGCAATCTCTCTGCCCACGATGAACAGTTCGAAGCGCTCGACAAAATCAGGATTGTCCTCCCGTTTTTTCGACAAGGGAGAGATATCTGTCGGATAATCAGTGACAAACGTCGGCTGTATGAGCTTCGGTTCCACCAACGCTTCAAACAACTCGTTGAGGAGCTTGCCGAGCGGCTCGCCGCCTTTTAAATACGCCCCCAGTTTTCTCGCATGTTCAGCAGCCTTACCGGCATTTCCAAGGACGTCATCCGGAACACCTGCCTCCCGCAACGCATCCATGTAGGTAATGCGCTTCCAAGGAGCTGCAAGACTGATGGTATGTCCTTCAAAGCTCACGGTTGTGGTGCCTAACACGTCCTTTGCAAGGGTACTAATCATGTTTTCAGTCATGTCAATCAGATCATGGTAATCTGCGTAGGCAGTATAAAATTCAAGCATGGTGAACTCAGGGTTATGACGCGTGGAAATGCCTTCATTTCTGAAATTACGGTTAATCTCATACACCTTTTCAAAACCACCTACGAGCAACCGTTTGAGATAGAGCTCCGGGGCAATGCGGAGAAAAAGCTCCATGTCCAGCGCATTGTGGTGAGTTTTGAAGGGGCGTGCAGTAGCACCGCCGGGAATAGACTGCATCATGGGCGTTTCTACTTCCAGATAGCCGCGATCATTCAAAAATTTCCGGATTCCTTGAATAATTCTGGTACGGAGAATGAAAACCTGTTTTACCTCGGGATTTACTATGAGGTCAACATAGCGCTGGCGATACCGTAGTTCGACGTCCGTCAGACCATGCCATTTTTCAGGCAACGGACGAAGCGACTTGGACAAAAGCGTGAAATCCTCCACATCAATCGTCAATTCATTGGTCTTCGTGCGGAAAAGAAAACCTTTTATTCCGACAAAATCACCAATATCAAGCTTTCTGAAAAGTGCATACCGGTCGTCGCCAAGAGTGTTTTTCTGGAAATAGATTTGAACCCTGCCAGTACCATCCTGAATATGGCTGAAACCAGCCTTGCCAAAGCTTCGCATGGCCACAATTCTGCCTGCGACAGTTACTTCTGTCCGTTTGGATTCCAGATCCTCTTTTGCGGTCTTTCCGTAGGCATCAAGCAGCATTTGCGCTGATTGAGTAACAATAAATTTGCCCGCATAGGGCTTGACGCCCATCGCGCTGATCTCCCCAAGTTTCTTAAAACGCTGCTGGACCAGCTCGTTGTAATCTTCCATGAAAATTCCATCCTTCAAAATTAGTTTAAAAACCAGGCTAAAAGCATGAACCGCACGCGGCAGGTTAAAAAGCAACAATTATAATATTCCCGGCTTTTGACACGCCGGCAGAGGCAGCTGTTTATCCCGCCAGCATGCTGAGCACCTCAAGATATTTTTCACTTGTTCTTTGCACGACTTCCTCGGGAAGCACCGGAGCAGGCGGCCGCTGATTCCATTTGATAGAAAGCAGATAGTCTCTGACAAACTGTTTATCGAAGCTTTTCTGCGCCACTCCTTCCTTGTAATCATGCTGAGGCCAGAACCGTGATGAATCAGGCGTCAGCACTTCATCGATAAGAATCACTTCATTGTTATAGAGGCCAAATTCCAGTTTTGTATCAGCGATGATAATCCCCTTGGGTTCGGCTACTTCACATGCCTTTTTATATACTGAAAGAGTATATTTTTTTATTGTGTCCGCTGCTTTTGTGCCGATAAGCTTGACAACGGTGTCAAAATCAATATTCATGTCATGTTCGCCGGCCTCGGCTTTGGTCGACGGGGTAAAAATTGGTTCAGGCAACCGTGACGCTTCCACAAGGCCTGACGGAAGTTTAAGCCCGCTCACTGCACCGGTAGCCTGATATTCCTTGAGGCCGGAGCCCGTAAGATAACCGCGAACAATGCACTCAACCGGCAGCGGCTGCGATTTTTTCACAAGCATGCTTCTGCCTTCGAGTATCGGCGCGTGGGGTTTGCATTCCGCAGGGAAATCCTGTATGTCAGTGGAAATCAGGTGGTTCTTTACAATGTTCTCTGTTCTGGAAAACCAGTATTTTGATATTTGTGTGAGCACGCGTCCCTTGTCCGGAATGGCATTTGGAAGCACTACATCGAATGCCGAAATTCTGTCTGTGGCGACAATGAGGAGTGCGTCGCCCAAGTCATAAATATCGCGTACTTTGCCGCGCTTTGGCGGTTTGAATCCCGGCAAATCAGTTTGAAGTACTAATGGCATTGTCATGATTCTTCTTCTCCTTATTTTCTTCAGATGAATATTTTAATACGCGAATCCGCGAAATACGGTTCTTTCGCAGTCTGAGCACGGTAAACATGAGATCATCATAGCGAATCTGGTCTCCTTCTACGGGCAATCTTCCGAAGATTCCAAGAACGAAACCGCCAATGGTCTCAAATTCATCCTCCGGGAGATTCACTCCAAGCCTTGTATTTACTCTTGCAATGTTTGTCCGACCATCAATAATATAACGGTTAGCAGCTATTTCATCGATTTCGCGGAGTTCTTTTTCCTTTTCATCTCGGATATCACCAACGATCTCTTCTATAAGATCTTCCATGGCGACCAAACCGTCCGTCCCCCCATACTCGTCGCCCACAAGGGCCAGTTGGATGCGCTTTTCCCGCATCTCTCTTAGCAGGACGCTTACATTCTTATTCGGAGGCACCACATAAGGTTTTCGAAGCACGCTTTCAAGCTGAAAAGGGCGGTTTTCAATATGCAGCGACAGAATATCCTTCAGATAAACCACACCGATAACATTGTCAATGTTTTCCGTGTACACCGGAAGTCGAGAAAAACCTTTTTCATTCATAGTCCGGAGGATCGTATCAATATCGCTACCGGCTTCCACCGCCACAATTTCAGTGCGGGGTATCATTACTTCCCTCACCAGCGTGTCAGTGAACTTGAACACGCTGTGAATCAGGTCCTCTTCCGAGGAGTCAAAAACACCACTCTTGCGTCCTTCGCGAATGAGATATTTTACCTCGTCTTCGGAGACAAACACCGGTTCTTTTTGTCCGGGTGATGCAAATATCCTAAGAATCACATTGTTCGAGATGGTAAGCATGCGCAACACCCATCGGAACATCTTGGAAAGAGCATCAATAAAAGGCGCCGTAGAAAAAGCAATCTGTTCTGAATAGCGGATGGCAAGAGACTTCGGCACAAGTTCACCCGCAACAAGGGTGAGATAGGTTATGCCCGTCACCACCGCTCCCAGGGCAATGGGTTCCGCCGCCCTACTGATAAAATCCAAGGGTACAGCCTGCAGAAGCGGTTTGATCTGCTCGATTGCGATTGCACCACCCAGCGCGGAAGCGAACGTTCCAATCAGCGTTACTCCAATCTGCACGGTGGCAAGAAAACGTTCAGGCTCCTCCTGTAATTTTTGAACCCGTTTTGCAGATTGGCTGCCATTCTTGACAAGATGGCGCACTCTGCTTTTGCGGAGTGAAATCAGCGCTATCTCAGACGCCGCAAAAAAACCGTTTGCGAGAATCAGAAAAAAAATAAAAAGTAATTCGATAAATAGCATGGCACGAAGTATAGGTATCGTTGCAATTCGTTAATAACGACGCAGCAATTTGATATTGCCGCTTCGCGATCACCGGGAAAACCCGTATTCCTCCCATCGTTCGTCAACTATTTTGCTAATCCGGGATTCCATAATGATTTCCTCCGGCCAGGAACGCAGGAAGCCTTCGTCAGGACCCTTCCGTGTCGCGTCAATTCCCATTTTCCCGCCAAAACCGATCTGGGGGCAGGAATGATCAAGAATATCCAGTGGACCATCTGTAATAACCACGTCACGCTGGGGGTCCACATGATTCATTACTTTCCATGTCACTTCCGAGTAATCATGGATATTTACATCTTCATCACAAACGATGACAAACTTTGAAAGCATAAGCATGCCGGTACCCCAGATGGTATTGATGACCTTTTTCCCGTGCCCGGGATATCGCTTTTTGATCTTCACAATAACATTATTATGGAATACTCCCTCAATAGGCATATCCATGTCGAGGATGTCCGGGGAAACCATCTGCAGAAGAGGCAGAAATATCCTCTCAGTAGCCTTTCCTAAATATGCGTCCTCCTGCGGTGGACGCCCAACCAGGGTTGCAGGATAGAGAGCGTCCTTCCGGTGAGTAATTGCAGTAATATGAAACACCGGATAATCATCAGCTTCGGAATAATATCCCGTGTGGTCACCAAAGGGGCCTTCCCGGCGTCGTTCATGGGGGTCAACAAATCCTTCAAGAACAAACTCCGATTCGGCAGGAACCCGGATGTCAACGGTTTTGCACTGAACGACTTCAAGCGGTTTTCTTCTCAAAAATCCTGCGAAAAGAAATTCTCCAACGGCGGGAGGGAGTGGTGCGGTCGATGCGTACACAATGGCAGGGTCACCTCCGATGGCAACAGCCACTTCCATGCGTCTGTCGGCAGCCTCATAATGCTGATAGTGGCGTGCTCCATCCTTGTGTTTATGCCAATGCATGCCTGTTGTCTGATGGTCAAACACCTGCATGCGATACATCCCGATATTGGTAATCTTTGAAACCGGATCTACGGTGCAGACCATGGGAAGAGTTATGAATCTGCCACCATCGCCAGGCCAGCATTTCAGTATTGGAATTGTAGAAAGATCAACCTGATCCCCTGTCAAGACTACTTCCTGACAGGGTGCTTTCCGGACTGTCTTGGGAAAGAACTTGCCAAGTTCAGACAGTTTCGGCAAAACCTGAAGTTTCTCCATGATCCCCGCATCAGGACCCGGGAACAGGTTGGCGGGATCGACAAGTTCTTTTATCCTCAATCCGATCTCATCCAGATTTTCGACTTCAAGCGCAAGACATATTCGCTTCATAGAGCCAAAAGCATTGGTCAATACTGGAAAAGAAGAGCCTTTGATATGTTCGAAGAAAAGTGCTTTATTCTCGGCGCCTTTCTGCTTTGAAACGCGGTCTGTAATTTCCGCTATTTCATAAACGGGATCAACTTCCGCCGTGATTCTGAACAGTTCTCTGTTTTTCTCAAGAATTCTTATATAATCTCGCAATGATTCGTATGCCATGGGTTTTTGATTGTAGCTAAATCAGGATTGTTTTGCAATCTAAAATTCCCCGCATGTCTACAAAGTTTCATATTTTTGGAGACGATGCCGAAATGACCTGAAGGAAAGGCCGAGAAGCTTGGCTGCTTCCGTTTTTACCCCGCCGGCTTTCTTTAAAGCTTTTGTGAGGAGCGATTTCTCAATATGTTCAAGCAGAGTCTCCAGATTAATGCCCGCGTCAGGAATTTCAGAAGGCAGTATCTCTGAAGCGGATTGAAGATTCTTCATAGTGTCCGGCATATGTTCCGGACGGATTGTATCCTCCGAGGTTAATATTGCCAAACGTTCCACGGTATTTTCAAGCTCACGCACATTACCCGGCCACCGGTAACTCAGGAGATGCTTCAGCGTTTCAGGAGCCAAAACTTTCTGAACTCTGCCGCCTGATATTTTTTTGAGAAAATATTCCGTCAGCAGAGGGATATCTTCCTTTCTTTCCCGGAGCGGAGGAAGATACACAGGCAGCACGTTTAACCGATAATAGAGGTCTTCCCGAAATGCACCTTTAGAGACTTCCTCGAGGAGGTCCTTATTGCTTGCAGCAATGACCCGGACATCCACTTTGATGGTTGTTGTTCCACCAACGCGCATAAACTCCTTGTCCTGAAGAACGCGTAACAATTTCACCTGAAGCGCACTCGTGGTGGAACTGATTTCATCAAGGAAAATAGTGCCTCCGTTGGCGGCTTCAAAGAGCCCCTGTTTATTTGAAATTGCTCCCGTAAAGGAACCTTTCATATGGCCGAAAAGCTCGCTTTCTAGAAGCGTCTCCGGCAAAGCACCGCAATTAACGGTCACAAAAGGCTTGTCTTTTCTGAGGCTGTTAAAATGAATTGCTTTCGCTACCAGTTCTTTTCCGGTTCCGCTTTCTCCCATAATCAGCACTGTACCCGCGGTATCGGCGACCTGTCTGATCAGGGAGAACACTTTTTGCATGGATTCGCTCTTTCCAATAAAATTTTCAAAACCGGCCCGCGAGTTGATCTCGCGTTTTAAAAGGATATTTTCTTTTCTTAAAAAACGTTTCTCAAGCGCTTTTTGAATAACCAGTTTGATTTCATCAATTTTGAATGGTTTCATGATGTAATCGTAAGCGCCGAGCTTCATGGCTTCCACTGCCGTTTCAGCAGTGGCGAAAGCGGTGATCATGATTACAATAGTGTCTGATGATACCTCCTTGATCGCTTTCAGAAGACCGATACCATCCAACCCCGGCATTTTCACATCAGTAATGATCAGGTCGAATATTTCCGATTGCACTGCCTTGAGCGCATCTACGCCGTTTTCCGCCGTCATTACTTCGTGACCTTCTTTTTTGAGCATGATGGCAAGAAAATCGCGCATGCTTTGTTCGTCATCAATAACAAGGATATTATTCATAGCGTATCTTAATCACAGATGTCCTTTTTTGCATACAGCGACTTTTCCAGACCGGAGGGGACAGATATTTCATCACGCATTGGAATGATGATTTTAAATTCAGTCCCCTTCCCCTGTACGCTGTCCGCTGTGATTGTTCCCCCGTGGTCTTCGATAATACGGTACACAATGGCGAGGCCCAAGCCGGTGCCTCCTGTTTTTGTAGTAAAAAATGGGTCAAAAATCCTGTCAAGAAACGCACGCCCGATTCCCGTGCCTGTGTCCGAAATGGTAATTTCGCACATTTTTGACGATCGGGGAGTGGCGGAAACTGTTATTTTTCCACCGTCCGGCATAGCATGACAGGCATTAATCAGAAGATTCCAGAAGACCTGCCGCAACCTCTGTGCATCTCCATCCACAACAATATTCGGATCAACCGCGCAGTTGATATGAATATTTTCTGCAAAATCCCTGCTGTTTTTCAGCAACATAATGGTTTCTTCAAACAGCGGCAACAATTCGACAGGTTCGGTCTGTGACGTCTTTGCCCGCGCATATTCCAAAAACTCGGTTATGATTTCATTAAGACGGTCTGTTTCCTTGACTACGATATTCATAAGACGATTGTTGTCCCCTTGAAGATCAAGCTCTCCTTGAAGCATCTGGATAGAGCCGCTGAGTGATGCAAGCGGATTGCGGATTTCATGTGCAATGCCTGCAGCGAGACTTCCGACTGTCGCCAGCCTTTCCTGTCTTCTGACCTGTTCCTCCATCTCGATAATTTTGGTAATGTCCTGGAACACAAGGATAATGCCGCGTATGGTATCAGCTTCGTCTTTCAGAAGGGATGCCGTCATCCCGAGAATT
>CAZYEF010000011.1:0-30322 GCA_964646375.1 uncultured Nitrospiraceae bacterium | reverse complement strand
AGGTGAGCAGCAGGGGCATAATTGTCAGGAATTTGAGCAAGGCTCTCATGAGCGGTAATTCTCCAGGCCGGTGCGGACGATTGTCATACTTTTTCTGTATGGGAGCAGATTATCTCATACGGTTGTATGAATTGTAAATAAAATTCGGAGGATGCCGTGACCTTTACACCCGTGGAGACAATAGCTATACTTAAATAAAGAGTCATAATTCGAAAACCGAATGCGGAACGGTATCTTGTGCTGCGGATAGAAAGCCTGAATAAATTTGAGTGCCTGACGAATGCGAGGTAATCCATGGACAGTGCGAGAAATATAATCAGCACGGATGAACGCCTTAAGATTCAGGAGAAGGCGCTTTCCAATCTTGCCGACGCTCTGAGAAAACAGGGGTCGGAAGTATCAGAAGAAATTCGTGATATTCAGGCGGAACTGAAAGCGCTTAAAATGTTTCTCGCGAGAGCTGTGCCTGACTTTAAAAAGCAGTTTCCTGAAATACAGCAAAAACTGAAGTGAACTATCATGGCAAGAGCAAGGAGGAAGACATTATGCAACTGATCGCGAAGGAGGCACGGGGATACAAGCTTTCTTACAAGAAAAAAACAGCCACGACGGATTCGTATCTCCCCAGAGGTGCGAGCAGCAAGATTTCGGTGTGCGAAGTGTGCCGGGCCGTGTACAGAAACAAGCGATGGTATGCACCTGCTGATGTCAGCGCATCCGAAGCGGCGCGCTCCAGCGCGATAGCGGTGGTTTGTCCGGCATGCCTTAAAATACGCGATAATTTTCCCGGCGGGATCGTTACGCTGAAGGGTGGCTATGTCCTCGCCCACAAGGAGGCATTGCTGAATTTGATCAAGAATGAGGAAACCCGCGCCCGCGGATTAAACCCGCTCGAACGGGTGATGTCAATCAAAGAAAATGGATACGGCAGCATCGTTATTTCCACAACGAACGAAAAGCTGGCTCAGCGGATCGGCAGGGCAATCGGAAAAGCATTTCACGGCAGAGTCACCTATCGCTGGTCGCACGATAACAAGCTTGCCCGGGTGGACTGGATGAGGGAAGCCGACTGATTCGCAAAACGCTGGTATCAACGGACAAGAAGGAATGCAGAAAAGCTGGTCTCGGGGAGAAGCCAGCTTTTTTTATGATAAAAAAGAGCAGGGCATTTACGAGTCGGCCTGTTCTGTATTGTTTGCAGCCGGCTGCCTGGAAGCTTTCAGGGTTTCGAGATAGGCCTCCCACTCCAGGGGGAGGAGATATTTCTTTTTGGAGTTGCACTCTTTACATGCCGGTACGACGTTGCCATGCACGGATTTGCCGCCCCGTACGATGGGGATGAGATGATCCATGGTCAGCTCAGCGGGCTTGAACTTTCCTCCGCAGTAAAAGCAGATTCCGCCCGAACGTTTTCGTTTCCACCACTGCGAAGCCCGCATTTCGCGGGATTTTGCCTTCTCTCGCCTGATATGGCTTTCATCCGCGCCTATGAAGAAATTTTCAGCCATGACTTTTTAATGATACTGGTTTTAGCAATTCTTGTCACGAAAAAAAGCGCGGATAAGACTGCCCACCCACTCCGTAACACCTCAAAAATTATATTTTTTCTTGACAATTCACTATATGAAATATATACTTTCGGCAGCAGGTGGTATATTGTGGGATACGGTGGGTATTGCTGGGGAGAAAAATGTTCCGTGGCAGTTTTGAACATACTGTAGATGCAAAAGGCAGAGTAAGCGTGCCGTCCAGATTCCGCGATATTATTGCAGACCGGTACGATGGCAGGCTTGTGCTGGCCATGGATTATGATCGTTGCCTCACCGTATATCCGCTCGAGGAATGGGAACGGCTTGAAGAAAAAATCAAGACGCTTCCGATGATGAAGCAGGAGGTAAAGGATTTTATGAGATTTCTGCTTTCCTCAGCGACCGAATGCGAACTGGACAAGCAGGGCCGCCTGTTGATTCCCACCACGCACCGCGAACACGCAGGGATATCAAAAAGCGTGACGCTGGTGGGCATTATCGACAAAATTGAAATCTGGGACGCCAAAGCATGGGAGGCGAGAAATTCTCAAAATGGCGATAAGATCGGCGACGCACTTGCCGCGCTGGGTTTATGATATGGATGAGAAAGTCAAAGCATACCAGATGAACCTGGAAGGCGAAATTGATGCAGCAAAAATGGTGGAGCTCAGCCGGATCATCGGACAGCTGATCAAGGGCGAGATGTACGGTCTGATCCTGAACTTTGAATCTGTTGAACACATACATTTCACAATCCTTTCGGTGCTGGTGGAAGAGAAGAAGCGGCTCCAGTCTTTCGGCGGCGATATCCGGCTCGCAGGGATGTCCGAATACATCAAAAATATTTTCCGCACGACCGGCGTCCTTGAGGAGTTTCAGGTATTCGACACCACCCAACAGGCCGCGAAAAGCTTCGGTGTGGCAAAACCCGCAACAAATTTGCCGCTGGGGCTTTGATCTTATTTCAATTGTAGATTGCAAAATGCGGATCGTAATACCAGGACAGCGTTGCGAGGATTGAAGCGTGAATACCAGTCCGACATCCGAAATGCGCAATCAGCAATTAGAACATGTTCCCGTTCTGCTTAAAGAAGCGATTGACTTCCTCGATCCGAAAGCGGGGGGGGTGTATGTAGATGGAACGCTCGGAGCGGGTGGACACGCGTCGGAAATTCTGAGACGTTCGGCGCCTGACGGCATGGTGATAGGCATCGACCAGGATGCCGAGGCTGTTCAGCGCTGCACGGCGGCTCTTGCCGGCTATGGAAATCGGGTTGTTATCCGGCGGGAGAATTTTCGAAACATCGACAGCGTGTTGCGGGAAACAGGACATCCGGCAGTGGACGGCGTCCTGCTCGACCTCGGAGTCTCCTTGTTTCATCTGAAGACACCGGAGCGGGGTTTCAGTTTCATGCTGGACGGCCCGCTCGACATGCGAATGGACAAAGACAGCCGCGGGCCGACCGCTGCCGATATAATAAGCAAGCTTTCCCCCCAGGAACTGGCGAAGATTTTTTACGAATACGGCGAGGAGCGCAGGGCGGGTGCCATAGCGAGAGCGATAGAAAAAGCACGGACCCGGGGGACGATTGCCAGCACGGCCCAGCTCGCCGGAATTGTTGCAAGCGTGTTCCCGTCGTACCCGCCGCGGCGCACCCATCCCGCAACGCAGACGTTTCAGGCTCTGCGGATTGCCGTAAACGACGAAATAGAAGCCCTGCGGGACGGGCTGCGCGAGATTCTTGTGCATGTGAAACCGCAGGGACGGATTGTGGTCATCACGTTTCATTCTCTTGAAGACCGCATTGTGAAGCAGGCTTTTGCGGCTGCCGCGCAGGCATGTGTGTGCCCGCCGAAAATGCCGGCCTGTTCCTGCGGCAAGAAATCGGAGATTGCCGTGTTGACCCGCCGGCCTGTCAAGGCCGGACCGGATGAAGTGGAAAGAAATCCCGCCGCAAGAAGCGCAAAGCTGAGAGCGGCGGTGAAGCTGTAGCAGAGATGACTGGTAAATTCAGCAAAAAGGTTTGCCTATGACGACTCGGGCCGGTGAAATCGGAGCACTTGTTCTCGAACGAAGCAAACGGGGAAGTCTCAGGAGGATTTTTATTGTTCTCCTGGTTGTTGCCGGCCTGATTCTGTACGTGGGGGGCAAGGTAAAGATCGTTCGGCTCGGTTATCAGATCGAAACACTGGAGCGTGAAAAACAGGATCTCGAGCGGGAACACCGTTCTCTTCTTATCGAATCATCGAGCCTGACGTCTCCGGCACGCATCGAGGAGATCGCGGTCAAACGTCTGGGAATGGTCAGGCCGGCACAGGAAAATGTTGTTGCGGTAAAAAGAAAAGCTATGAAGCCGGGGTCCGGCAATCCGGGTCCGAATGCCGGCCAATAGCCGGGGTAACATTGCTTTTTGTTTCTCCGCGGTTGCAGGAAGTGAACACCATCATGCCGCAGGCATCAAGGATAGCAGGCAATGGAAAAACGGGGAAGAATACTCGTAATCTTGCTGCTGATGTTCGTGGGCTTTGGACTCATCGCCCTGAGGCTCGTGTATCTTCAGGTATACCAGCGGTCCGCGCTCGCAGGACGCGCGGAACGGCAGCAGGAACGGCTGGTGAAGATAGAACCAAAGCGGGGCACGATCTACGACCGCATGGGCAGGGAGCTTGCGGTAAGCTTGGACGTGGACTCAGTGTACGGGGTGCCGTCGGAAGTCGATAATCCCCGGGCGCTTGCGCAGAAGCTGTCGCGGATACTGAGAGAGGATCCCCGTGCCCTTGAACAGCGGCTCGCAGGAGATAAACACTTTGTCTGGCTCAGCCGAAAAGTCGAGCCAGGCAGGACGGCAAAGGTCAAGGAACTCGGCACCAGGGAAATCGGCATCCGGCTCGAGTCGAAAAGATTTTATCCCAAGAAAACCCTTGCCGGACCGCTCCTCGGCTTTACCGATGTGGACAACAAAGGCATTGAAGGACTGGAGCGTACCTACGATGCCATGCTGCGGGGTACTGAAGGATGGGTCCTTGCGGAAAAAGATGCGCGGGGAAGGACCGTTTTTCCCGGAGGATCGGGGCTGCAATATAAACTGCCGAAACCGGGCAGTGATATTACGCTTACCATTGACGAGGTGATCCAGCACATCGCGGAGAAGGGGCTTGACGCTGCGCTGGCGAATACGCAGGCAAAAGGCGGAGTCTGCATCGTCATGAATCCGTGGACCGGCGAAGTGCTCGCGCTCGCGGTGCGCACGGCCGGCGGGAAAGCGACATTCAACCCCAATGAACCGCAGCGCTCCCGACCAGGGGAATGGCGAAATCGGACGGTGACCGATGCCTTTGAGCCGGGTTCGATCTTTAAGCCGATTCTTGCCGCAGCGGCGCTGGAAGAGCGGGTTGTTCATCCTTTCGAACGATTTGACTGCTCGGCAGGGAAAATTCAGCTTGCCGACCGGGTGATCAATGATGCAGAAAAACACGGGGTGCTGACTTTTACCGATGTGATCGCGCAATCGAGCAATGTGGGGACGATCAAGGTTGCCGTAAAACTGGGGAAAGAACGCTTTGCAAAATACATTACCGCATTCGGGTTCGGGAGCAAAACAGGCGCTGATCTGTCGGGGGAAATTCCCGGTTTGTTGAAAGACCCTCGGGCGTGGTCCGGGGTATCCATTGGTTCAATTGCAATTGGCCATGAGATCGGTGTGACGCCGCTGCAAATGGCCGCTGCATATTGTGCACTCGCGAACGGCGGAGTGCTTATGAGGCCGTATGTCGTGTCGCAGATCATCAGCCATGGCAGCGGTGAGGGGAAGAAAGCTGAACCGCAGCCGGTGCGTCGTGCAATCACCCAGGAAACGGCCGCCAAGGTGACAAAGATGCTGCGGGAGGCGGTGGAAACCGGCACCGGGCAAAAGGCGCGGCCGGCGGGTTTTACGGCAGCAGGCAAGACGGGAACAGCGCAAAAGATAGACCACAAGACCGGCATGTACTCAAAGAAGGATTATGTCAGTTCCTTCGCGGGTTTTGTACCGGCGAGCTCTCCAAAACTGGTCATTCTCGTAATGGTTGACACTCCGGAAGGGGTCATCTACGGCGGCAGCGTGGCGGCGCCGGTATTCAAGACCGTGGCGGAGCAGAGCCTTGCGTATCTGCAGGTGCCGCCGGATGACGCGGGAGGTAACATGCTCCTGGTGACGAGATGAAGCTGGCAGAATTATTGGCTGCATTGGAACTGCAAAAGGTGCTTCCGCCGACCGTGCTGGAGCGGGAAGTGGCGGGGATATCCTATGACTCCCGAAAAGTCAAGCCGGGATGCGTGTTCGTGGCCGTGCGAGGATTTCACTCGGACGGCCATCAGTTTATTGCGCAGGCAATAAAACAGGGAGCCGCCGTCGTCGTCGCTGAGCACGAGCAGAGGCAGGGTGCGGAAGCCGGCGTGTCTGTTGTTCTGGTGAAGGACTCCCGGCGGGCTTTGGCCCTGCTGGCGGATGCGTTTTACGGTCACCCGTCGAGAAAACTCAGACTTGTCGGCATTACCGGCACGAACGGAAAAACAACGACAACCTATCTTGTAAAATCCATTATAGAGGCATCCGGCCTGACCGCGGGGCTTATCGGCACCATTGACTATCGCGTCGGCGACCGCGTATATGCCGCGCCAAACACCACACCGGAATCGCTCGACCTTCAGCGGCTTCTCGCAGAGATGGTTGACCTTGGAGCGGCATACTGCGTCATGGAGGTTTCCTCGCACGCATTGGCGCTCGGAAGGGTGGCCGGATGCAGCTTTGCCGCGGCCGGATTTACGAACCTGACGCAGGACCATCTGGATTTCCATAAAACCATGGATGAATACCTGCAGGCGAAGCTTTCGCTGTTCCGGGATCTTTCTCCGGATGCGCCTGCCGTGGTCAACGCCGATGATAAAGATGCCGGAGCGGTCATCAAGGCCGCACGGGGGAAGATCATCACCACCGGTTTGTCGGAGAGTGCCGATATACATCCGTCCGGGAAAATACAACATGGCATGGAAGGCCTTTCCTTCGATGCAGACACTCCGGGCGGGAGGATTGAACTGGAATCGCCTCTTGTCGGCCGGCATAATGTCTACAATATTCTGACTGCGGTCGGAATTGCCACGGCCATGGGTTTCAGCAGCGACAGCATCAGCCGGGGGATAAAAAACATGAAGGCAGTGCCCGGTCGGATGGAGAAGATAGACGAAAAGCAGCCCTACGGCGTCATTGTTGATTATGCCCATACCGAGGACGCTCTTCTGCGTCTTCTGGAGTCCGTTCGGGATATAACAAAAAAGCGAATCATCACGGTTTTCGGCTGCGGTGGTGACCGGGACAGGAGCAAGAGGCCGAAAATGGGCGCGGCGGCGCTCAGGGGAAGCGACATCGTCATTGTAACTTCCGACAATCCCCGGACGGAAAATCCGCGGGAGATCATTCGCGAGATAGAGATCGGCATGACGGGCGAGGGGAGTAAAGCCGATCCGCAGGAATCAGAGTTTCGCGAACCAGGTGGTAAAAAATTGTACTATGTCATTCCCGATCGCCGCGAGGCCGTGGCAGCAGCGATCCGAATGGCCCTGCCGGACGATACGGTTGTGATTGCCGGAAAAGGGCATGAGGACTATCAGATCATCGGTGAGCAGAAGATGCATTTTGACGACCGTGAAGTCGCACGGGCGGAGATTCAGAAGAGAAAGACTTCGTGACGCGCATATGAATGCGTTATTTTAAAAAAGCATATATTTCCGGCAGGAAAAGCAATTCTGCTGGAAGGCATATAACCATGAGCGCAACTGAAGAAGAAATTGTCGAAGATATTCTGCGGAGAATCTCCGGAATGGAAATCACGGGGATGTCCATAGATTCGAGAACGATAAAGAAGGGCGAATTGTTCGTTGCCCTGAAAGGGCCGCGGTTCGACGGACACGAGTTTGTTTCCGCAGCGATAAAAAAAGGCGCATGGGGGGCACTGGTAAACCGGGACGTCCTCGAAAAAAAAATCGGGATTTCCGGTGAAGCCGGGTGCATTTTGCCCGTCAACGACACGCTTTCCGCGCTCCAGAAGATGTCGTATCTTCACCGAAAAAAATTTTCCATCCCGGTGGTCGGCATTACCGGGTCAAACGGGAAAACAACAACGAAAGAAATGCTCGCGGAAATTTTAAAAGCATGGGGAGCGGTGCTGAAAAACGAGGGGAATCTGAATAATCACATCGGTGTGCCGCTGACGCTGCTCAGAATGAACGACACCCACAAGACGGCAGTTGTGGAAATGGGAATGAGCGCGCCGGGGGAGATTGCCGTCCTTGCCCGGATGGCCAGCCCTACCGTGGGAGTCATTACGAATATCGGACCGGCTCATCTGGAGTTTTTCGAAAGTCAGGACGGCATAGCGCAGGCGAAAGGCGAACTGCTTGACCACATCCGGCCTGGAGGGACCGCGGCGCTGAATGCTGATGATACATACTGCGGAGTTCTGAAAAAAAAGTTCAGCGGTCTCATTACGACGTTTGGAATAGACACTGCAGCAGATGTCCGGGCATCCGGGATCCGGTATACCTCCGAGTGTCTGGAATTTACTCTGACCGCACACGGCTGTAGTACGGAAATTTGCCTCAGAAGCGTGGGAAAACACAATGTGTACAACGCGCTCGCGGCGGCCGCCGCGTCGCTTGCGGCAGGATTGCCGCTTGATGCGGTAAAGTGCGGGCTTGATAATTTTGCGTCTGTTGCGATGCGTTCGGAAATAAGGCACGTGCAGGGCCGGACCGTGCTCGCGGATTATTATAACGCCAATCCCGCCTCCCTGGAGGCGGCGCTTGCAGCCTTGGTGGATTTGAAACGGGGAGCAAAAACTGTTGCCGTGCTTGGTGATATGCTTGAGCTCGGCGCCTCCTCCGGAGAGCAGCACCGGAAAGTGGGGCGGACTGCAGCGCGGAAGGGCGTCGACCGGATAATTGTCCTGGGCGATTATGCCAAGGATACAATCCGCGGAGCGATTGAAGCCGGAATGGCGGAGACGAAGGTCTTTGCAGTCAAAACGCACGAGGAAGCAGCTGCACTCTTGCGGGAACAGTCCCGGCCGGGCGATGCCGTGCTGATCAAAGGCTCCCGCGGCATGAAGATGGAAAAAATTTTGGAGGAGTTCTGATGCTTTACCATCTGCTGTATCCGCTGTACTCCAAGTTTTCAGGCTTCTATGTCTTCAAATATATTACGTTCCGCAGCGCCGGAGCGGCCCTGACGGCGCTGATTATCAGCATTGTATTCGGTCCGGCGATGATTGCCTGGCTTCGGCGGTTGAAGGTGGGACAGCATGTTCGGGATGACGGCCCCCAGACGCACTTGTCCAAGCAGGGTACGCCGACCATGGGCGGCCTTCTGATCATCATGGCACTCGTAAGCTCTGTTCTTCTCTGGTCGGATCTTTCGAACAAGTACGTATGGGTGGTGCTGTTTGCCACGCTCGCCTTCGGGGGTATCGGGTTTTGGGATGACTATCTGAAAGTGGTAAAAAAACAGTCCCTGGGACTCCGCGCCAAGGAAAAATTCGGACTGCAGATTGCCGCATCATTGCTGATCGGTTTATTCCTTTATTATTTTTCAGGAGACCAGAATGCGGCTCGTCTTACAGTGCCGTTCGTAAAGAGGCTGATTATTGATCTTGGATGGTTCTATATTCCATTCGCCGTGGTTGTCATGGTGGGATCATCCAATGCGGTAAATCTTACGGACGGATTGGACGGACTTGCGACGGGGCTGGTAAGCATCGCCGCCATAGCCAATGCCGTTATCGTATATCTCGGCGGCAACAGGGTGATTGCCGAATATCTTAACATTCCCTATATTCCCGGAAGCGGAGAGCTCACCGTGTTCTGCGGCGCAATTCTGGGAACGTGCCTCGGATTTCTCTGGTACAACACCCACCCTGCCGAGGTGTTCATGGGAGACACGGGATCGCTTTCCCTCGGCGGCGCACTTGGCGCTCTTGCGCTGGTGACCAAGCATGAGCTTATCCTCATTATTGTAGGCGGAATATTTGTGGTGGAGGCTGTTTCGGTGATGCTGCAGGTCGCGTCCTACAAGCTGACCGGCAAACGCATTTTTAAGATGGCACCGATTCATCATCATTTTGAACAGATAGGCTGGCCGGAGTCCAAGGTTGTTGTGCGATTCTGGATCGTCGGTATTCTTCTGGCCCTGATTTCGATCGGGTCGCTGAAGCTGAGATAGCACGATGTTCCGCGCCATGAAGCGCAGCGGTCACCCGGCAAATGCTTGATGCGCTTCGTGATCGTGTCAGGGCGGCACGTGAGGAGGTAGAAACTACGATGAAAACAGATTTTAAAGGAAAACAGGTTACCGTTGTCGGGCTGGGCCGGAGCGGTGTTGCTGCCGCACGGGCGCTCCACGTGCTCGGCGCTCAGGTGACCGCGACGGACAAGAAACCCCTGGGAGAACTCGGAGCGCTGGTTCGGACACTGCCGGACAGCGTCCGCCTGGAAGCCGGCGGCCATCCCGCCCAGATTTTTAATGAGGCGGATTTGATCATATTAAGTCCGGGAGTTCCAAAAATTCCTCAGATCCGGGAGGCGCAGCGGCGGGGGGTAAAGGTAATCAGCGAACTGGAGCTCGCCTGGCTGCTCTCCGAGGCGCCGTACGTTGGCATCACCGGAACAAACGGGAAGTCCACCGTCACGACCCTGGTGGGACTGATGCTCGCAAAGGCGAAAAAAAAGGTGCTTGTTGCGGGCAATATTGGAAACGCACTGACTGAGGATATGGCGCTGCTCAAAAACCGGGACTGGATTGTGGCGGAACTTTCCAGCTTTCAGCTTGAGGACATTGAAGCCTTCCGTCCGCGCGTGGCCGCGATCCTGAACGTAACGCAGGACCACCTCGACCGCTACCATACTCTTGAGGAATACGGCGAAGCAAAGGCCAGGATATTCATGAACCAGCAGAAGCAGGATATTCTCGTGCTGAACTTTGACGATCCCCTGGTGAAATCCTATGTCCACCGAACCCGGGCCACGGTCGTTCCCTTTTCGCGCATGCTCCGCTTTAATCCCGGTGCCTGCGTGCTGAATGGGTTTCTCACCTTTAACGGGAGGCGCATCTGCCGGACCGATGAAATACGCATCCAGGGAGTGCACAACCTGGAGAACGCCCTGGCCGCGGCGGCGCTGTCCCTGTCAGCGGGCGCGGATATCGCTTCCGTGGCCGCGGTGCTCCGGGAGTTTTCCGGGCTTGAACACCGGCTGGAATTTGTCCGGGAGAAAGACGGTGTTACCTACATCAACGACTCAAAAGGAACGAACGTGGGCGCTGTCATAAAATCAGTGGAAGGGTTCACGCAGCCGGTTGTGCTGATTGCCGGCGGACTGGACAAGGGCAGCGACTTCACTCCGCTGTACGATCTGTTCAAACAAAAAGTAAAACTCCTGATCCTGATCGGCAAGGCAGCCAACAAAATGGGACAGACGCTCGGGACGGCAACCGAGACGCTGTACGCGCCGACACTGCAGGAAGCCGTGCGGCTCGCATCAATGCGCTCCGCCAGCGGTGATGTCGTGCTCCTCTCGCCGGCCTGTGCGAGTTTCGACATGTTCAAGGACTTCGAAGACCGGGGAAGAAAGTTCAAGGAAGCGGTAAAGGCGCTGTAGCAAAATCGAGGAGGCCGGGGTAACGGGTCCGCACCGTGCGCTCCGCGACGAGGAAGGTATCGTTGCAAAACGGAATGCAATATTCGAAGCATTATGACCGAATCCTGTTTTCCGCCGTCTTGGCGTTGCTGGGGATCAGCGTGGTGATGGTCTACAGCTCAAGCAGCGTTGTCGCTCTCACGACGTATGATGATCCGACCTATTTCATGAAGCGACAACTTCTGTGGACGCTTGGCGGTCTGGTGTTCCTGGCAGTCACCATGCGGATTGATCATCATGTGCTGGCTGACCGGCGGGTTGTCATCGCCCTTCTTGTCATTGCGCTGGTTCTGCTTGTCGCCACACTGGTTCCGGGCATCGGCAAGATGGTGAACGGGTCGCGCAGGTGGCTGCGGTTCGGCATGCTTTCTTTTCAGCCGTCCGAACTCGCGAAGTTCGCACTGGTCGTCTACATGAGTTACTACATTGCGAAAAAAGGCGACCGACTGCGCGATTTTACGAACGGATTACTGCCTGCGTATGTGGTGTGCAGCGTTTTTCTATGCGTGGCCGTGCTGCAGCCGGACTTCGGAACGGCGATGACGATTGCCGGCGTGACCGCGGTGCTTTTGTTTGCGGGAGGAGGGAGCCTGGTGCATCTCGGCGGTACGGTGCTGGCGGCGCTTCCCGTGGTATACCTTGCCGTGGTGCACAGTCCCTACCGGATGCGCAGAATTTTTTCGTACCTGGACCCCTGGGCGGATCCCCAGGGTGCGGGACACCAGATTATTCAATCGTTCCTCGCTTTTGGCAGCGGAGGCATCTTCGGCCGCGGGCTGGGCGAAGGAAGGCAAAAACTGCTCTTTCTGCCCGAGCGCCACTCCGACTTCATTTATGCCGTGATCGGGGAGGAACTGGGGCTGATCGGAGCGCTTGCCGTGCTTCTCCTGTTCCTTATTATTCTATGGCGAGGGATGCAAATTGCCCTTTCTGCAGGCGAACAATTCAGTCGCATGCTGGCTCTCGGCATCACCGTGCTCATCTGCATGCAGGGAATGATCAATATGGCCGTTGTGACGGGCCTGCTGCCCACGAAAGGAATCGCGCTTCCGCTCATCAGTTACGGCGGTTCCTCACTGGTCGTCACGATGGGCGCAATGGGCGTGCTGCTGAATATTTCGAAAGAATCGGGTTGAAATCCCCGTCACCGGGGACACAGGAGCGTGCAACGCGATGAACCATACACCGGAGGGCGTCTCGCAGCATGGATCGCCGGCTACCATGAGGCTTTGGCAATGAGGGTCGTGATTGCAGGGGGAGGAACAGGCGGCCATCTTTATCCCGGCATTGCCGTTGCGCGCGAACTGCTGCGCGAACAGAGCAGCGACGTGTTTTTTGTTGGCACGAACCAGGGGATTGAAGCACGCGTGCTTCCGAAGGAAGGATTGCCGGTCAGGTTCATCAGCGCGGGAAAGCTCAAAGGCATGAATCTGGCTTCCATATTGAAGACGGTCGCGACGTTGCCGCTGGGTCTGTTCCAGTCCCTGCGCCTGCTGCGCGAGATCGGACCGGATGTTGTGCTGGGCGTGGGCGGCTATGCTTCTGCTCCCGTGGGCGCGGCAGCCTTGATTCTCGGCATTCCGCTGGTCATTATCGAGCCCAATTCCTACGCCGGGCTTGCGAACCGGAAGCTGGGGATTTTTGCCGACAAAGTGATCCTCTGTTTTCCCGGAACCGGTGCGCGTAAATTTTTCCCTCCCCGGAAAACGGCGGCGCTTGGGCCGCTGGTCAGGCAGGGGATTGAGGAGGGAGACCGCGGCAGGGGTCTTGAAGACTTTGGACTGGAGGCGGGGTTGTTTACCGTATTCGTCATGGGAGGAAGCGGCGGCGCGCATGCAATTAACATGGCGATGAAGCAGGCCGCGGTTTTCCTGAAGGACATGCGGGAACTGCAGGTGGTCCACCAGACCGGCCCGCATGATGTGGATGAGGTGAAAGCAGGATACCGGGATGCCGGAGTCCAGGCAGTAGTCCTCCCGTACATCGAGAACATGGCAGGAGCATATGCCGCGGCGGATCTTGTGGTCTCCCGCTCCGGCGCCACGACTGTGGCCGAACTTGCGGTCTGCGGCAAACGGGCGGTGCTGATTCCCTTTCCTTTTGCCGCGGATAATCATCAGGAGTATAATGCACGGGCTCTGGCGGACCTCAGCGCTGCGGATATTGTTCTCCAGAAGGACCTGACCGGCGCGGTGCTGGCGGCGATAATAAAAAAAAATGCAGAAGAGGGCATGTCTGTTTCCGGCATGTCCCGTATGAAAAATACGGCAGCGAAGGAGATTGCAGAAATCTGCAAAAATTATGTTCGAGAAAATTAAACACATTCACTTCGTAGGAATCGGCGGAATCGGGATGAGCGGCATTGCCGAAGTTCTCCTGAACCTCGGATACAGGGTTTCGGGCTCGGATATGAAAGAGTCGGACACCACCGAGCGACTCAGAAAGCTGGGGGGTGAGATAACCATCGGGCACAGCGCGGCGAACATCGCCTCCCCTCATGTCGTGGTAATATCTTCCGCGGTCACCAGGGAAAACGTTGAAGTGGTCGCGGCGAGAGAAAAACAGATACCGGTCATTCCACGGGCCGAGATGCTTGCCGAACTGATGCGGCTCAAGTACGGCGTGGCCATTGCCGGAGCGCATGGAAAAACCACCACAACATCCATGGTTGCCACGGTACTTGCGGCGGGCGGCATCGATCCCACCGTGGTGATCGGCGGCAAGCTCAACAGCCTGGGAACGAACGCCAAACTCGGCCAGGGTGAGTTTCTTGTTGCAGAAGCTGATGAAAGCGACGGAAGCTTCCTGAAACTGTCGCCGACGATTGCAGTGGTGACGACCATCGACGAGGAGCATCTCGACTATTACAAGGATATCCATGAAATCAAGGAAGCATTTCTTGCGTTTGTCAATAAAGTGCCGTTCTACGGCGTATCGGTGCTGTGTCTGGATCAGCCCCATATACAGGCACTCATACCGCAGATACAAAAGCGCTATCAGACCTACGGCATGAGTTCGCAGGCGGATTATCAGGCGCGGGACGTTGCGCTGCACGGGCTGGGGTCAACGTTCAAAGTCATGCACCTTGGCAGCGATCTGGGAACGTTCGAGCTTTCGATTCCCGGTGTCCACAACATCAACAACAGCCTCGCCGCGATTGCCGTGGCGCGGGAATTGGACGTCGATCTTGAGGTCATTCGAAAGGCCATCAGGGAATTCAGCGGCGTGCAGCGGCGGTTCCAGGTTAAAGGGGAAGTGGACGGCGTAACCGTGGTGGACGACTACGGTCATCATCCCACGGAGATAAAAGCGACCCTTGCAGCGGCGGCGTCCGGATTGGACCGCAGGGTTGTTGTCGTGTTCCAGCCCCACCGGTATTCAAGAACGCAGCACCTGTTTGAGGATTTTTTTACCTCGTTCAACCAGGCCGACAAGGTCATCCTTCTGGACATCTATGCTGCGGGAGAAAAGCCGATTCCCGGCGTGTCGGGCAAGGCGCTCTATGAAGGCATAAAAAAGCATGGACACAAGGATGTTCTCTTCATGCCCGACCGGGGCGCGGTTGTCGATCATCTGGCGGGTACGGTCAAAAAAGGAGATCTGCTGCTGACGCTTGGTGCGGGGGACGTCTGGAAAATCGGCGAGCAAGTTTTGGAGAAGCTGAAGCATGGCCACCCTTGACATAAAAGGAGAGCTGCGCAGAAACGAACCGATGAGCCGCCACACCTCGTTTAAGATCGGCGGCCCTGCGGATTTCTTTGCGTATCCGGCCGACCGCGAAGATCTCCTGGTGCTTCTGAAAAGCATCAAGGAACAGAACCTCCAGTACTTCATACTCGGCAGCGGCACCAATCTTCTTGTGCGGGATGGCGGGTACCGGGGGGTGGTGATCAGCCTCAAGCGACTGAATGCGGTCGCGATCGAGCGGGAGTACCGTTCCATTGGCGGAAGTTTTGCGCTCATTTCCGCGGATGCCGGCGCACTGGTGGCAAAGCTTCTTGCGATGGCCGTTGAGAAGGGCTACGCGGGACTCGAATTTGCCGCAGGCATACCGGGTACGGTCGGAGGCGCCATCAGGATGAATGCCGGCACCGCGCTCGGCGAAATCGGCGATATTACCGAATCGGTGACCCTCCTCTCACCGGAGGATGGTGTCTTTACCAAAGGAAGGGATGAGCTGGGCTTCGGGTACCGGACATCTTCAGTGCGGGAAGGCTGGATTGTGCTTGCGGCACAGCTGATCCTGCGCCGCGGTCATCGGGAAAAAGTGGGCGCGCGCATTCTGGAGCTGCTCACCACGAGAAAACAACGCCAGCCCCAGGGATCTCCCAATGCCGGTTCCGTTTTCAAAAATCCTGCAGAACAGTCCGCAGGCAGGCTGATTGAACTGGCGGGGCTCAAGGGCAGGACGGTGGGAAGCGCTCAGGTTTCGGACAAACACGCAAATTTCATCGTGACGACGGGTTCGGCGCGGGCCTCCGATGTGCTTGCCTTGATGGACATTGTGAAGCAAACGGTTCTGGATGTCCACGGAGTGCGGCTCGACCCGGAAATAAAGATTATCGGTGAGGACTAGAAGCGGGACATCCGCCTGCGGCGAAAAGGACTCTCATGAAGATACTGGCAAACAGGAAAATCGGAGTGTTGATGGGCGGGCTGTCATCCGAGCGTACCGTATCGCTCGCCAGCGGGACGGCTGTTTTGAACGCGCTGAAAGAAAAAGGGTATCATGCCGTTTCCATTGACGTGGGCAGGGACGCGGCGGAAAAGATACACGACAGCTCGATTGACGCGGCCTTTATTGCGCTGCACGGCAAATTCGGCGAAGACGGAGCCGTCCAGGGCATGCTGGAAGTCATGGGCATTCCCTACACGGGGTCCGGTATTCTCGCAAGCGCACTCGGCATGAACAAGACCGTTTCCAAGGAAATATTCCGGGCGAAAGGGCTGCTGGTGGGCCCGTATGAGGTGGTTTATAAGGGCACGCGAGACTCGATACCCTCGGTGTTTGACGCGCTGGAATTTCCTGCGGTGGTCAAGCCGCATGCCGAGGGTTCAAGCGTCGGGATAAGTCTTGTTTTCAAGAAAGAAGACATCGCCCCGGCGATTGACCTTGCCTTTCAATACAGCGATGAGGTCTTGATAGAAAAATTCATACAGGGCAAGGAAGTACAGGTCGGCATTCTTGGAAGCCGCGCGCTCGGCGCGATTGAAATTGTCCCGAAGCGCGCATTCTATGATTATGCGGCGAAATATGAGCAGGGGATGTCGGACCATTTTTTTCCGGCGCGGATATCGGATTCGGCGTATGCAAAGACACTTGAAGCAGGCCTTGCTGCGCACCGCGCGATCGGCTGCCGCGGGTACAGCAGGGTCGATTTCATTATCGATGAATCCGAAGCGCCCTACATTCTCGAAGTCAACACCCTTCCGGGGATGACAGCCACAAGCCTGCTGCCCGAAATAGCGAAAGGCGTCGGGATCTCCTTTCCGGATCTGGTGGAGGAAATTATGCGGCTGGCGGTCCAGGATGAGCGCAATCGTTGAGTGCGCTCCGCATTGAAAACCCGAAAAGGGCCGGTATTGCACATTCTTATCCCAAAATCCGAAAGGGAACATGCGGGATTATAAAAACGTAAAGATACCCCGGAGAGACCGCTCGACAAAAAATCGTGTAACGGTGAAACGCGCCGTGGTGCGCCGTGCCGCCCCGCGTCAGGGGGCCGGTACCGGTCGAATCAAAAGCGCCATGGTTGCACTGCTTGCGGCAGTGGTCATTGCGGCGGGAAGCTGGTTGGGCTGGCAGGCATATCGAACCATCATGCGCGCAGAATTGTTTCAAATAGCCGGCGTGGACATCAGAGGCGTAAAACATCTTGAGGAAGGGGATCTGAAAAAAATCGCCGGAGCGTTTACCGGAGAAAATATTTTTAGGGTGGATCTTGAAGCCGCCGTCAGACGGGCACAGGCAAGCCCCTGGGTCAAATCCGCCAGCATTCACCGCAGCCTGCCGAATAGAGTCAGCATGGTTGTCACCGAGCGGACGCCATATGCGATTCTGGAAACCGCAGCGGGGCGGTTTTTGATGGACAATGATGGAATTGTCATTGAGCGGCTCGCAAAGGAAACGGCGGGAGCATGGCCGCTCCCTGTCATTGCGGCCAGGGACTGCCGGACGCGGCCCGGAGAACAGGCATCCGCCGAGGCATTGGGAGAGGCATTGAAGCTCCTGGCAGAGGTTATGGGGCAGGGCGGCTGGCGCCTTGATGATGTTTATATCAGGGCAAATACGCCTGAGTCGCTTGCCATTGTATATGCGGACCATGAATTCAGGATCGGCAGCACCCGGTATGCGGAAAAACTCCGCAGACTGTCGGAGGTAATGGCAGACGTAAAACAGCGCGACCTGCAGGTTGCCTACATTGATCTCCGCCCCGATCGTCAGGTTGCGGTGCTGTCGAAGAACGCATCCACCAAAAGCAAAGCGGTAAAAAAGCAGGGGAAAAAAGGGTTAAAACGGCAGGGATGAAGAGCCATGGTCGTCCGGCTCTATTCGCGGAAAAGGGTATAACGGGGGTGTGTTGTGGCAAAAAAAGCGGACAATGTGATTGTAGGCCTTGATTTGGGAACAACGAAGGTCTGTGCCATTGTGGGAATGGTGAAGGAAGGGGGACAGGTTGACATCATCGGCATCGGCATCAGTCCTTCACACGGCCTGAAAAAAGGCGTGGTGGTGAACATTGACAGCACGGTCGAATCAATCAAGAAAGCGGTGCACGAGGCCGAACTTATGGCGGGCGTCGAGATCAACTCCGTGTTTGTGGGAATCTCGGGCGGCCATATTAAGGGCATCAATTCCCGCGGCGTGGCCGCCATCAAGAACAAAGAGGTGGGGCCGGCCGATGTCGCCCGCGCCGTTGACGGAGCCCGCGCCGTGAACATTCCCATGGACCAGCAGATTCTGCATGTGCTTCCGCAGGAATTCATCATTGATGACCAGGACGGCATCAAGGAACCCCTCGGCATGTCGGGAACGAGGCTCGACGTGAAGGTCCATATCATCACCGGCGCGGTGACCGCTATTCAGAACATCATCAAAAGCTGCTCGCGCGCGGGGCTGACCGTGAATGATCTGGTGCTGCAGCCGCTCGCATCGAGCAGAGCCGTGCTTACCGCCGAAGAACAGGAACTGGGCGTGGTGGTTGTGGACATCGGCGGGGGAACCACGGACGTGGCGTTTTTCCTGGAAGGCAGCCTCTGGCACACGGAGGTGCTGCCCATAGGCGGCAACCATCTCACGAACGACATCGCGATCGGCCTGCGGACTCCGGCGTCTGAAGCGGAAAAAATTAAAGTCAAATACGGATGCGCGCTCTCATCGCTGGTGAAGCATGAAGAGACGCTGGACGTTCCGAGCGTGGGAGGCAGGCCGCCTCGCCTTCTTTCGCGGCAGATTCTGTGTGAAATAATTGAGCCGCGCGTCGAAGAGCTTTTCGGCATGGTTCAGCAGCGGCTGAAAAAAACAGGATTTGAGGACATGTTTGCATCGGGTGTTGTGCTTACCGGCGGGACGGCCCTTATGGAGGGCGTGCAGGACGCCGCTGAGCGGTATCTTGGCCTTCCCATCAGGCGGGGCGCTCCGAGAAACATCGGAGGGTTGATGGACGTGGTGAACAGCCCCATTTATGCGACGGGTGTCGGTCTTGTTCTCTGGGGTGCGGAAAATACGGAAGAGATGCCGCGAAAATTTACAGGCGGCAGCCCCTTGAATAAATTCTGGAAGTGGCTGGGGGAATACATTTGAATCCTGAATTGCGGAATGAAAGGGAAGAATTCATGGATGATAATCTTGAACTGAAGTTCCAGGATATCATGGATTTTGTGAAAAGTTCCGATACGAATGTCCACGAAAGCGGGGCACGCGAAGAAGGGAGGGCAACGGGGATGTTTCAGTTCGAAGAAGAAAAACTGCCTGCGGTCATCAAGGTGATCGGTGTGGGAGGTGGAGGAAGCAACGCTGTGAGCAGCATGATTCAGTCAAACATCAAGGGGGTGGAGTTTGTCATAGCGAACACCGATATGCAGGCGCTCGAACTTGTGCGTGCGCCGATTAAACTGCAGATCGGGTCAAGGCTTACGTGCGGACGGGGGGCCGGAGCCAACCCCGAAATCGGCAGATCGGCTGCGCTTGAAGATGCGGACAAAATCACCGCAGCCGTCAGCGGCGCGGACATGGTGTTCATCACCGCGGGCATGGGAGGCGGCACGGGCACCGGGGCAGCCCCAGTCATCGCAAGCCTCGCGCGCGAAGCAGGCGCCCTTACCGTGGGCATTGTCACGAAGCCTTTCAGCTTCGAAGGAATAACACGGATGCACAAAGCGGAAGAAGGCATTGCGGAGTTGAAGAAAAATGTGGACGCACTTATTGTAATCCCCAATGAGCGCCTTCTGAACCTCGCGGAAAAAAGGACGACGCTTCTCGACTCCTTCAGGCTTGCCGATGACGTGCTCGGCCAGGCCGTCAAAGGAATTTCCGACGTGGTGATGGTGCCGGGGTATGTGAACGTGGACTTTGCGGACGTCAAGACTGTGATGTCCAACCGGGGCAGATCCGTGATGGGCACCGGCATCGGCAGGGGAGAAACCAGGGCCGTGGACGCGGCGCAAAAGGCGATTGCCAGCCCGTTGCTTGAGGACGGCTCCATCAAAGGGGCCCGCGCGGTGCTGATCAATATTACCGGCGGAAACGACATGGGGATTTATGAACTGAATGAAGCTTCCGCCATTATCAAGGATGAGGTTGATCCCGGTGCGAACATCATTTTCGGGGCGGTGATTAATCCGGTGATGAGCGAGGAAGTCATGGTCACCGTGATCGCAACGGGTTTTGACGAGGAAGGCATTCGGGAGCGCGTAAAACGGCCGGTTAGTCTCAAGGAGTTCATGAAGGTTGTGGATAAGCCGAAGCGCAAACAGGAATCGTTCGATTTCAAAAATGAGACGCTCGGTATCGACGGCGAGGACCTGGACAAACCCACGTTTTTAAGACGGCAGGCGGACTGACGAGCCGCGGGCATCAGGGCGCCTTCGGCAGCCGGAAACTTCGTAGCAAAAAAATGGTCCAGGCAATACTGGCAATAAAAAACACGGTAATGATGCCCCATAGCAATTCCGGCCGCAGGAATGGGCGTGCAGAAAAATTTGCCTTAAGACTCAGGTAGAGCACGCAGTCCATCAGCAGCAACGCCATGGCTCCTACGAACAGGAGTTGGCCCATCAGCCGATCCATGGTCTGCGCTTTGCGTTCCGGCGCGAGCCAGTAGTCCTTGTTCGGCAGGTTCATCAGGGACTCGGGCAGCCGCCGGAGGAGCAGCGGCAGGGCGCCGAAGAGAAGCAGCAGCACGGCATAAACCGCTTCCATGGTCATGAAAAAATAATTTTTCGGACCCCAGCCGTCCGCGGCGCCGGCAGCGTTGAAATGGACCGCCATGCGGTCGGGAAGCAGCGGATAAAAATAGAGCATCTCAATTCCCCCCAGAAGAAAAGCAGAGACAAAAAACAGATACATTTTTCTCATACGGTTCCCCCTTATTTTGACGATCCCGCAACCCGATCCACAGCCGTAAGAATTCCCCGTAGAACGGCAACATCACGCTTGTTCAGCCGCGCTCTCCCGAATATCTGCTTTATCGTAAGCATCATTCTCTCCGGTTGATCGCGGTCGAGAAAGCCGATATCTAGAAGAGTATTCTGCAACTGAAGATAGAACGCGTCGGTCGCTTCGGATGCCGCAAGTTCGGGGACCGGGAGCGCGTGCGGCTCCCGCGCGGCTAGAAACAATTCATACATAATAATCATGACCGCATGCGAAAGATTGAGCGAAGGAAATTTGTCCGACGAAGGAATGGATATTAATTCATGGCAGGAAGCGATGTCTTCGCGGGTCAGACCATTTACTTCGTTTCCGAAGACTATCGCGATCCTGTTGCGGGGCAGGATGGAAATGATTTCACGGGCGGCATCGTGCGGTGTGAGGATGTTTTTTCTTAAGCGGCCTTTATGGCGAGACGTGCCGAACACCAGGCCGCAGTCCGCTACCGCGTCCCGAAGCGAGGAAAAAATTTTTGCCTGTTCCAGGATGCCGTCCGCTCCTGCGGCAAGCTGCGAGGCTCTCCGCAAAAAATCAGTCGGCGGGCGGACAAGGGCGAGGCGCGAGAGCCCCATGTTCATCATGCATCGTGCGGCTGAGCCGATGTTGTCGGGTGTTTTAGTGTCCACGAGGACGATGATGATTGAGTCAAGTTGCTGCATGGTCGCGCACCATCCCTATTATAAGTGATGGCCCGGACATCCTCAAGAATATTTTTTTGTGTTGCGCGGTACCTTGCATAAGAAGAACACACCGGCAGGCGATGATTTCACGGTTGACATGTGCAGCAAGGGCTGTTACAGTACGCCCGGTATGAATATGATTGCCATTTCTCTTCAATCAGGCAGCAACGGCAACTGCATCTTTGTCGAAACAGACGGCGTCAAACTGCTGTTCGACGCCGGAATTTCCGGCGTGCAGGCCGAGGAACGGCTTGCGGTGCATGGCAAGAACATCCGTGAAGTAGATGCGGTCATTATCTCGCACGACCACGGCGACCACATCCGCCACGCAGGCGTGTACCAGCGGAAGTATGGGCTGCCGCTTTACGCCACGCCTGCCACGATTGCAGCGGCTTCATCGCGCTGCAGCCTCGGCGCCCTGCATGATGTCCGCCATTTCCGGTCGAGCGACAAACTTAGGTTCGGCAATGTTCAGGTGCATGCCATTCCCACACCGCATGACGGTGCGGACGGCTCCGCATTCATCGTTGAATCGGGCACAAAGCGTCTCGGTGTGCTGACTGATCTGGGCCACATATTCAAGGACCTGGTCAATATTGTCTCCTCGCTTGACGCGGTTTTTCTCGAAAGCAACTATGATCCCGCCATGCTTGCGGCGGGGCCTTATCCAGCCTATCTCAAGCGCCGCATCGAAGGGCCTCGCGGGCATCTTTCCAATGAAGACGCCGCAAAGATTCTGTGCAGTGCTGTTAAAGCGCAACGGCTGCAGTGGGCGTGCCTGGCGCATCTCTCCGAGCAGAACAACCATCCCGACCTGGCACTCCGGACCCACCAGAAAATCGTGGCTGGAGGCATCCCTCTCTATGTTGCGGACCGGTATCAGTCTACGGACGTTTTTAGAATATCATAATGCTTTTGACCAAATAGAGAGAATGCAATACCGTTTGCAAGTTTTGAGAAAACCTGATTTTATCGGTAGTGTTTATATTCATAACAAGCCTATCCAGGGAGGTAATTCATTATGACTATTTCCTTCAGGATACTGCGTTTTTTTACTGTTTTTGGTTTTCTAATACTTGTGAATACCGTAGTCCTCACTAACCAGCATGATGCGCTCGCGCTGGAACGATTCGTGACATATAAATATACGGACCCCATGACAGGCATGGAGGCTTTTCGCCTGCTTGTTCCCAAGGGCTGGCGGGTGGAAGGAGCAATAACCTGGTCTAAAAACCCGGCACTACCTGCCCAATCCCGTTTCCGGTTCTACAACCCTTCCGGACCGGAAGAAATGAATCTTTTCCCGACCCGCTCCTATTTTTGGACCAACAATCAGCTGTTTCTCAGAACAAATCCACCCGGTTCTATGCGGTTCAACTCGCTGGTGGCAAAGCCGATCGATCTGCATGCTGCTTTTACCCAGGTTGTTATTCCGAAGGCCCGAAAAAACGCAAACCAACTGGTCATGCTGAAAGAAAAAAATATTCCTGAACTTTCAAAACTGGCAGCCGGCAACCCAGCCCAGGGAATCAAATCATCTGCTCAAGGCGGCAAAATCAGAATCAGTTATCAGGAGAAAGGCAAACCCATGGAGGAAGAGCTTTACGCTGCGGTCAGCCAGTTTGTCATATATCCAGATTCCCGATACTTCATAAACTACTGGTACATTGACTACGTTTTTTCATTCCGCGCGGAAAAAGGGAAACTTGATTCCCGGGCGAAAATATTTCAAACTATGCTTTTTTCCATGAAGATCAACCCGCGATGGTTCGCGAAGGTAGTGAATGTCAAAGAGATGCTGGCGAAAAAATCCATCGAGCAGATTAAAGCCATAGGGCGTATGGGAGATATCATAGCAAAGGCCGGCAGCCAGATAAGAGAAGACCAGATGCGCGCCTGGGAACAGCGGCAGCAGGTGCAGGACAAAATTTCGCAAAATACCAGCGACCAGATCAGGGGTGTTGACCGCTACTATGATGCCCGCGCGGGCAAGGAAGTGGAGCTGCCATCCGGTTATGGCCATGCATGGTCCAACAATCTCGGCGAATATTATGTTACGGACAAAGCAGGCGATAATCCGAACGTCGGCTCCAATCTGCATTGGGAGCAATTGACGCCTGCACGGTAGATTGCCTGCCGGAAGTAGTGAAGACAGAATGTTACTATAATCCGGCTTAATTGTATTCAATTAAGAACAATCCTGCTGAAGCATGCAAATGGCTTCAGCAGTCTCTTGACGCAGGTTTTAACAAATGGGGAGATATCAAAGCGGAACCGGATCTATCCGAAACACCGTCTGTTATAAAAAACTGCTGACAGGGAAGCAAACATTTTTGCAGCAGTATCATTCCCCGCAAGCCCCAGATTATGGGGCTTTTTCTTTTGAAAGAACTCTGTTTCGTTTATATGGGAAGTGGGGTCTTTTTCTTTAGACAAGAATCCCTATGACCGCTCCGGTCATGCAGGTGGCAAGAGTGCCCGCGACAATGGCTTTGATGCCGAGGCCCACCACTTCATCGCGCCGCTCAGGGGCCAGGCTGCCGAGCCCGCCGATAAGAATGCCCAGACTTCCAAAATTTGCGAAGCTGGAGAGGGCATATGTCATGATGAGTCTGCTGCGTGCATCGAGAGCATCGGCCGGAAGCTTCGCAAGGTCGAGGAATGCGAGCAGCTCATTCAAAATGGTTTTTGTACCCATGAGATATCCTGCCGTCTGGGCCTGCTGCCAGGGAATGCCGAAGAGCCACACGATGGGCGCCATGATCCAGCCGAGGATGCGTTGGAGGGTCAGCGGGTGTCCATTCACATCCGGAAGAAGTCCGGTCAGCTGGTTCGCAAGATAGATGAGCGAGACCATGACCAGCAGCATTGCCACGATGTTCAGGAGCAGGTGAAGACCATCCATGGTTCCCTTCACAATGGCGTCCATCGAGCCCGTCGCCGTATGCCGGGGGACAATGTTACTTGATGTTTCTTCCTCCGTCTCGGGAACCATGATCCTAGCGATGGTGATGGCGGCGGCAACGTGAATAAAGGACGCAACCAGAATATGTCCGAGCGGATCGGGGATCACACCGTTCAAAAACGTTGCGTACAGAATCATTACCGTCCCGGCAATGCAGGCCATGCCCACGGTCATGAGCGAGAAGAGTTCACTCCGGGTCATTTTCGAAAGATAAGGCTTTATCAGAAGCGGTGATTCCACCATGCCGAGAAAAATCGTGGTCGAGGCACCGAGGCCGAGCGCGCCGCCGATGTTCATGGTTTTCCGGAGCACGAAGGAAAATCCCTTCACGACATACGGCAGGATGCGCCAGTAAAAAAGCAGCGCGGAAAGCGCGCCGATTACGAGAACAAGAGGAAGCGCCTGAAACGCGAGGATGAAATTAACGCCGGGCTCCTGAAGCAGGAACGGTGGAGCGCCCCCGCCGACATATCCGAATACAAAGGAAGTCCCGGCTTTTGTCGCCGCTTCAAGGGCCAGGACCACATTATTCAGCAAAAGAAAGATGCTTCTGAAAAAGGGGACGAAAAGAAGAATGACAGCGATGGCGAACTGGAAAGTGACCCCGATCAGAATGGCCTTCAATTTCATTTTTTTTCTGTTCTCGCTCATAAGCCAGGCAATGGCGAGGAACGAAACAATACCGAGAAGTCCTTGAAGAGGCATGAAGAGCTCCTTCTTTACACCTTCCACCGCCCGCAATGCAGTTTCCTGGATGCGCCGATAAAACTCAGCGCTCGTGCGACAGAATGGAAGTTCTTTGACCGGTTCAGATTCAGCGTGCTTATTTTCTTGATCCCAGTTTATTTTCAGAAACAGAAATAATCGGATTGAATTATAGTATCTTCAGCGGTACCGCGCAAGAAGATTCAAGAATGGTGAATGCAGCGCACGTTTTTACGCAAAGGAGGTCTGTCTTCAGGAAAAAGGCAGGGAGCAAAACAGCCGCATCGTCAGCCGTTCATCATGAGTATTGCAAGGCGATGCGTGCACAAGGGATGTGGCATTATCCGGAAGAACCGAACCTTGTCCAGGTGCTTATTTTGGATATCCGACAGTCTGCGCAAGGGTTATCATTTGATCGGGCCGCAGGTTCATTGCAGCTGCCAGAAGCGGCTTGTCAATGGCCGCCCGCACGGTGGTTCCCAGACCCTCGGCGGCGCAATAGAGGTACACGTTCTGGCAGATAAATCCGGTATCTGCTGCAGCGTAAAACACTTTTTCTTCGTCCGTCAGAACGCCCATTTTTGAAACATCAGCAACATATACAAGGTTGACAGGCGCCTGTCTGACATAGGATTGTGTTCCGGTTAAATGCCTGATGTCTTTTGTGAGTATTGGTATGAGAACGTTGTCTTTTGGATGATACAGATAAAGACCGTCTGAGGTTGCCGCATAGATGTCTATCTCCTGACGGTTGCGTGCGGATGGCGCGGTGCGTTTGCCGTCCGGTCGGTTGATTCCGAAGGCCGCCCAGAGCAGGCGGGAGAGTACTGCTATGGGAAGGGGGGCCGGTCTGAATTCCCTGACCGAGCGACGCTTCCTGAGAAGATCCACCAGAGTATTGTCGCCGGTATCCGAAGACTGCGGAAGCCGGATGGGTTGCATATCTGCAGCGGACGCATCGTTTCCGCCTCTCCAGAAGGCTACGCCTGCGGAAAGGATGACTCCGGCGGCTGCCGAGGTTCTTATGAATGTTCTTCGACTCACCCGCCTGTTCATAGAAGCCTCCTTTGACATGATGGTAGTGTGGTTTTAAACCGCGTTAATACCCTCGTTCTCCAGGACAGACTTGGGGAAACCATGACGAGCGACCTTGATCATTGCGCGCCCTATCTGGTCCGTCGTTGTAACCCTTCCAGGAAAGAGAAGGCGCAGCGCGGGAAAGATCGGAGCCAAGAGTGTGTACAATATTCTGTAAAGCGGTGTCCTCGAAACAATCCCATGCAGGGGTTGAATGAATGCAGGACGGAACATGTATGCCTCCCTGAATGGCAGCTGGAACAGAGCGTTTTCCGTCCGGCCTTTTACCCGGGCCCACATGGATCGGCCGCGGCCGGTACTGTCCGTTCCGGCTCCGGATACATAAATAAATATCATGCTCTGATCCAGATCGGCGAGTGTCTGCGCGGCTGCCAGGGTAATATCATACGTTATGTGCTGATAGTCCTGCTCACTTTTCCCTGCCGAGGATACACCGAGGCAGAAGAAACAGGCGTCATAGCCTGCAAGGTCTTTCCTGATTCCGGAAAAATCCAGGAAGTTTTCGTGTTTGACTTCTTTTAACTTTTCATGGTGCAGTCCGGTAGCGTTTCGGACGACTGCCAGGATGCCTTCCACCCCGGGGTTGAGCAGACATTCGCGCAAAACGCCCTGCCCGATCATCCCTGTTGCGCCAAAAAGAATTACTTTCATATTTTCCCGTGCCTGGTTGCCATTCTGAACTACGGAGTTGGATTGTGAAATGAAACGGTCTGGTCAAGAGGAACAGCGCTCCAGGCGTTCGGCCGAAACACGAACACCTGGAGTTGCATATACGATTCATGCGTTTCGATCATTGTTGTGCGGAAAGGGTCTTCATCCTATCGTCAGGCAGGACAGGAATACGGGACTATCACGACCGGACAGGGCGCTCCATGCAAAATCGCCATGCTCACGCTGCCCAACACGCTTCCGAGGACCGGATTCATCCCCCTCGATCCCATAACAATCAAGCGCATGCCGATCAGCATGCAAGCTTTTCCCTGTTCACTGTCGTTTTGGGCCTCCCTGATGATCTGGTCCCGGGGGTCACCGATCCGCATTTTCACAGAGTACTCGACGCCGGACTGCTTCAATATATCGACGGCAGGGTTCATTATCTCATCAAACTGCTGGGCCTGATAATCATGTATTTGTGTTTTATCAAAAAACATCTTTGTATGGAGTGTCTCGTAGCTGTGTTGCACATTCAGAAGTATAATCTTGTCTTTAAACCCTTTGGCCATTTCAATAGCCACGTGAAGCGCCTCCTTGGCATTGGCTGAGCCGTCAAATGGTACGAGTATTCCCTGTTTCATTCATCCATTCTCCTTTTCACGAAGGTTGACTACAAATTTAATCTGTAAAATTACTGCAAAACCAAGGCCACGTGAGCACCCTGTCTTTGATTTTGCCTTCCCGCGAGAAACATATTGCCATGAAATCCCTCTGGAACAGAGGGGTGGTTTTCCCACATGGTGTTGCTATCTTTTTTAAGTATAGTTAAAGGTGTTTATGCTGTCAATATTTAAAGAGAAACTTTGAAATTTCCAAGAGGCATACGTGATGGTTGCGGTCTGTTTTTTCTTACGGTGTTGACGAACGAAAGAACAAAAATCAATCAATTTCCTATGGTTTCAAGGGCAGGAAACGATGCAGGCTACAGATGCGTTTCAGTCCTGAAACGAACCGATGCCTTGCAGGAAACCACACCTGATACATCAAAAGAACAGGCTATGGGCGCGAGAAAAAATAAGCGTAATATCAAAACAGACAGATAAGGCAGGAAAAAGCGATCAATACATGCGGTTCTGGACGACGTTCACAAGGATCCATGGCCCGCTTTGGGAATTTTTTCCAAGAAATACCCGGTATCCAACGCCCATTTCAAAATCTGCAATATGATTGATCTGGATGATGGCATGGGTTTTCTGCAAATTAAAGCCAGGTCGGGAAACATAGGTAAGACCCGAGAATAGTGAATGTTTGCTCCGGAAGTCATCGCCGGAATCCACCCCGGTGTTGAGCCGGCGTTTCTGTTCCTCAGGGCTGACGACACTGATCCTGTTCCCCGACGGAACCAGGACCCGCAGTTTCTCCGCATCTATGTGGCATTCCAGCGCATTCCTGCGGTTATAATCCGCTACCATGTCCGGATCTGCTGTATTATCGCTGCTTTCCAGCTTCTCCTGACGGGTCTGCCCGCTCAGAGCGATGAAAGAGGAGGAAATACCCGGGAGATCGACAGGACGTCCGGTATGGTGCTTATTTTTGTTCGCGGAAAGATCCCGGTCGGCAGGGAATAGTACTGCAGCAATAACGGCATATTCCTCACTGTCAAGGATACAGTGCTTGCCGTCATCGGCATATGCAGGAAGAGACAGGAGCAGACACGATGCGGCCAAGCAGACGATACTGAGAATACCACCTATGAACAGACGACGCGTCATGGTTTGTTCCTCCTGCAGAACGATTATGTCTTCACTACACGCACAAGGGAGTTGTTCTCGTTCATGCCGTCGATGATGGCGCCGAGGCCTGCCATGTTTCCGAGATAATCGATTGCTTCATGCGATATCTCTTCGCCGGGAACGAGCAAGGGAATGCCGGGGGGATAAACAGTCACGATTTCAGCGGAGACTCTTCCGATTGCCTGGTTAATGCCTACCATCTCGGTGTCGTAGTAAAATGCTTCGCGCGGGGTCATGGCAAAGCGATTCTGAAGAACCGGCGGGTGGACCTTGTCGAGCGGCAGAAGAGCGCCCTGGAGGCCGGTTTCTCCGGCAATCTGTCGCAGCGCTTCAACAAGCCGGTTCAGGTCATCCTGCCGGTCGCCGATGGACACTATTACGAGCACATGAAAGGGGTCCGCCATCTCAACCTGAATGTCGAAGCGGGTGTTCAGCATCTGGGAGACGGTATAGCCTGACAGGCCCAGGTCGGAAACCGTAATGGTCAGCTTGGTAACGTCCATATCGGCCATCCCGGACTGTTTTGCCCGCTCCTTGCTGAAACAGGAAATGCCGGGAATCTTATCGATTTCAGTCCGGGCCTCTTCCGCCAGTTTTATGGTCCGGTTTAGCAGTTTTTTGCCTTCCGTCGCCATCTGCATGCGGGCGAGGTCGAGAGAAGCCATCAGGATGTATGACGGACTGGTGGTCTGAAGCAGCTTGAGCGTGTTGGTGACATCGTCGATATTGATCCGGCCGGTGTTCGCGTGCAGCATGGATGCCTGGGTCATGCCACCGACGATTTTATGGGTTGACTGGACGCACATGTCCGCGCCTGTTTCCAGGGCGCATTTCGGCAATTTCGGGTTGAACTTGAGATGCGGACCATGTGCTTCGTCCATGAGCACGACAAGCCCCTTCTCATGCGCGTAGGGGATGATTTTTTCGATATCCGCGCAGAGGCCGTAGTAGTTCGGGCTGGTGAGCAGAAGGGCCCGTGCGCCTGGGTTTTCGTCAATGGCCTTCTTGACTGTCTCGAAGGTCATATTCAGAGTGAGCTTGAGATCCCGGTCAAAAGTCGGCTGGAAGAAAATGGGCTGCGCTCCGCTTACGATCAACCCGGTGAGCACCGACCGGTGGCAGTTTCTGGCAATAAGCACTTTATCGCCTGGCCCCGTCGTGGAAGCGACCATGGCGTGGTTTCCGACGGTGGTTCCGTTTACCAGGAAATAAGAACGATCCGCACCTGCAGCTTTTGCGGCGAGCTCCTGAGCTTCCTTGATAACGCCGGTCGGGTTCTGGAGTGAATCGACTTCGTCGAGCGTGGTGAGGTCGATGGAAAAGATGCGGTGGCCGACGAATTTCCGGAAACGGGTCGATATGCCTTTGCCGCTCTTATGGCCGGGGGTGTGGAAGGATACTTTGCGGCTCTCCGCGAGGCTGACCATCGCGTCGAACAGCGGAGTGCGGAATTGTTCATCCTCGAATCGGGAAGGAGGAGGATTCATGGCCTCTAATGGTACGTAAAGAGGGGTGCGTTGTC
>CAZYEF010000010.1:25053-30622 GCA_964646375.1 uncultured Nitrospiraceae bacterium | reverse complement strand
AAAAGGGCAGTATTAAGGAATTGTTGCCAAAAATTCAAGACAGGGATTGCCGGAAATCCGCAAGGGCGCGGCATCATAGAAAAAATGCAAGGATCGCTCTGGGTGCGGTCAGCAAAGGAACTTCTTACTTATACCGGCAAAGATATGGATAGCCTCGCGCAGCGCCGCATCATGAAGATCGTAAATAAAGACATAGAAGAAAAAGGGACCTCTGAACAGCTCATTACCTGGTCACGATTTCTCAAATTTTGTCAGCGTCAAGTTGATGCTTACAATGCACGGCCTCATAGCTCCTTACCAAAAATATCAGATCCGGTAATGGGACGTCGCAGATTTATGAGTCCCGCAGAAGCGTGGAATTCATTTATAGCAGATGGATGGAAGCCGACGCTTCTTTCGGATGACGAAATCAAAGATCTCTTTCGTCCTCAGGTTCTTGTCAAGGTTCGGCGCTCTCAGGTCACTGTATTCGGAAATATCTATTACCACAAGACGCTTGATCATTATCACGGTGAAGACGCGATCGCTTGTTATGACATTCATGACCCGAAAGTTATCTGGGTGCGAGATATACAACAGCGGCTTATTTGCGAGGCCGTATGGGATGCCAACAAGCGCGATTATTTCCCGGTTTCTGTCATAGAACAAGCCAGACAGAAGCGCATGGAACGACGACTTAAACGGCTTGAAGACCAGGCATGGGAAGTCAGGCAAGAGAGAAAGGGGGTGATCGGAGCAACTATCCCGCAGGAGGATCCAATTATTGCAGCCATGGCTCCTGAAGAGCCGAAGCCGGAGCAGGAATTAATCATGACGGAATACGATATTGACGATAGAAAAGCAATGTAAAAATCAACAGGAGGAACAATGAACGACTTACGCCAGCAGTTAACGGATCATATCAGTGAAACAGGTATTAGCCAGAGCGCTATCAGCAGGACAATTGGATACAGCCCCAGCACGATTAGCCAATATCTCGACAATATATACAAAGGAGATGTGAAGGCCGTTGAAAAAGAGATTGAACAGTATTTATCGCTTGAGCAGGAACGCAAAGCTCAGCCGTTACTCAGGGTCCCTTTCGTAGATATATCTGCGGCAAAAATAATTTACGATAACGCGAGAACGGCTCATCGTGAAGGCGAAATCACAGTCATTACTGGAGAACCGGGTCTCGGAAAGACGTTCGGTCTGGAATATTACCAGGGCAAGTATCCTAAAAAAGTCGCCCTCATAACAGCGTATAAAGGATATACCGCAAGAACTCTTATCAGCAAGCTGCACAAGGAATTTTTCGGAGGGGACGGCAGCGGAAGCAAAACCGATCTTATTGAGGACCTCTGCTCCATCGGCGGAACCAATAGATGCATCATTATTGATCAGGCAGAATATTTAAACCTCACCGCCCTTGAAACCATCCGCTATATCTACGATGTAACAGAATGCGGACTCGTCCTTGCGGGAACTCACCGGCTTCTCGAAAATTTGCGCGGGAAAAATAAATGTCTGCAACAACTATGGAGCCGTGTTGGAAGAGCAGTGCGCCTGGATCGCCTTACCGCTGCAGATACTGAAAAAATAATACAAACCGTCCTGCCAAATTCAAATGGCCTTTGGAAGTCCTTTCACGAGCATTGCAATGGAAACGCGAGAGTTCTTTCGAAAATCATACGACGGACGAAGCGGGTTGCTGAGCGAAACAATACTGCCGTCACAGAATCTATTGTAGTTCGTGTGGCGCGTGAACACAAGGAATCGCTCGGAATAGCTTAACGGCAAAAACACTGTTGATATAGGAGATAAAAATGACTCCTGAATTATTAATAGTAAAAGGAGTGATCAGTGAATTACCGCCAGAAGAGCTGAAAAAAGTGATGGAATGCCGAGATAAATATTACGCCGTTATTTCAGAATATGGTGACCTTGCGCTTATTGCACTGAGTCTTGTCGCGGTAGAACTATAAATTAAGAGTGATTCATGACTGATCGAACCCGCAAATACTACAGCCATCGAGACCGCCGCCAGGTGCGCCTCGGGCAGTTATTCGCCGAGGCCACCAAGCGCGGCATTGATCACGCGGAACTTCGGGACACGATTGCCCCGTTGCAGATCGGAAAGAGGCTATCTAATGCGAATGAGATAGAAATATCCCGCCTGATCCGGTACATCGGTGGAGAAAAGAAGCGGACATTCGACAGGCCGCTTATGAGCGGATTTAACGAACGATATGACGAGTTGGGAGTGCGGGACGGCATGGCGACCCCGGCTCAACTCAGAAAAATAGAAGCATCATGGATGAACGTCTCGCGCATGCCGAATCACACAGCCAGGGAAAAAGCGCTGCTGGGGTTTTTGAAACGCATCGTTGGAGTGCAGCAAATAGAATGGGTTGAAGACTGGATGGTCCAGAAGATATTGAACGCTATTCAGCATATGAAACGATAAGGCCGGGGCGTGAAACGATCGGGCCGGTTTATGAAACGATCTCAGGCCAGGAAGGAACGGGCAATGAAGAACGGAAGGCGATTTTCAGATAAAGCAAAGGATTTGTTCATGAAGGCATTGTATCTCACGATCCTCGCAGTGCTTGTCGGAGTTTTGATAACCATGCTGGTGATCCCGGCATTTGCAGAGGATCAGGATAAAAATAAATGGACCGCGCTTGACACAACCCTTCAGGTGGCGACATCTGCGATGATCGCCCTTGATTGGATGCAGACGTATTCTGCGAATGTGAGACCACGACGCGGAGAATACTTCAAAGAAACCGGGTTTGCTCAGACGTTCATCGGAGAACATCCCACAGCCGGGAAGATCAACAGCTATTTTATCGTCTGCTCGATCGCGCACCCGGTCATTTCCTACCTGCTGCCAAAAACAATGAACATCTACGGAACGAATGTTCCCGTCCGTAATATCTGGCAGGGAATCTGGTTCGGCATCGAGGCAAATCAGGTGGCGACAAATTACAGCGTCGGCATTCGGATTCGACTTTAGGGGGAACCGTGAAAAATCGTGACAAGAGAAGGCGCATAAAAGCACGGCTGAACAAAAATCAAGCAGGGCTTGAGAGCATGCCAAAGGCAATAGAACCCGTCTATGGGAAATACTGCCGGGTCCGCAAAGCCAAGGTGGACATCAGCGTTTGCACGGTGCAATCGGTCAGAACACCGGGACTTTGCAGGGGATGCTGACATGGGAGCAGATTATCCAGGACAGGAAAAAGCCATCGAGGAATTAAGGAAAATCAGCGAGCCAGCACGAGAATACCTTTCGCACCATTTGAGGAACTCGCTGCAATCTGCCGGAGGGAATATCGCCCTGGCTAAAGTAAGAACGCAAGATGAAAGAATTTATCGGTTTATGAAGACCGCCCAATCCTGTCTTGATCATATGCTGGATGACCTGAAAAAAATCGGGTGTTGAAAGGAGCATGACGATGACTAAATATGATTGGCTGATGAAAGGAGTGCAGCGCTTCCTGTCGGTTGCTGTAGTTTTTCTGATAATCCTGATGCTGGGTGTCCAAATCGGTCTTTACAAAGAACGCTCCTCGCAAACAGCCCAGGCAATCAATGCGATGATGGACAAGAAGGACCGCGAGATCGATAAGCTGAACATCGCGCTCAATGTCGTGATGATCGATCTGGAAGTCGAAAAGGAAAAGCTGTCCATCCTGGCATGCGAAAGTGAAGTACGGCACGACAACATCTGGGGAGACGGAGGCAGATCATACGGAATAGCTCAATGGCAGCTTGCCACATTTAAAGAGCTGCGCGAAAAAGCCGGTCGCCCGGAGCTTCGATGGAAGAATATTCACGATCAGATCTGGCTCCTGGACTGGGCGCTTCGGAACGGATACGGAAAAAAGTGGACGTGCTTTCAGAAAGGAAAAAACCGGAATGCTTCTACACAAATTCAACAGAAGGAGGTGAAGAGCTGATGCAGGCATTTCTCGGAGGGGTTTTGGGGGGATTCACGGTCATATTCGGTTTGCTGCTTCTGGGATATATAGCAGACCGATGGAACAAAAAGAAAATGTCTCGCTGCTTAAAGGGAAGGAGGAGCTGATGTCGTCCTGCCGCAAGAAGCTCAATGGAAAATGCACCGCCCCGAAATACAGGGATCAGCATTGCGGTTTCCTCAGGCCGAGAAGCTGCGATGAAAAGAAAGAATGGGACGCTTATTTTAAGCGTGTGAAATGGGTCATTCAGGAATACGACCGATATATGGCGACGAGATAGAAAGGACGGGGCATATGGCTAAAAAGAACGGGAAAATATTGATCTGGAAAAACAAAATAAATACTTGGGAAGAGGTCAACCAGGCGCTGCGCCGCATGGGTGAGATCGATATCCAGACGCAAAAAATAGCCGGTGATTTGACGCTGGCAATAAACTCTCAGCGGGCATGCGCAGACCAGCAGTCGGCTCCTCTCCTTGCCGAGCGGGAAGAACTTGAAGAATCAATAGCCGCTTTCTGTGAGGAGCATAAACAGGAGTTCGCAAAAACGCGATCGCGGAAAATGGCATTCGGTCTGGTCGCTTATCGTGTTGTGACCTACATCAAGATCCGATCAAAAAAAGCCTGTCTGGACGCGATGCATGCCTTGAAGCTCACCAATTATATCCGCAGCTATGAAAAGCCGGACAAGGATGCGCTGATTGACCTGGATGATGCGGTCCTGGTAAAGATCGGAGCAAAACGGAAAACCGAAGACAAACTTCGTATTGAACCAGCCCTCGAAAAGATTCAGGAGGCAGCATGAAGGCATACGACAACACATCAACTCCGGTATCAGCGAGCCAGGAAGCAATAAGAAAGATACTCAGCAAATATGGCGCTGATGGGGTGCAGTTTTCAGAAGAGTGGCGGGAAAAAAGAATCATGGTCCGCTTCTTGTATTCCGTGGGAACGATCCAATATTCAGTGATGTTCAAGGTCCCCATTCCGGAAGTCAGTGACAAATCTCCGGTCGGAAGAACCAGAAAGCAATCCGTCGTTGACGATCTTCAGGCAAAGGCCCATCGGGGGATCTGGCGGGCCGTCTTCTGGGCAATTAAATCGAGGATGGAGGCGGTCGAGTTCGGTATAGAAAATTTTCAAGAAGCGTTTATGTCGCACTTTGAATTGCCCGGATCTGATAAAACGATCGGCGACGCGATCCTTCCCATGATCGAAACCGGGAAATTCCGGCTGCTGCCGGCAGGCAGGGGGCAGGCATGAACGGATCGAATACTGCAAAGCTCCTGGATGCGGGATTCCGTGTATTCAGACTGAACGTAATAGACAAAAAAATCACCGAATGCAAAGGATTCGGCAGATGGGTAAAAACAGCTGTTTATAGAAACAAGGCAGAATTGATGCGAGCCTGGAATATGCTGATGAGAAACCCGAAGCACATCGGCGATTAGCGGAGGCAGTATGAGCGGAACAATAGTCTGTTCAGGCTGCGGACAGGCAGGCCAGTTGATAACCTGCTCAGCCGGAAACAAAACACGCAGCGTCGTCTATCATCCGCAAAAACAGAATAGAACGATCTGCAATTTACCAGAGGAGAAAGGAGAA
>CAZYEF010000010.1:0-24953 GCA_964646375.1 uncultured Nitrospiraceae bacterium | reverse complement strand
AGAAAGGAGAATAATATGGAATTAATGAGCGTTTACAGCAGTATTAAACTGGCAATAGCAATTGTCTGGTCGTTTGGTTTTGTGCAGGCAGCCGTCTATGTCACGATTTTTACCTATGTGCTCTGGATCGGCTTCGGACACATGATGGCGCTGCAGAGGGCCAGAGACGCAAACTCTTTGACACTGATGGCAAAGATCCTCGGCTACCCGCTTCTTGCGATTTTCATTGTCATGGACGCCATATTTAATTTTGTGATATGCACGATAACCTTCGTCGAATTTCCAAAGATAATAAACTGGAGCGCATTTAAATTCAAACGCGAAAATTGGCAATTTACCTGGGCATGCGTTAAGTCAAAATTCAATAATGAATGGCTCGCTACTCAACGGCTTGAACGGTATATCTACCACACCGAGTGGCCGAAAAAACCCGAGACCACCGAACAATGGTTCAAGATGATTTTGCTTTTATATTGGCTCAATAGCTGGAGGAAATTCTTTGCCGACTTTCTGGCCAGCAATCTTCTGGATCCGCTGGCTCCGGAGGGAAAGCACTGCAGGCCATGAGGTGCGAATGGGACGCAAAAAACCGGGAGGCAAAATGGTGGGCCGAGAGCATATACGGCCCACTCTCCTGGTGCTGTGATGAATGTCTTAAACGGGTCGGCAAAAAAGACGAGAACGGAGATTACATAGCAATACCCGCAGAACAAAAGCTTGCGGAGATACATAAGGCCGGATGATGCAAAACACGAGACAGCAGATAGAGATAGATTTTTCCACAAGAAAAGCCCCTTTCCTCACGGATGAAGAAAGGCGCGTCTGGTCCGCCGTCTCCAATAGAACCGGGAAGGAAAATGCCATTCTGGGCAATCATCTCGCCTACCTTGCCCGCATCGAATACGACACTCTCCGCGCAATTATTTCTCACTTGGTCAACCACCATGGATATCTGATTGCTTCATGCTCGAAAGGGTATTATATCCCGGCGAATCCTGAAGAAATCGCGGCGGCCACACGCAGCCTTAGACATCGAGGAATATCTATCTTGCTGCGAGCTGCCAGGCTGCAGCAGAGCAGCATTGAAGAAGTGTTTGGCCAAGCAAGGCTGGAGCTGGAGAAGGCGGGATAAAAAAATACGAGGAGGGAAATTACATGGAATGCAAAAAATGTGGCGCTAAGATGTCAGCGAGGGACGTGCAGGTGAGTATCGCAGTGCATGACGATAATCTGCTCGATATTGTTATTAGTTGTCCGGAGTGTGGAAACTCGACGAACAATTTTATCAGCGCGGATGATTTCGTTGAGATGGAGTAAGAGTCAAATGACACACTTTGAAGACGGTCCTGCAAAAGATAAGACCCTCATGCTAAAACGCGCTCCACGCTTTCTACGCGTGGTCGAAGAGAATGGCCAGTTCGACGCCCTTGATCAGCTCGATGACGAACCAAGGCCAAACGAAAATATTTATGCCTATGAGCGCGTGGGAGAAGTTGGCATGATTCACATAAATGCTGGGCGGAAGAATCATGGAGGACTTTTCACTATGGCCACGTATCGTTATATAAAAGACCAACCGAAAGATATCAATATGAGAAACCGAGATCAGTGGCAACTGTGGTGTAAAAAGAAAGAAAAACCATGAAACCAGAAAAACAAATAAAACGAGGAATTCCTGGAAAGAAGCCGATATCGATAAAACCGGGTGATGAATTCATCATAGTGCCGAACGATTTTCTCCGTGTGGCCGGTGTGGGGAAATTTTATAATCGGAGCAGCTATCCGGTTCACATGCAATTTACAGCAGAAGACGAACAGGAGTAGACCATGAAGATTGCAGGATTAGAAGTACCGCAGAAACTTGAATTCGGTAATAAGCATCACATCGCTCTGAGAAAAGAAATCGAGCGCCGCCTGGATTATCTTGATCGGCCTGGTGAATGCCCAGACTGTGGAGCCGATATGAGGGCTATCCCTTATTTTGAAAGAGGATTTATACACAATGTTTGTGATTGGTGCGACTATGAGTCGAGGGATTTTATCAATGGGACTGTTTAGCCGGAAACTGCGCAAGGATATCGCCGCTTCCCGCTCTATTGATGCGGAGAGTAAAAATTTGTGGGATGCATTCCGACATTCTGACGAGCAGATCTGCTGCAAGGCCGCCAGGCAAATGATTGGTCGAGGATTAGTGACGATGACTTATCTCTATACCAAGCAAAAGGATATAGTTGAACGAGTAGATGTGAAAATTCAATATTGCAGTGGCTGTGGAAGGAAGCTGATATGAGCAAACTGACCAAAGAACAATGGGATGAAATTGATAAAAAGTTAATTTCACATTTTGGTTTTGTCCATCTTTTTATTGATGGTTATAAAGTCAGTCTTACAGTGCAGTATATATCACGTTTTAAGCTGGGCATCGTTGTTTATGTAAATGACAAAATAGAACCGAAGAAAATGTTTGACTCCGAGGAAGCAAAACGATTCTGGTGCCCGCATCGAAAATATCTTTATTCCCGAGAGAAAAGAGAGAAAATGAAGCGTCTCTATAAAAAACTTCGCTTACCGAACGATAGCAGTGAAAAATATATTATAACATACTGGCCCTATTGGACATCTTTTCCCAAGCTGAAGGCGCACCTGATAAAAAACAACGAAAGTATAGAATTATTCCAGAAGGAGCAGAAACATGACTAAACCGTTGTCATCAGCTAAAACTCCCTGGCCTATTCCTCCACTGATTGATATGCCCGGTGACGAGGACCGCGTCTGGCTCTCATGGATTGGAGAAATGAAGCAAAAGGATGTGGATGAAGTGCTGCGCACATCAGGATCCAGAGAGGTGGATGATATTTCGGCCAGGCTGATCTATGAGCTATCAGGTCTCGAAGTGCTAATCTACCTCTGGAAAAATCACATGAGCACAAACCTGTATATTTCCGAGAAGCCTTTAAATGAACTCCGCAAACGGTATATTCGCCAGAACTTCGATGCCAACGAACCGTCATCATGTATCAAGGTGCTGGCCGCAAAGCTGCGGGTCAGCGAGAAGTTCGTTTACGAAGCCCTCAATGAAGACATAAAATCCGATCTACGGCAATGCAAATTATTCGAGGCAGACAAATGAAAATGACGAAAGAGCAGGAGCAGGGCTTCATAACATTCTGGACGCTGTGGCAAAAACGAGTGGCGAAGGCCGATGCGATGAAAGCCTGGATGCAGATCGATCCCAGGGAATATCCGGCTATATTTGCCGCAGTGCCTGTCCATTTTAAGCAGCCGACCTGGAGCAAGGACGGCATGACGTATGTGCCGTATCCCGCGAGCTGGCTTCGCGGTCGCCGCTGGGAGGACGAGTTGTCTGTTCAAAAGCAAACATCAAAGCTTGAAAACGTCGCGTCCATGGTTATGGATGCCATCCAGGATCCATTAAATGGATATATGCCCAGCTTTGGGAAAGAAGTATTCACGGCACTCTATTCCGTGATGAGGAAGTATAAAATAAACTGGTCTGATCTGCAAAAGAGAAAGCACGATGATGTTTTTCTGAAGTCAATAAGGCAGGATTTTCTTACCGAAATGCAGAAGCAAAAATCATAGCTATTCAATTTTCCCCTTCTGAATATAATCCGCGATTTTCTGCATTATCTCATCAAGGCTGCTTCCCGGCAGAACGAGCACCGGTCTGGATTTTATGGTTACCTTATGCCCGCGCCCGGCCTTCCCGCCGAGTTCCTGAATGCGTGCGTATTTCAAATTCGTCCCGACTACAGCCCGGAACTTGCTATAGCTCCTATGATATGATGAGGCGAGCGCTCCAGTGCGCTGCAGCATCTTGCCGGGCCAGTATCCTTTTTTTTCACGCTGTATGATTGTGGATTTGGCGAGCGTTGGCCATCGCGGGCGGCCTTCCTTCTCGAAATTTTCCTCCACGGCATCATGCATAATGCCGGATACTTGCCTCATAACAGGTGTAAGATCGTCCCCGCGTTCAATGAGCTGGTCCAGGAGTCTCAATACCTCTTTATCGTCTATTCGAATAAAGACAGTGTCCATACTTACCTTGACTCCGATACATTATTGTAGTATATTAATAAATAGCAAGGGGTTTGGCTGACTTTGCCATTCTTTTTTTTAGGAATGATGAGCAAATGAGGGTTGCCATCCTCGCCCTTGCTACCGTAATCTTTCCAGCTTATTCCTTAACTGCCGGTCAGCATCCTTTTCATTCGTCTTAAAAAACGTAGTTAGATAGTTTTCATTTCGTGCTGCCGTGGTTTTTACTGCAGCACGATAGAGTACGCCGTCATCCCACAGATATATCAATCTCAAATCGCCTTGCCGGTATACTTCGCCGTTGGAAATTATCTCAGGTAACTTTTGATAATCCGTTAAGGCCATATTATGTTTACTATGAGCGTCGAGTGTTTCAGACGAAAGAAGCACTGTTTGACTGTCTGTTCCGAGCACGGATTTTTCCTGATCGTCGAGCACCGCGACAGGATAATTGCCGCCAGACCTTCCCTCAAAAAAACGATTAAAGTCCGGACCGGTCAAACCGCCTATTATGTAGTTTTTGGCAACATCATAATCATATTTATCGAGATCCGGTTGCCAGGCTGCCTTCCCGGGGTTATAGTTCCATCCTGCTCCTGGAACCAACTTCGCATGCGTGCGCGGATCCGTGTAGACGGTTACGTCAGCCATTTCTCCCGTAGTCCTGGATACAAGGACCTGCTCGCTTGAAAGATTTCCTTCTCCGGTCGACACGCGAAGTCCGCGATTATCTATATTGTCCTGAGAAAGCGCCCGCACTCTGCAGCGGCAGTTCCAATCATTCGGAGGATAATGCGTGTCCCAGAAGGGATCGTCATAGGCAAATATCAGCCCATTCATTGCTCGATGTGCAGGACGTGTTTTTCTGTCCATTACCGCAACGTATTGCCAGTATGGACGGTCATCGACATTCTCCATGAAATCCGCATACCGGCCAGCCATATAACTGCTCTGCATATTCGTGCGATAAATTGTGCTGAGCCTCCAGGGAGAGCCGAGCTGTACCTCCTGCCCGCCTGCTTCATCGCCGACCATTTTCCTGCCCCACCATCCAAGTGATTGCAGTTTGGGAGTAAGGTCTTTCTGAAAATCACGCAGCGTCATTCCGGTACTGATCGCCTGCTGGACTTCATCGCGGATTGTTTGCAAGACATCCATGCGCATCGCCTTTGCCACGGTGAATGCTTTTGCATGGGCTTCCTGCCAGATATCCTGCCAGTCCCAGGAGAATGCATACCCCTTGCTTTTGAAATAGGCGATGGCCGATTCAGGAGGGAGATTGAATAAGTCTATAAGATTCACATCGTCGGGCATATTATTTGGATCCCGCTGTGAGCCGACCCCATACCTCGCAAACAAATATTGCGCGGGCCAGCATTAGCTCCAGAGCGTCCGTATTCATGTCTGGATATGCAGAAACGAGCTGCACCATTATTTCTTCATGGCTTGACCCTTTGTTTATCAGATCTATTACCGGCTTTAAAATTCCTTCCATCTGTTTTTGCAGGGCCGCAGTATCCAGACTATTTACTGCATCGTCAATTGCAAGCTGGTCCGGAAAGATTTTCACTTGCGGAGCGGAGAAATTATTAGCTTGTGAGGGAAGAAAAGGCGTGGGCGGCTGCGGATCCACCACGTCTATATCTCCCTCTTCGAAGCCATACGTCCGCATGAAATATTCTTTGGTGTATCTCACCTGGCCTGTATCGGAAAGCGTCTTGTCACGTGTGGCCTGGTCGAGATCCACGTTCTCCTCTTCATACATGGTAAAGACAGGAAGTTCCACGCGCTCAGAAAAATTGTATTCCGCGATCCATTTAATCAGGGTATTGATTACCCGCTCTGGAATTTTCCTGTCACCGTCAACGATATCGGCCCGGACTTCCATATGGCCTTGTGTGGCCGCATAGGATCCGCCCTTGACTTCGGTGGTAAGGTTCTGGCCAAGAACCGCGATCGAGATCTCGCTCTTGCACGTATCGATCAGCTTGCCGTAAATGTCCGGTGAGGCCACATGCTTCATTTCCGGGATTTCTATACTCGCATCATCAGGCACCACGGCAATGGCGTCCTGAATCATTCTCTCAAGCATGTCGGCCAGGTTATTTTTTTCCGTCTCATCCGTTCCGCGAGGGAGCTTGCCTATTATGAACGGCATGCCGAATTTTTCAGTAAACGTGACCCAGAACTTAAAGCCGCCCTTTCTGAAGGTCACCGGCCAGAAGCAGCAGGAGAGAACCGGGAAACCATACGGGTTCTCGTATGAAGCATCATGCCGAGCCAGGAGAAATTTTTTATCCGGGAGTGGTTCGCCGTTTGCATAATTGGTTTTTGTCCGGAATCGCAGCTCGTTCGTATCGGAAAAGACAAACCACTGCTGAGGTTTTCCGATAATTGCGTTTGGAACGATCGAGTTCTCTCCAACGGTCCAGAGCACTTCGAGCACCTGGTATCCATAGAGCGGGGCATTCAGGATCTCGCCGATTACCTGATCAACATCGATGTCCTTCAGTGCGTCCGATATGAACTTCGCCTGGCGGCTTTTTGCCTTCCCACGGTCGATCTCCCAGAGAAGCTTTTTTACTCCGGCCTTGCGTGAAGTGACGCATCCCTGGACATGCGCATCGCCGAGCAGCTCCTTGTAGACTGTGATGTCCTTTCCCATTTTTTTAAGCACAGGGTCGGGATTCGGCAGATACATGCCCAGGCTGTAAAAATCTATACTGCGCTGCCGGGTGGCAATCTCATCGGACAGAGATCGCGTTTGGTCGACCGCAGCGAAATTACGAAACTCGTTCGGCGAGATCCAGATTCCTTTTTTCATCACGCACTCCTTATGTGATTTTTGATAAGTTTTTAACGATATATCGAAATTCCTTTGAGCCGCGTTTATTGGTGCCATATTGAAATTTCACTGTCACCAGGCGCTTCTCACTTGAAAGCATCGCATCTATAATTTTTGTTTCCTGATCAGTTATTGCGATATCCACGCTCGCAGCCAATACCGAAATCGAGGTCTCCCCGGTGATGGACTGGTTTACTCTACCCTCCGTCACGTCATCAATTTGATATGTCGCCGATGTCGGAACAACGGCTGTTCCGTTTTCATCATAAAAAGCTACATTCAACACCGGAGTTGTTTTTTCATTCACGATGTCCATGCCGCCTCCTATGTCGTATTGCCCTGAAGTCGTGGAGTCCAAGACGTTTTTGAAGCTGCATCACCGGCGGCAAGAGTAAGGCAAATCCAGACGCCCTGTGCTGACCCCGCAGAAAGGTTCTGACTGTTTGCCACGTTTTTGTCAGCGCTGTCGAATGTTCCGGAAGGGGCAACCTGCCGGTTATTTGCGCCGTTTGTTCCGGTATCATCAAGCGTTGCAGGAAGCATGAAGGTTATTTTTCCTGAAGGATCAGCCTGTTCTTTTACTATGGCGCTCGTCAAAGCCAGAGTCGCATTCGTGTTCTTTACAAAGAACTTTTCATAGTAGTTTCTTGATCCGGTAGCAGGAGCCGAGGCGTTATAAAATGGTCGCCTCACTTCGAGAATTTCCGCAGGAGATTTGTCAAACACCATTCCCGTAGAAATTTTGAATTGACTCGTTGCATCAGGGTTTGTGCCCCACGCACTCGATACCACAGCTTTCTTTGTTGTGCCGTTATAGTCAATGATCTGGCGAATCTGCCCTGATCCTGTTCCGCTCGTGAGGCGGATAACCTGACCGTTATAATACCCATCAGTGGCGGATGCACTTGAATCAAGCGTGATGTCGTTTGCCGTGCCCCCTTGTGCAGTGTTCGATCTGGTGGCAGTTACAGCCTCGACGGCCACGTCTCCCGTAGTGGTCGCCGATTTTACGGCCTTGAGCAATCGCTCCCATACCGTATTTACCGTCATGGGAACAACCGTGGTTCCGTTCAGTGTTTTCGCCTCACTGATAAGCACGCCCGCTGCGTTTCGGCCTGTCACGGCAACGGTCTGGGTCGTGTCAGTCGCAGATGAAACAATCTGAATATTGCCGTTTGCAGCTATGTCGGAAAACTCCATTTTCTTCGACGTGCTGATTGCACCGCCGATATTTTGTGTAGCATCGTCATCCGGCATAACAGCGCTGCCGTATATCTTTATTTCTGCCTGAGTAATTGACATTATTCATTTCCTCCTAAAAGTGTAAATTTAAAATCCGGTTGCCGCAATACAAACACGGCGTCCGATTGTTTTAAAGTAAAGCGAACATCCGGCTGTATCAACCGAATCGATGCAAGCATGATCCTATACGTTTTGCCAGCATATTCAATCTTGATTGAAACGTCCTGAAGCAGATCATGCTTAAAATCGATCTCAGCGAATGCATCTGTTAAAATCTGCCGCAGTGCATCGATCGTTATTGATGAATCCAGCGCAATAGGAACGATGAAGTCAATGGAAATCGTTCCATCACGAGACAGCGTAATAATCCCCATCCATTCATACAGTACCCGCGCATCATGAAGCATTGTTCCTTGTATATCAAAGGGCAACGTGCTGTCACGCGCTATCAAAATAAGTCCTGCCCACTCAAGAGGTGTGGGTATATCTCTAATTGGCGAGCCGAGAATATCCTCAGGAATGGACACATCCCGCTGGGTGAGGCTCAAAAAATCCCCTACAGTACAACCATCTATTTGGAGAAGAGCCATCCAATCAGCATTAATGACAGCGTTTAGGTTTGCATAAATAAAATAATCAAGTGGAATTACTCCATCACGGGTTACCACCAATATTCCGGACCAATCAATCTGAATTATTGAATCACACATAATCATTGTGATGGTATCCAGATGCGCAATTCCATCGCGCTGTATGACAGCCAACACGTCGGCTGAAAATATTCCATCCTGAAGGAGTGGAGCAGTCCAATCTGTAGAACTGGATGCGTCCCGATTAACGAATCCAGAACAGCCAAGCACCACGGATCCATCACGAGAAATAGTAAATCCACTCTGAGCCGCAGGAATAAATCCCAGAAATGGCCGTCTTAATGATGATGGAAATAGCATGCTACTCCTCGAAAACGATCTCTGGTCTGACGTTCACCCCGGCAGGCGCAGTGCATTCAATGCCCACTCTGCCACCATTGGTCAATTCGATTTCGTCGCCTGGTGCAAATTTTTCCTGATACCCCGACTGAGGGTGCACTTCGCGATTAGCAAGGACATTGCCCGCTGTAGGTTCTGCCGTCGCTGTATGCTGTGCCGTGGTCAAAAGAGTTATGCTCGGACCGTTTCTCTGCACAGGCGTTAAAGCTGTCATGGTTCCAGCCGTGGTTTGCCTGAGCAGCCGTACTTGCACTGGCTCCGCTGCGCTGTTTTGTCCGTCGAAATAAACGCCCCACTCTTTTATACGCACGTTGCTATTCGCGCCTGCAACAAGCTGTAAAACAGTTTTTGCCTGCGTCGCGGTTAAGGCAATTTCACTCGCCGGTGACGCTACGCCCTTTATTCCCGCCATCTCACACCTCCACTAATATTCGATTAAATTGCATTGCTCCATCACAGATCATTGGCGGTTCTCCTACTGGGGGATCCACCCAATAAACTGTTCTAAGCTGCTCGCTTGTAGTAACTCCATACACGGCACCATCAAAAAGGCCGAGGGAATAGTACGGACTCCCATCGTATAGCTGAAAATATGAAGCCGCTGCGGATCCAAGACACGTCCCAACATAGGGGTTTCCAGCATTCACAAAATCTTTTATATGCTGTACTCCGTTTGCATCAACCGTTGTTACGGTAGAGCCTCCTGGAATAATTAGCGCCCTGTATGTTCCCCTCATGTCGTTGGCATTCAGGGTCGCGCCATCTACGGTAACGTATGAAATTCCCTTTCCAGATAGATACGCACAAATCGCATCGTAACTCGGCGACCAAATGCCGGTATCATTGAAGACAGCCACAGGCAATCCGGAATTACTGCCCGATAAGGCCCAGGTGACCCATTTATCCCAGAAGGCTCTCGACGTATCCGTGCTGGTGTAGCCTCCATCGCTCAGTATCTCCGAATGGAACGCCTCTAAAAATACTTTGCCGCTGCCGTACTGAAATGTGACCGCAGCAGGATTGTCGTTCGATCCGAAATAAGCGACGATGTTCACTTCTTGCTGTTCAGACGGAATGTAAACAGATCCGCTGTAAAATATATAATCGTAATTCGCTTGTGAAATAGTGGGCCGCGCTTCTTCCCGTATTCTGATAAAAACGCCTGGTCCCCGTACATTGGTTGTGGTGCCGCCTGCGGTTGCCGTCATGGTGGGCACTCCGCCAGTGCTTGTGCCCGAACTAACCGCCGCCCGAATCAGGAACCCGCCGATTTGATTTCCCACGGTAGTATCAGGCTCGCCGATCTCTGTTACGGTTCCAAACGTGATGCCGCTCTGCGATAACGCTTCCGCTGAAAATTGCGACGGAGTTGTCACGTCGGTTGGAATGCACATTGCGCCGAGAATATAATCGGCTGCTTTTACCCCAGGGTCCTTGTCAAATGCGATGGACACATTTCCTGATGCGGTATCTGAGCCGAAAGCAATGCCCAAACTCCATATGAGCGTGCTGCAGGTAAGCCGTTGTATGATCGCCCACGATACATTATTGCCGCTTAGAGAAACAGAAAGGTTCCCGCTTTCATCGCCATATGCCCGTTTGGTACAAACGAAAAGATTGGTGTTTCCCGTATCCGCTCCAAGGGTCGACGCATATCCGCCCGCGCCTGTCAGTTGCCCCAGTCTCCTCCATCGGCTGGGAGTCGTAACATCACCGCCGTTGGCCGTGGACGGTTTCATTCCGACGATAAGAACAAGCAGATCCCCTGGCACTATGGAAGCGGGGAACGCGGGCGCTACAGACGATCCTCCTGATGACGAATATGCGATAGCTCCCGCTGATTGGTAAGTGATGGCCATTTACCGCACCTCTAACCCGATTTTGATCCCCAAAAGGACCGCTTCAGCCGTCCGACCGGGTATGGTTTCACCCATTTGGACGGATACGTGTTTAATTGCCGTTTAACTCTGTTCAATTTAGGCTGTTCGCTCTAAGTCCGGGGCATTGGCTTTAAAAAAACCGACCCCCTGAAAATCAATTTGTGGCGTTTTGGGAGGGGTATCCGGTTTTTGGCCCCAAATCCCTATTTCAACCTATTCATACCCCGATAAAATACCCCTGGCTGCCCTGGTCATTCGGGTGACAACGGATATCGGGCCGGAATTCGGATCGCCAGCGGCATGAAGCGCCAGAGCCAGCGACCAGAAACGGTCGGCATGCGCTTCCTCCTCTGTTTTCATAACGTCGAACCGGACGTTCCCTGCCGCAGTGACGACCTTGCGGACCGAGTGTAAATCTTCGCGCACATTTACGTCGTCCGGCACGTACACACCAACGTCTTCGAAATACGGCAGCATCTTGCTGGCGAGGTCTTCCTTGACCGGCCCCGTGAAGGTCACCGCCTCCACTCGGTACTGCCCGAACTGATCCTGCGCCTCTTCCGCGAGCTGCATGCCGATTCCCGTTGCATCGATGCATGCCCGACGCATTTTTTTATGGCGCAGTATTTCAAAGAGCTTCTCACGCTGGTGGCGGAATGGCGTCTTTTCCATGGTGTGATAGATTCGCGTGACGAATACAGGACCGAGCCGCTCGATGCCCCATATAATAGAGAGATGTTTTTTCCGGGCGATGTCCATGCCCACATAGAGATCGCCTGTTATTTCTTCGGGACCGCGCAGAAGATTCCTGCGCTCGCACTTCCCTATCATTTCATAGGTGAGGAATGATGCCGCTTCGTCAACGGGCACGCAGCAGTACTCCTGTTGCCAGCGCGTTTCGCTGCGCGTCCGCTTTCGCTTTATTTCGATCCAATCCGTGCGCTCCTTTTCCGTCGCGGGCCGTTTCAGGATCCTGTCAAGCAGTCCCTGGTCAACCGCAGTCTGGAGTGTTGTCGTATGAAGCGACCAGTTCTTATCATGCTCCAGTTCGCCGCCCGGTTTGCAATCCTGGACAAGCTTATAGTAGAGGCATGACTTGCCGTTATGCGTTGAGAGCACGCGGAGAGGAAATCCCCACGTTGTTGTCGGTTCGGCAGCGGCCCACATTCCGTCCTGATCGTCATGCCAGGCAAATTCATCCAGGACGACCTTGCCGCCCTTTGACCGGAATCGTTTTGGAGAGGAGGACAGCGCGTTGATTCTCTTGATGCCTCCTGGAAGTGAAAACTCTATCACGTATGCCTTGATGTCTTTTTCCGGATCGATGATGGAAATTCCGAGGTACTTTGCAGCAGCCCCGAAAAGTTTTGCCCACTTCTCCGCGTAGATAATATATTCTCGTGCGGCAGATTCGTCTGCCGATGAAAACCAGACATCGAATCTATGTTTCAGTAGATCCCGCACGTCTTCATACGACTGAACATACGTCGCACCGATCCGGCGCGACTTCTCCCAGATCTTTACCGGGCTGTTGTCGTCAAGCCATTCAAGCTGATAGGGTAGAAAATATTTGCTCGCATTCGGGATCATGTGAGGCCGAGTTCCTTTTCGATTTTAGTGACGATGTCGCCCGTCAGCTCTTTTCGCTCTCCGGGCGTAGTCTCGTCCTCAAGAAGTTTTACCCCTTCATATGTTTTGAGGGCGGAAATCGCCCGGACAAAGGCGAGCAGGTTTTTCGGAGTAGGATTTGCCTTGGCGTTTTTCAGCGTAAGCTTGGTCAGTTCGCGTATTTCTTCGTGCATCGCTTTTGTCTGCTCGATAAATTCACGCCTCTTCCGGTCCCATTCGTTCTGCTCTTTCCAGTTATAAAGAGTCTTTCGGGAAACATTTTTACCGAGCATGCCAACTATTGTGTCGAGCGGAAACCCTTCCTGGACATACAGCCGCTTTGCCTCTTCCAGATAGATCGCTTGTTTTGCCATGTCAGCACCCCAGGTCTTTCCGGATTTGATCGATCTTTTCGGTCTTCCTCCGCACGTCCTCGATGGCCATGCAGAGATCCTCATTGATCACCCGGAGTTTGTTGGTGTCCCAGGAAGAGCAGTTGTCCATGTCATAGGGGTCTATGATTTCCCGCAGAATAGTGACACAGCCGTCGATCCGCGAGAGCAATTTTTCCCGCTCTTTTTCTTCATCCGCCAGGCGGGCCTTATGCAGCATTATTTCTCTGTGGATGCTCATTCACTCACCTCGATATTAATTTTTTTCCCGACAAGAATCGGGCATTTTGTCGGCACCTTCGATTCAACCAGGATCCGCTCAAGCGTTCCCCGGAGAGCTTCTTTATACTCCTGCTCGTCTTTCAGTAGTTGAATCAACTGCAGGGTCAGCTCGTCATTTTTTTTAAATGCCGATTTTGTCGTTTCGTTCTGGGCCGCGAGCTGGTCGGCAAAGAGCTTGTTCGTCTCATCGCGCTGCTGCTTGTCTTTTTTTGTCTGCACGAGATAGACAATCAGCATGATCACTCCGATGCCGCCCTGAGTCGCTGCGGGCAGTATGCTCGGCAGGTTCATGCTGGTTGCATCCTGGGCAAAAACGATGGACGAAAAAAGCGCTGGCGCAAGGAGCAGAAAAAAAGCGAACAATAAAAGCAGCAGAGAAACGCGTCGAGAGATTACCGGCATGGAGTCTCCTTTCGGCCCATGATTTTCCATCGACACTATACGCAGCCGAAGCAGTTTAAGCTCCTGAACGGTTCAGGAGCGAAGCTTTACGAATTGAAGTAATCTGCGCGTGTCGAACAAACAAAAACAGGAGGCGCACATGAAATGGTTTCCGTTCTTCAAGGCTGGCAAACACACATCGTCCGCAGGGCAGGCGTTCGATGCCACAAGCGAGAGCCTCGACAAAATCATCGAGATGAACAAAAGCCGTGAAGTGCCGATCGCAATCGGACATCCCAAGACCAGCTCTCCGGCATGGGGATGGGTAAATGAACTGAAGCGCGTCGGCGATACGCTCTACGCAAAACCACGCCAGCTTGTTTCCGAGTTCGAGGCCATGGTCAATAAGGGGATGTTCAAGAACATCTCTGTGTCCCTGAATCCCGATCTCACCATCAGACACATAGGATTTTTGGGGGCGACGCCTCCCGCAATTCCCGGCCTCGTTGCGGAATTCAGCGAAAGCGACAACGCGGTCATGATTGAATTTTCCATGGCCGACTCAATCCAGGATGTAGGAAATATCATGCAGCGGCTGCGTGATTGGTTTATAGAAAAATTTGGGACCGACACTGCGGACAGAATCGTTTCGCAGTGGCAGATTGATAATTTAAAAACGACGAAGCCGGATGATAATCCGGCACCCGCATCGTTTTCAAAACCAGAAGGAGGAAATGATATGGCAAAAACAATTCAAGAACTGGAAACTGAGCTGGCGGAGGAAAAAAAGAAGGTGGCAGAATTTTCCAAGACGAACGAAAAGGTTCTACAGCTCGAAACTGACCTGGCCGTAGAACGAAAAAAGAACCTGGCAGCGGAGTTCTCGGCGTTCCTGGCAAGCGAGGAACTTAAAGGCAAAGTTACCCCGGCAATGAAACAAACCTGTCTCGATCTTATGCAGTGCCTTTCCGGTGCCGAGATATTTGAGTTTGCTGCCGACGATGGCAAGACCGAAAAAAAGCCTCCGCTCGATGTGTTCAAGGGATTTTTGAAAACCCTTCCTAAGGCCATCGAATTCAGCGAGCAGGCGACGAAGGACAAGGCTGCCGGTGCAAATGGAAACACGAAGGACGCGGCTATTGCCGAATTCAGCAAGGCTAACCCGGACAAGAGTTACAAAGAAGCTGTTCTCGCTGTATCGAAAGAGCATCCGGAATTGTTTAAAGATTAAGGGGAGGATTCCAACTTCCCGTAAATTTCAGACAGGAGGAACAATATTATGATAGGGCAAACATCAGGAATAGAAAAATCGGTCAAAGGCACTGCTGCGATCACAGCCTTTACTATCGCCAAGTTTGGGGCTGATGACGACACGCTTTCCACTGCGACGGGAAGTACAGAAGACCTGATCGCTATCTTCCAGCATGATACGGCAGCAGCCGGTGAAGAAGTGCGTGTAATGCTTGATGGGATCTCCCGTCTTAAACTTGGCACGGGCGGTATCACACGCGGAGCACTGGTCACCTCGGATGGAAGCGGCCAAGGTGTGGCCATAGGAGCGGTTGCCGGAACAAACTATGCCGTTATAGGCAGGGCACTCGCATCAGGAGCAGCGGGCGACATTGTCCCGATCCTTATTTCTCCCAGTAGGGCGCAGGGATAAAATAAGGTCGCATACACATATTTGAGAGGAGGAATTTAAAATGCCTGAACCACGTACATTACACGTAGATTCAACCCTGTCGAACCTGTCATTGAAATATCGGAACGAACAGATGATCTGGCCACTGGTGCTTCCGGTCGTCAAGGTCAACAAGCGCTCCGATAAATTCATGACCTACAACAAGGCCGACAGTTTCAAGCTGGCAAATGACGCAATTGGACCCAAAAGCCTGCCGAATGAAATGGACTGGGGTGTATCGCCCAGCAACTATTCAGTTAAGGACCATGCCCTGGCTGACTGGCTGCCTCAAGAGGATATAGATAATGCAGACAATCCTCTTCAGCCTGAGATCGATACGAATGATTTTTTGAATCTACTGCTCGATATTGCCCAGGAGCAGCGCGTGGCCACCAAGGTCTTCACTCCCGGCAACTATGCCTCAGCACAAAAGAACACCCTTTCTGGAACGGCTCAGTGGGGACAAAGTGCCGATGATCCTGTGGGAAATTTGATATCTGCGGTTGAATCCTGTTTCATTCGCGCAAACACGTTGGTCATTGGAGCCGACGTCTGGGTCATTCTTCGGAAATTGCCAGAGTTGCTCGATGCGGTGAAGGGATCGACCCGATATCAAGGATCTCCTGGGGGTCTTGTAAAACCCGAGGAACTCGCCGGTCTCCTGGAAATAGAGAATGTGCTTGTTGGCCGTGGACGCTATATATCATCAAAAGAAGGCCAGACCTCAACCTATACCCGGCTCTGGGGTAAGCATGTTGTCGCCTGCTATGTGGAAAAAAATCCCGGCGTCAAAACCATCACCTTCGGCGTGACTTTCTCAGAACTGCCCCGAACCACATTCACGGATTTTGACGGCAAGCGCGGGGTTAAGGGTGCAAAGTTTATCAAGACAGCATGGAATTCGGATGAGCAAATTCTCGCATCCGATCTCGGGTTCATCATCGAAAATGCAGTTCCATGATGACGTGATCCGTCAATAAAACCCATTTATGTAGTATGAAGGGGCGGGATCTCAGTCCTGGGTCCCGTCCTATTAAAAAAAAAGGAGTCATTATGCCGAAATACATCGTTCAAGAAAATGCCCGTATCTGCCATGGGGTAAAAGGCGACAAAGAACCGACCATTTACAGCGCTGGAGACGAAATAGAACTTACAGAAAAAGAGGCCGCAGCACTCGGGGAGCACAACGTGAAACCTGTAAATGTTAAGAAAAAGGAAGCATAAATGTCCTACTGCACCCTGATCGACATATCGAATGCAATTACCGAGGCAAGCGTTCTGCAGCTCACCGACGATGAAGGCATATCCGCAATAAATGAATCGCGGGTAAATGCCGCCATATCGTCTGCGGATGAGCTGATCAATGGATACCTCCGGTCGAGATATACGCTGCCACTTCCCAGCACGCCGCCCATGATACGGGATTTATCCGTCAACATCGCGGTATTCAAACTCTACGACCGGAGATTTGCTGCGGACATGCCGGACTCCATTCAGAAAAAATACGACAGTTCGATAAAGCTGTTGGAGTCCATACAGAAGGGCGTCATATCTCTCGGCGTTGAATCGACATCGAAGCCTGCCGAGGGGGGATTTAAAACGAACAAAACGAGCTGTGACCGTATCTTTCCAAAAGAAAAGCTCGACACCTACTAATTGCGAGCCGACTGCCAGAACCGGCCCACAATGAAGCAGCCGCTCATCGCAGTCGTGGGCGGCAAAGCTTCTCACGGAGCATGAGATGATTCTGACACGAGCAGGCGCAATATTCGATAATAATCAGCTTTCCATCATTACGGACATTGAACCTTTTACTGTCGGGATGGATCTCGAAGCCACACGCGGACACAGTAAGCCGGATGAACAGCTCGCCACCATCGCGAAGTACGCAAAAATAGCAAAAATAAAATTTCCTGAGTTCATGCCTGGAAACCCGGACATCAAGCGCGATGTGCCCGGATTCGGTCTTCTCTACCACTGGCAGCGCACCTGGTGGACCCTCCTGCTGAATGATTTCGTTATAAATCCTCCGCTCGATGCCGTCTGCAGAGTGAACTATATACGGCCCTCCGGAGAAAACATGATGGATAAAATCATAAAGGCCAGTTCTCATATTATTGGAGAAAACGGAACATGGCCGATCGACTTCTCGCAAAAAGTAAACGGCTTTCCGAACATAAAACTGGTAACGGACATTATGGCGCGGGCGATGAAGTCCGGCGTAAAAATATCATACATCAAACCAGAACCTAAAAACGGCTGCGTGCATATCGGCACGCTGAAGAAACTGACATGAAAAGAGATAATTTTCTGCTCATAAAAAATGAACATGGAAAAACCGCGCTAAACCGGCTGGGCGCGTTGATAACGATGATTATATTGTCGATTGCATTTATCAAAGAAGCCTGGGGCCGGTCCCTGGGGTCCTGGGATTACATCGGTTATGCGGTCGGCATGGCCGTCTCTTATGCCCCGATTGCGGCGAAGGATCTGATAGCATCTCTTCGGGGTAATGGTGCGGGACCATCTGAAACAGTTAATAAAGGAGCATCGGCATGAAACGAATTGCAATAATCGTTTTTATTTGTGCCTGTATTTTATCCTGTTCGCATGTGCGTCCGGCAGTTGAAGTAAAAACCGTTGCAGGTGAAATCGTGCAAATGATCGACCTGCAGCGGACCGGAGACAGGGCCGATGTTCCTGTCGGAGTAAATCCGGAGCATGTTATAGCCCAGGTGAAAACAAAAGAGGGTGGAATGATAACGGTGGTAAAAAAGCCGTTCCACGATGCCGAGATTTTTCAGAATCAGGAGGCTGTAAAAGAAGATATAAAAACCGTTCTGCCGGCACGTCCCTGGTATTACTGGCCGGTGCGGATCCTGATCGGGCTCGCTATCCTGGCCGGTGTCATTTTTCTCCTGTATTTGCGCGGCATATTATCCGGCATTATTGCCTTCTTTAAGCGGGTTTAAATGAAGACAGAGATCGAGCAGATAGAAGATAAAATCATTCAGGCCATCAAAGAGCAGGTCCCGGAGTTCCGGATCGTTGATACCTGGCCGGACCAATCAGATCTTGATGACCTCATGAAAAGCACCCTTGCCCTTCCTGCCTGTTACGTGATCTACGGAGGGACCAGACACGGAGAAAAGAAAGTCATAGGAGCGTCGACCGGAGACAAAGATCAGACATACCGCATCACGATCATCTTGCAGAATCTGCGCAAGCCGCTGCAGGAAGGGCAGCGCGGAGCCTATCAACTGATAGAGGCGCTGGTGGGAAGCTCAGGCGATGCCGGACTTATAAAACAAATAAGCCTCGCGCCCATTCCGGGTTTTTTCTGGCCGATCGAGGACGGGCTGATCGAGGTTAAATTCGGAAAGTTTGCATACGGGATAGAGCTGGTGCGAAAAACCATACGATAGGAGACCTGAGCGATGAAAAAAATTGTCTATGAGATGGGACCAGAACGGATTGATGTCGGCGGCATTGGAACCATGCAGGTAAATGTGCCGGTCGAGATGTCGGACGAAAAGGCCGCTGATCTGCTCAATAATCCCATGTTCAAGGAAGTATCTAAAAAAGACAAAGGAAAGGGGGAATAACCCATGCAGGCGACTGGAGCAAATGCGAAAGTTATTTATGATGATGAGGCGCAATTCGGCGTTACGCCTGGGACTCCAGCATCGCTGGTGTTGCCCATTGTATCAGAGACCGTGTCCGCGAAGCGGAGCCTGGTTAAAACGAACATCATTCGCGGGAATAGAAATCAAACCCAGGCCCGGCGCGGCAACAAGGATGTTTCCGGATCCATCAATACCGAATTGAACCCGTACATGGGGAAGCTTTTAAAGCATCTGATGGGATCGAAAGTAACGACCGGAACTGGACCCTATGTACACACACTGAAAGTCGGCGCTCTTCCGACATCGCTCTGCTTCGAGAAGCAGTTCCTTGATCTGGCGACGCCGGAGTATTTTTTATACAACGGGTGCCGGATAAGCAAGGGAAGCTTTGAAATAGGCGCTGAAGGGATTATTTCCTTCTCGCTCGATTTCATAGGCAAGAAAGAAACGTCCGGCACTACCAGCTTCCATGCCTCTCCTGTGGATCTCGGACACAATCCTTTTGATGCGTTTGAGGCGACAATCCAGGAGGGCGGCGGAGCGATCGCCGTGGTGTCGAATGTAAAATTCGATATCGACAACCAGCTTGAAAACGGCGTGTATGTCATTGGTGGAGGCGGAGAGCGACGGGCCATCCCTGAAGGATCAACGCTTGTGAGTGGAACACTGACGGCCCTGTTTGAAGATATGGCGACGCTGAACAAGGCGATCAATTATACAGAAAGCTCGCTGCAGATAACCCTTACACGCGGGACCGGGCTCGGCAGCGCAGGAAATGAGAGCCTCGATATCAAAATCCCTGAGCTGGTCTATGAACAGGCGTCACCGCTTATTTCCGGACCGAAAGGAATTGTCATCGAGCTGCCGTTTGCGGCGTTCTATGACAATGCGACAGAAGGATCGAGCATTCAAATGATTCTGAAAAATACGCAGACGACGATATAGCTTTACTTTATGCAAAATGAACTGGAAAGGAGGTCTATATGATAACGGCTGGAGTTTTCCTCGTTGGAGTGGCCGGTGGAGCGGTATTAGGCTACTGGCTGGGAAGACGAGGAAAAAAAGAGCTGCAAAACGCCCTTGATTCACTCAAGGCAAAAACCGAATAGTGCAACGGAGGAACAATGGAACAAAAAGAATTCACCTATGATATCGATGGTAAAAAATACATCCAACGAGAGCTGGTGCTCGGCCAGCTTCTCCTGCTCATAGTACTGCTGAAACACATTCGGATTGACGCGAGCATGGACATCGCGGCATTGATTGCATCAATTGGATTGAAGATGCCGGAGGCGCTTGCCATTGTGCTGATTCCTGCAGGCGCGGAAATATCGGATAAGGGAGACGATGAAAAGCGGCGCTCCCTGGCCAAGGAGCTGTCGTTTTCCATCAAACCGGACGTGGTCTTTACTGTGGTGGAGGATTTTTTCGACTGCAACCCGATTGCCTCTCTTTTAGAGAGGATAACCGGGTTGATGGAGAAACTGACACTAAACGCGGTTTTCAAGAACATCAAGAATCCGGCATCGAATCCCTCGTCGTCGTCCTCACAGACGGAGACATCACCAGACGGGAGTCAATCCTCTGGGGGTACACCCTTAGAGAATGCGAGCCCTACCTAAAGCACCGGGCGCGTGAAGTTTTGTTCCGTGAAGCAGTCATCGGCTTTCTCACTGCCGGATCTGAAACGAAGACGGAAACCGATGAAGGGAAATACTGCCAGGCATGCAAGGCAGCCAAAAAAAACACTGATTGTGAACTCTGCATACTAAGAAAGGATCGATGATTATGAAAGGCTCTGTTAAGTGGTTCAATGAAAAAAAAGGTTTCGGTTTTATCACTACCGATGCTGGCGATGATCTCTTTGTCCATTACTCGGATATAGAAAGCTCAGGATTCAAAACCCTGAAAGAAGGCCAGCGCGTATCGTTTGAAAAGGAGGACACTCCCAAGGGTCCCAAAGCGGTACAGGTGTGTTCAATCTCTGATTAATTCCCGCGGGTGTTCACTATGGCAAACAAAATAGAACTGGCGATAGAGGCGCTGAATAAAACACAAGCCGCATTTAATGATGCGAAGCGGCAAATAACCGATCTCGAAAATACGGCTAAAAAGGGCAGCTCGTCGATCGGCAGCGCCATCGCCACGCTTAAACAAAACTGGCTGGGGTTGACCGCCACAATTACGGCGGTCACCCTTGCCGTTCGCCAGGCGTTTGAGTACATGGAAAAAGGAGCAAAAGCCCAGCAAGCAGAGGAATCTTTTCATAAGGTAGCACAGTCGCTCGGTGAAGATGCCGAATATATTCTCTCGGAAATGAAGCGCGTTTCAAATGGGACAGTAGACGACAGTGATATAATGCAAAAAGCTATTAAGGGTTTGATGCAGGATCTCAAAGGAAATGAGCTTGTAGAAATAATGTCAGCAGCCAGAGTTGCAGCGCGTGTGAGCGGGCAGGATATTCGTCAAACATATGAAACCATCACAGACGCAATTACCAATAAGATGCCGAGAGGCCTTTTGCAATATGGCTTGATAACACGTGAGCAGATGAGACTTTTAAACCAGGCAATGGCCATGGGTGTGACCGAGATAGATATTTATTCTCTCGTAATGGAGAATGCCGGAATTCAAGTCCAGAAGTTTGGTGAAATTCAAGATACAAATGCAGAAAAGCTTCAGCGATGGAAAGTATTATTTAATGAGATTAAAGAAAATGTCGGAAAAGGCATTTTTTGGATTATGGATAATGTGATTGATCCGCTCATAGAACGCATCGAAAAAATAGGGACATATTTCGCAAAAGTTGTATCCCGTATTGGTGTTATGTGGGATTGGATGATGTCGATTGTGAAGGGTGCCTGGGCCTGGATTAAATCAGGTTTTTCTACATCGATCACAGATGTATTTGTAACCGCTACGCAGCAATTGCTTCAGGCAGAGGATGATCTTGAGGAGCGATACGATGAACAGATTCGGGAAATTGAGACGAAACATGCCGATAAACTAAAAACATCTTCGCTGAAAGAAATAAAATTTAATGCACCGCGTGGAAATGCGGAAAAGCAATTAAAAGATATTGTTTATTATCATGCCCAGGTTTCTATATTAGAATCAAAACTTGTTGATCTTGATTCGACTGAACGATGGCGGGAAATATCTCACCTGCAAGCTGCTGAACAGCGCGTTAAATATGAACAGGATATTTTGGGTCTATTACAGAAACAATATAGCGCAAAAGATTCGTCCGGGGAATATATAATAAAAGACCCTAATGCACGCGCTATGTTATCAAAGCAGATTGATGAGGCAAAGCGGAAAATATTAGAATTTCGACTTGCCCTCCGTGAATTAAATGGCTCCTTTGATGAAGGAATTAAAGAAGGTCTCGCAAAATATCTCGACTCAATAGGCAGCACCTTCCAACAGGCGCAGCGGCTTGCCCAAGATGCCGCACAAGGGCTTCAGTCTGCGTTCAGCGATTTTTTCTTTGATGTATTCCAGGGCAAATTGAAATCTCTTCGTGATTATATTACGAGCTTTTTAAATGCCATTGGAAAAGCTGTATCTAATTATTTATCTGAACTCGCAGTTGCAGGACTTATAAAAGGAGTCACAAAATTATTTTCAAGCCCTGCTTCCGGTGATGAGGCAGTACAAACGCAACACTCCGGCGGTTACATCATGCACTCCGGAGGGTTTGTTCCGCGTTTTCATATCGGCGGGAATCTCGCCCCGGATGAACGTGCCGCCATACTGCAAACCGGAGAATATGTTGTCTCTCGCAAGGGTGTTGCTGCGCTCGATAAAATAAACTCCGGGCAGATAGGCGGTAGTGGAGTAAATGTTGTAGTTAACGTACAGAACCAGACTAATCAGCAATTAGATGCCAAGTCTTCCGAAATGAAGTTTGACGGTGAAAAATATATTGTCGGCGTGATCCTGAAAAATGCCGATGGATATGGGCCTCTTTATCATTTATTTAAGCAGGGGGGAAAGTAATGGCATTCCCCGTTCTTACAATCAATCCGCTTGTTGAAGCGTTCGAGCAGACGGCAGCGCTTGATCCTGTTATTCGATCAGAATCAGAGGCGGGTTATGTTCAGACGCGTCCGCGTTTTACCCGTGTTCCAAAGAAGTGGCATATAGGATATTCCGGACTTTCACTTGCCGACAAAACGGCGCTCGAATCGCACGAGGTTTCAGTAAACTGCGGATCCGCAATGTTCTCCTGGACGAATCCGGTGGACGGAATTGCTTATAATGTTCGCTATCTCGGAGTAATTAAGTTCAAGCCCGAAAACGGCTTTGACCCTCTCGGAAATCATGCCTGGTCCGCCGAGTTCGATCTCGAAGAGGTTTAATGAAGCATGAAAAATATTCCCGCAGCGCTGATCATAGAAAAGAACAAAATCGCCAATAGCGTCCCCTGGCTGATGCTTTTGGATATTGCATTCCCGGATGATTCCCGTGTTTATCTCGTGAATAATACCGAGAACATCACATTCCAGGGCAGGACCTATCAGGCTTTTCCGTTCAAGCTTGAAAACATAAAGCAGTCATCAAAGGGAGAAATTCAGAGCGTAGTAATTCGGATATCGAACGTTCTGAGGTCCCTGCAGGCGTATCTTGAACAATATGACGGCGCGGTTGGTACGGGAATACTTCTGCGCGTTGTACACGCGTCCCACTTGGAGGAAGATTACAGCGAATTGGAAATGCATTTTGATGTGGTAGAGACAACGTCTGACTCGAAATGGGTCACGTTTACCCTGGGAGCCCCTAACCCGTTGCGGAACAACTTCCCGCATTACAAATATATCGGCGAACACTGCAATTGGCTTTTTAAAAGCGTTGAATGCGGATATAACGGCCCTTCAGAAACTTGCCACAGAACGCTCACATACTGCAGGCAATTAGGGAACAGCAAGAGGTTCGGAGGGTTTCCCGGACTTTCAGGCTATGGGGTGAGGCTTGTTTAAAAATCCCTCATATTCAGATCTTATTGGAAGACCGTTCAGATATGGCGGTCGGGGACCCCTTGAATATGATTGCTATGGCCTGGCGATGGAAATTTATCGGCGTATGGGCATTGAGCTTCCGGATTACGGATCCTCGCCATCGGCTTCATGGATACACAATAAGATAACCGAGATGAAGCCGCTCTTTGATGAGCTTCAAGGACCAGAACCATTCTGCCTGGTGACATTCACCCATCGCCCTCCGTTCACGTCTCATATCGGAGTGGTTCTTGAAAACAGCAATTCCTTTATTAACATCCGGGCAAAGACGTGTGTTGTTATTGAACGTCTCGATTCAATATTCTGGAAGAACAGGATAACGGGTTTTTATAAACCGGGAAAGACATTTTAATGGAACAATTAACCATCATCGTGGTCAAAAATCCGTTCGCGAAAACAGATCGAGATATTATCCCCATCTCGCATCAGCCGAGTACGACTGCGCTCGATCTGCGGAATAAGTATTTCCCCACAGATGTTAAGGCAGTAGTTTCTATAAATGGGAAAGTTGTTCCAGAGATGGATCTCGCCCAGACATATCCATTAAGCGGCGATGAGATTGTGATGGCTCCCGCGATAGAATATGGAGTCTGGGAAACACTCTTCGCCATTTACGCCACTATTTACTGCGCAGTTGTGCTGGCATATCAAGCTGGCTGGCTTATTCCAATACTGCTGATGGTCGGCGGCCTCGTGGTTAACCTTCTTCTTGCCCCGGACAAGCCGAAACTTCCCACTCTCGACAGCGCTGATAATTCACAGGCGTATTCATGGTCGCCCCAAACCACTCAGCAGCCGGGACTTCCGATACCGAAAATTTACGGCAGCATGCGTCTTTACGGAAACATCATCTCTGCGTATTTATCGAGCGATGGATCGAAGCAATATAATAACGCCCTCATCGGTCTGGGAATGGGGCCGGTAAAGCGTTTGTCAGATTTTAAAAT
>CAZYEF010000009.1:0-30680 GCA_964646375.1 uncultured Nitrospiraceae bacterium | reverse complement strand
AGCGAAAGAAACGGCACACCCGCCTCGCCTGCGATAGAGCGCGCAAGAAGCGTTTTACCCGTGCCGGGAGGGCCAACCAACAGGACACCTTTCGGGATTTTGCCGCCGAGTTTCTGGAACTTCTGCGGGTCTTTCAGAATTTCTATGATTTCCTGGACTTCAACTTTCGCCTCATCCATGCCGGCAACTTCGTTGAAAGTCACCTTCTTTGCACTCTCGTTCAGCAGCTTTGCCTTGCTCTTGCCGAAGGAAAGCGCCTTGTTTCCACCCATCTGCATGTTCCGCATGATAAAAAAGAACCACAAGGCCATGAGAATCAGTGGCGCCCAGACAACCAGGAAACTGGTCCATGCCGATTCCTTGATCGGCTCCGCCTTGATCGTCACGCCTTTGGCCCGCAGATCCTTCACGAGGTCGGGATATTCCGGAAGATTGGTCATGAATGTCTTACCGTTTTTCAACGTTCCGTACAACTCCAATCCCTTGATCGTTACGTCATTTACCTCTCCATTGGCAATCTTGTCCATGGCCTCGCTGAAGCGGATCACCTGTGCAGACTGGTTCATCGTCGTTGCGAAATTAAAAATAAACACCGACAGCAGGACCAGCAAGAGAACCAACGCAATATTTTTATATGATGCACCCACCGATCAGAACCTCCAATAACTGCGATATGGTTAGTTGAAAACTGGGGACAGGAACGTTCAACCTGTTGAAAATAAACAGTTTCCAACTGCAACTGCAATTTCTAGAAAATAAATAGTAACATATTCTCTGGTTCGTGACAACAGTTTATCTAAACGCTCCGCCTAACGCTCTTCCATGGGAAGCACGGCTATATAAGGAAGATTGCGGTAACGATCCTTATAATCCAGCCCGTAACCAACGACATACTTGTTCGGAATACGAAAGCCCACATAGTCCGCCTCAATGGGGACCAGACGGCGTTCGGCTTTGTCCAGCAGCACGCATACCTTAAGAGACGCCGGCTTTCGCTCCAGCAGCATCTGCTTCAGGTAGTTAAGCGTGACTCCGGAGTCCATGATGTCTTCCACGAGGAGGACATGTTTGCCCGAGATGTCCTCCTTCATGTCGCACAGCATCCGAACCGGATTTCCGTCCTCACCTTTGGATGAGCTGGTGCAGTGAATAAAGTCCATTCTGACTGATATCCTGAGAGACCGGAGCAGATCAGACATGAAAAACAGGGCGCCTTTCAGCACGCCGACGACAAGCAAGTCCTTTTCCGCGTAGTCCGCGGATATCCGTAGTCCGATTTCCTGGTTTTTTCGCTGAATTTCTTCCCGTGTGAACAGCGGCTTGCCAAAATCGATACCAACCATACAATCCTCCCCATAAAAAACGTACGGAGCGGGCACGCAGGACGCCGCTCTTACCGTTCCCCGCTCATCGACTGAATACCGACCAGCGCCTTTCGCTTTGCACCTGCTCCCGGCAGGAACCGCGCGTCCGTCCTAAAACCCACCACCCATACGATATCCTCTCCCGATACGAGGAGGGGTATCATGTTCCGCTTTCGGCGCGGAACCTTTTCATCTGTAAAATAATCTTGGAGTTTTTTGCTTCTGCCGCCCATGCCTGACGGATAAAACCGGTCTCCGCTCAGTCTGGACCTGAGGACCAAAGGTTTATGTATTTTATCATAATCAAACTCTGCCTGCCAGAGATAATTTTTGAGCGTAAAATCTTCATCCGGTGATTCGGCAATTGCGGTTTCGGCCTGTAGCCCGAGTTCCGGAATCCGGGTGACTCCCGGCAGCGTAAGGACGCGGGAAAAAACCTGTGCATCGGTTTCCCGGGACACGATAAATGCTTCATATTCCCGCTCAAGCCTGACATTGCCGGGAAGTTGCAGGACCCTGCCGCTCCGGGCTGTTTTCATGAAGGAAACGGCTTCATCAATCTGCACGGACGATAGCCACCCGTTCTGCCGGGTCAATCCGGAGATATCCTCGTCGACGATTTGTACTGCTTGTAAAAAAAGTCTGCGTTTAAAGGCCTGCGGCAATGCGTTAAACGAAGCCCTCTCAAGAACGACACCGTATGGCTCCTGCCGCAGAATGCCACCTGAGCGCTCCGCAAGACAAGCTTCCATAGCTTCGTTTTCGTCCCGAAGCAGCTCCGCCTCCGTTGAAAGAGTTTCCACAACCCGGGGATTAAAGTGCCTGAGCAGGGGCAGCAGGTCCCGCCTGATCCGGTTCCGCATATACACAGACTGTGCATTGGAAGGGTCGGTCGCGAATTCAAGGCCGTGTTCTCGGATGTATGCCATCACTTCGCCGCGGGTGACGTCAATAAGAGGGCGGATTATATTATCCCTCACCGGAGGAATTGCCGAAAGCCCGGAAACACCCGCGCCGCGCAGCAGCCGCATAAGAAACGTTTCAGCCTGGTCGTCTGCAGTATGGCCCGTGGCAATGCGGGTTGCCCCGGCTGTTTTTGCGACGTTCTGCAAAAAATCGTACCGCACCGTCCGCGCCCCTTCCTGCGACGACAGCCCGCGCTCCCGGCAAAACGCAGGAACATCAATCTTTTCAACGACTGCAGGAACACCCAGTTTCTTTGCAAGTCCGGCAACAAACAAAGCCTCGTCGGCTGATTCCCGGCCGCGGAACATATGATCAAGGTGTGCGATATGCAGGGTAAAGGCGAATTCCTTCGATAGCGACCACAATGCGTTCAGGAGACAAACCGAATCAGGTCCTCCTGAGACGGCAACGAGAACGCAGTCTCCGGGCTTCAGCATGCCGAAGCGTTGGATCGTTTGTTTGACTTTTGTTGTAAGCATACGACAGGGGAAAATGGTTCTACGAGGGGAAGAATGGTGGCGGTGCAGGGACTCGAACCCCGGACACAGGGATTATGATTCCCCTGCTCTACCAGCTGAGCTACACCGCCCCGAGAAAAATCAGAGGCATACGATACTGTATCACGTCCCTTTTGTCAAGCAAAACATGCTCCAGCGCCGCAGCCGTTTTAAACCCGCCCGAGTGCGTTTTTATTCCTTAAAGCGGGTCTCCTCCTTCTGGATGCGCTCCATCTCCTCCTTGCGCGTCTTGCAGTCAATGCAGTATCTGGCCAGCGGATTGACCTCAAGCCGTTTAATATCAATTTCCTGGCCGCACTCCTCGCACAGACCATAAGATTTATTCTGAAGTTTCCGGAAAGCATCCGCGATGTCCTTGTACTGCTCGTATTTCATTTCCAGCAGGGAATAGTCAATTCCCTGGTCCATGTCCAGCGCGGACTGGTCTGCACTGTCCATGGCAGAGTCAATCTTCTGGCCCGTTTCCCGGGACAGCTTGCGTCCCATCTGATACTCCAGGCCCGCAACAACTTCATTTCTTTTTTTAAACAACAATTTCTTAAGCAATTCGTGCCGTTTCTGCGTAGATGCGGATACCCGTGTCTGCGGTGCCGGCTTCGAAGAAGAGGGCTTCCTGCTTTTGCCCGCAGCTTTTGCTGTTGTCCTCTTTTTTGCGGACTTTCGGGTCGGCTTTGTGCTTGTTTTTCCGACGGACTTTTTCGATGCACTGGCACGCCCAATTTTGACAGCTTTTTTCTTTGTTGTTTTCTTTTTTACCGACTTTACCGCCATCTTGTCTTCTCCTTCGGAATAGAAGTGAGCATCACCAGAAATATTATAGTTATCTATTAAAGCATATTCAAGCCAATTTGTCAGCACGAGGCATGATTTTTTCCTGATATGCCCGGGTAAATCATATTTCACGTTTATCCGCGGCCGGAGGAGCAGAAAAATGCAATGAAAATTTTGTGACAGACAGCAATTAATGTGATATTATGAAAGAAAATCAGGCCTGAAAGGGGAACCTGCATGAAAAAGTATTTTATAATATTCTGGATATGCCTTTTCGCGTCAGCTTGTTCTCCGAGTGTGGTGTCAAAACATTTCAAGGTCATTGCAGACCCGCCGGACTCGGTCATCAGGGTCGTTTTCGGTCCTGATCAGAAGGAACAGAAATACAGTTCTCCCGCAGCAGTCACCGTAGACGTGCCGGCTGAACCGACTCGGTCAGGCAGGGAAATCCTGGAAGTAAGCAAAGACAGGTACAAACCCGTGACCATAGCGCTCCGCCATATCAATGAAGGAGATACCATCAGGGTCAAACTGGAAAAAAAGCTCGCCTATCAATTAAAATACCGTCTTCTTGCGCCAATTCCTTCGGATGACCTGTCCTTCCAGGACAAAACAATTTCCATGACCCTTGCCGTAGGTGAGATCGCATTCCAACTGGGGCTCAAAAATCTTTCGGAACACCCGCTGAAGCTTCTCTGGGAGAGGGCGGAATACACGGATATTCATGCGCGACGGTTCCGGCTTATGCATTCCGGCGTGCGGTATCAGGACAGGAACAACCCTGTCCCCGATCAGGTCGTACTGTCCGGCAAGGCGCTCCAGGATACGATAACGCCGATTGAGCACGTTTTCGTATCTCCCAAAACGGGAAAATATGAAGTGAAAGCGCTGCTCGGCCATGAAGGTGCCGGGGTGTCCGGGCTGAAGGGAAAGACCGTCACTCTTTTTATCCCCATCGAGATAAATCGGGCAATTATTCCCTATATTTTTAAAATACAGATCGTCGAGGGCGAGAAATAGCAGCACACGGACAAGTGCCGCAGTCCGCATCGCGCTGCTTAGGCAGAAGAATCAACAAAGCACTTTTCCGCCACTCCCCAGAGGCTGTCGCGCATGAAAGAGCACTGTCCGGGAAGCAGGGAGATCCGCCAGCCCTGGCCCGAAGAAATACCATGCAGGAAGTGCGGTGCAACACTCGAAATATGGAGTGATGAGCCGGAGACCACCTGCGGAAAATGTGGCGAACTAAATACAAGACCCCTGGGTCCGTCCTGCGCGGAATGGTGCGCTGCTGCCAGAGAATGTCTGGGCCCGGAGGTATTCGAAAAAATCAAAAAAACCGCAAAGCGTTGAACCAGATGAAACCTTTCAACTCACGCCGGCTATCTGCTGTCGGAAAACTCTTAACCTATTGGACATTGACGTAAACACCAAAATCCGACCGCTGTGTGTTCTTATCAACATCCAGGCGAAAAAACACCAGACGAAGCACTCAAAATACAGGAGGAGCAAGAATGACCGTCAGCTTGAAAACAAAACTGAAAAAGGGAGAGCAGATTCTGGGAACCATGGTCGTTCTCTTCGATCATCCGGAAATCGCGAAAATCATCAAGGTATGCGGTTTCGATTATTTTATTATTGACTGCGAGCACGGCGCGTTTGATTACACCACCGTGTCAAGGATGCTTACCGTGGCGCGGGAATCCGGCATCTGCGGGATGGTGCGCATTCCCGAGCTTCGGCGCGAGGTTGTTCAAAAATACATGGACATGGGGGCAGGCGGACTGCTTCTGCCCAATGCCGAAACTGCGGAACAGGCCCGATTGTTCGTGGAACTGGCAAAATATGCTCCGCTGGGCAACAGGGGAGTGCAGCTGCTTCGGGGACACAGCGGATTTGAGAAAATTACCAATACCGTGGAGTATATGAAAAAAGCGAATGACGAAACCGTGCTGATGGTCCAGATTGAGTCGCCCATTGGCGTGAAAAATATCGATACTCTTCTCGCAGTTGAAGGGATCGATGCCGCCTTCATCGGCCCCAACGATTTGAGCCAGAGCATGGGCATCATGGGGCAGTTTGAACATCCCGATTTTGTCGCGGCCCTGGATAAAGTCATCGCCTCCGCCAAACAGAACCAGAAATTCTCCGGCGCCCACTTCCAAACGGCGGGAACACTCATGCCGTGGATCGCAAAAGGGATGACCCTGAACCTCTGGGCAAACGAAACACTCATGATGATGAATGCAGCGAAGGACGGTATTGCTTCAATAAGAGAATAGTTTCTACCAACCTCGGCAAATGCTCGTCAGTGCCCTGCTACTTGACTTTCGAGCGCATTGAATGATATTATCCAACCCTGTCTTACCCAATAAAAAACGAGGGAAATCAGGTGAAATCAAACAAAAAAACACATTCCTGCGGGGAATTGGCAAAAAAAGATGTCGGTACTATTGTAACGCTGATGGGCTGGGTACATACCAGACGGGACCACGGAGGGCTTATTTTCATAGACCTTCGCGACCGCGGCGGCATCACCCAGGTTGTTTTTAATCCTGAAACGTCAAAAGAGGCCCACGAACTGGCGGGCAGCATCCGGAGCGAATACGTGCTCGCGGTCACCGGCAAGGTCTCTCCCCGGCCGGGCAACACCGTAAATCCCAAGCTCCCAACCGGAGAAATTGAAGTGCTGGCCGACCAGCTCCAGATTCTGAACCAGGCAAAAACTCCCCCCTTCATGATCGAAGACGAAACCGATGTAGCTGAGAACCTGAGGCTCAAATACCGCTACCTCGACCTGAGGAGGCCAAGCCTCCAGAAAGTACTGCTTACCCGCCACAAAATAGCGCAGACCGTGCGTCGTTTTTTGGACAACCACGATTTCGTCGATGTGGAAACGCCGTTTTTGACCAAAAGCACCCCGGAAGGAGCACGCGACTATCTGGTTCCGAGCAGGGTGAACCCGGGCATGTTCTTCGCGCTTCCGCAGTCGCCGCAGCTCTTCAAACAGATTCTCATGGTGGCGGGGTTCGAACGTTATTATCAAATCGTGAAATGCTTCCGCGATGAAGATCTGCGCGCGGACCGGCAGCCTGAGTTTACCCAGATCGATATTGAGCTGTCTTTCGTTGAAGAAGACGACGTCATGTCATTGATGGAGCAGATGCTTGCCACCGTTGTAAAAGAGGTGAAGGGAGTGGATATTCCTCAGCCGTTTCCGCGGCTCACCTATCAGGACGCCATGGACCGCTATGGCTCCGACAAGCCGGACACGCGGTTCGGCCTTGAACTCAAAGACATTTCCGATATCGCGAAATCCTCGGATTTCAAGGTCTTTGTGCAGGCGCTTGAACTCGGCGGCCAGGTAAAAGGTTTTGCCGCGCCCGGCATGGCAGGGCTGTCGAGAAAGGATGTCGACGACCTCACCGATGAGGCGAAAATATTCGGAGCAAAGGGGCTTGCCTGGATCAAGGTAACCGATGCGGGCTTCGAATCGCCGATTGCCAAGTTCTTTAAGGAGGGGCAGATCAAATCCATTGCCGACAGGCTGGATGCAAAACCGGGCGATCTCATGATGTTTATCGCGGACAGCCCCAAGATCACGGCGGACACGCTCGGCTATCTGCGGTTGCTCATGGGCAGGCGCCTGAAGCTGATTGATGAAAACAAAATGAATTTCCTCTGGGTGACGGATTTCCCCCTCGTGGAATGGAACGTTGACGAAAAACGCTACGACGCCATGCACCATCCCTTTACCGCGCCGAAAAACGAAGATCTCGGTCTGTTGAAAACCGATCCGCTCAAAGTCAGGGCTCGGGCGTATGATATTGTGCTGAACGGCTCCGAGATCGGCGGCGGCAGCATCCGGATCCACCGGTCAGAAGTGCAGACGCAGATGTTCGGCCTGCTGAATATTTCCGAGGAAGACGCGCGCAAAAAATTCGGCTTTCTGCTCGAAGCGCTGGAATTCGGCGCTCCGCCGCACGGCGGCATCGCTTTCGGTCTGGACCGCATTACCGCGCTCCTGACAGGCGCAGCATCCATCCGCGACGTAATCGCCTTCCCCAAGACCCAGAAGGCGATCTGCCTCATGACCGAGGCCCCGTCGCGCGTGTCCCCGGCACAGTTGCATGAACTCTCCATCAAGCTGGACGTTGTGGAATAACTGCATGCCATCCATGCGGCATGAGAGGTAAAATGATTTTTCCCATTCCGAAAAAAGCCGGCACTGTTCTCCTTTTTTTTCTGCTGCTCACAGCCGTTTTTTCAGCATCCGGCTGCGCCAGCTGGTTCAACGTGAAGAACCTGGCAACGGACTCTCTTGAGGAAGGTTTTCCGTCGGTTGTGCTGGCACGGGTTAAAATAATAGATAAAACCAACCTCCTGACAAACAGTCATGTGCAACTCCACTTTCTGAGCAAGAAGGACTCCGAGCAACGGTTCGACTGGATTTACAATGCGAACAAGGAAGAAAACGTCCGATGGATCAAACAAGATTCCCTATCCACCTATACAACACTCCTCGTCGGCCAGGCAAGGCCTTCAGACTATCAAATCGTGAACTGCCATATTTTTCAGGGAAGTTATGCCGTCAATGCCAATATGGAAACAAAACCCCTGCGGTTTTCTCTGAAGCCGGGCGAAATACTCTATCTCGGCATCCTTGAAGTCGTGATCAATGCGATTACGTTCGAGGGGCGCAGGGTACGCTACAACTATTCCTACAGCACATATAATGACGCGACTGTGCAGTCCTCGGATATGCAGTTGTTCCGAGCGCTCTACCCGCAGCTCTCACAGAGATTCAGCAATACATTCAACAAGGTTTCCTGGAAATAGCGACGGCCTGCACCGTTTACGTCAGAAACACGCGCTATGGCGATTGACAAAAAATTCAACATCATTTTAATCGGCATGCCGGGAGCGGGAAAGAGCACCGTGGGCGTCATCCTGGCAAAAATGACCGCTCGAAATTTTACGGACACGGACGTTCTGATCCAGCTGGCGGAAGGCAGACCCCTTCAGGACATCGTCGATCATGACGGCCACATGGCCTTGCGGAAAATCGAGGAAGCTGTGCTTCTCGGCCTGCGATGTGACAACCACGTCATTGCCACCGGAGGAAGCGCGGTATACAGCCCAGCCGCCATGGAGCATCTGCAGTCGCTCGGCCCGGTCGTTTTTCTCCATGTTGATCTGCCGACACTGGAATCGCGAATTCATAACTTTGGCACCCGGGGCCTGGCAAAAAGACCGGACCAAAGCCTTGTAGACCTGTTTGAAGAACGGTTCGCCCTTTACAAAAAGTATGCGGGCATCACCATACCGTGCACAGGACTCACGCAGGAAGAGGTCTGCGAACATATCATCCGTTCCGTATAGGGAAAAATCGTGAAAAAAATAGTTGTTTTCGTGCTGGGGCCGGACCGGCCAGGCATTATTGCCGCTGTTTCGAGGACGCTTTTTGAGCAGCGCTGCAATCTCGAAGATGTGAGCCAGACCATACTCCAGACAGAGTTCGTTGGCATTTTCATCGCCTCGATACCGGATGCCGCGGAAGAAAATTCCATCCTCGCCGCGTTGCGCGATCGGATCGGGCCCATGGAGCTTTTTGTTCATCTGCGGCCGTTACAAGAAGAGACTGCGCCCCCGCAACCTGCAGGAACCCCCTTTGTCATCACCACAATCGGACCGGACAGGCCGGGTCTCATGACAGGCGTTACCGAAGTGCTCGCCCGTTACAACATCAACATCACCAACCTCAAGGCCGTGTTTCGGAACGACCAGAATCAGCAGTCCTATGTTATGATTTATGAAGTCGATATTCCATCCTCCGTTGACCAGCACGCTTTCCGGACCGCTCTATATGGTCAGGCAAAAGAACTCGGACTGGACATCAGCCTCCAGCACCGGGACATTTTCGAACAACTGAATCGAGTGTAAGCCATGCTGACAGACCGTGAAATAATCGCAACGCTCGAAATGCTCAAAAATGAAAACCTCGACGTGCGCACCGTGACGCTCGGCGTCAGTCTCTTTGATTGTGCGAGCCACGACGTGAACCGCTTCATCGCCAATGCCGGGCAAAAAATCACCCGTCTGGCGGGAAACCTCGTTGATGTCTGCGACGAAGTCGGCCTCAGATACGGCATCCCGGTTGTGAACAAGAGAATTGCCGTAAGCCCCATCGCCGTAGCCGCCTGCGGTTTTTCACCGGAAGAAATGTGCAGGATCGCAACGGCCCTGGATGACGCGGCTTGCAGGCTCAAGATTGATTTCATCGGCGGATTCAGCGCGCTGGTGGAAAAAGGCTTTACCAAAGGTGATCTCGCGCTTATCGAAGCGATCCCCGACGCGCTGGCGAAAACATCGCGTGTCTGCTCATCCATCAATGTGGCGTCAACGCACGCGGGCATCAACATGGACGCCGTGGCTCTCATGGGAAAGACCATTAAACGCACTGCCGAAATTACGGCGGACCGCGACGGCATCGGCTGCGCGAAGCTTGTCGTTTTCGCGAATATCCCCCAGGACGTCCCCTTCATGGCCGGGGCATACCTCGGTGTCGGCGAGCCCGACGCGGTGATTAACGTGGGCGTCAGCGGACCGGGCGTCGTAAAAAAAGCAATTGACCGGGCACGTGAAGCAAATCCTAATCTCGACCTCGGCCGGCTTTCCGAAACGATCAAACGTACCGCATTCAAAGTAACCCGTGTCGGAGAACTCATCGGCAGACAGGTCGCGGACAAACTCGGCATTCCCTTCGGTGTGGCAGACCTTTCTCTTGCGCCCACGCCCAATGTCGGCGACAGCGTAGGCGAAATATTTCAGAGCCTCGGCCTCAAAAGCATCGGCAATCCGGGTTCGACGGCCGTTCTGGCCATGCTGAACGACGCAGTCAAAAAGGGCGGTATCTTTGCCAGCTCATACGTAGGGGGATTGAGCGGGGCATTTATTCCGGTAAGCGAGGACCTGAACATTGCCGAGGCGGCAAGAAAAGGCCATCTTACCATTGAAAAACTGGAGGCCATGACCAGCGTCTGTTCCGTGGGGCTCGACATGGTCGCTATCCCGGGCGATACGTCCGCCGGAACCATCTCCGGCATCATCGCGGACGAAATGGCCATCGGCGTCATCAACAGCAAGGCAACCGCTGCGCGGCTTATCCCTGTGCCCGGCAAAAAAGCGGGCGACAAAGCCTCCTTCGGCGGGCTTCTTGGCGAAGCAACCATCATCAATATCCCGAATGACGGCGGCTCGGAAGGCTTTATTTCTCTCGGAGGCAGGATTCCCGCGCCGGTGCAGAGTTTTAAGAATTAAAATAACTGTAAACTCGTTATCATTCCTGTTGGCTGAAGTGTTTATTTAATTCTTATGACGATTTCCACCAAAGAAGAAGCGCATGAGTTGCTTGTCAGCAGGCTCAACAAGAACGCCACTGACACACGGTGGTTCTCTGTTCTGAAAGAACGTACAGTTGAGAAACCATTCGGATGGGTCTTCTTTTATGAAGTGATAGTATCCTGCGGTGGAAGCGTTTCGTCGGGACCTGCGCGAAGAGCCCGGCTGGCAATTATAAACAAGTTCTCCCGCCAGGTAATCGGCAATTCATCAGACCAAACAATAGAAAATGTCATTCAAACATATGAAAAACTGCTTGCTGAGAGCAAGAACATTGCCGAAGGCTGGTGTTTGACGTTAAATCTAAAAGGCACAGAAAGCTCCGCGCTAAAAACCCTGGCTGAAAAAGCTGCACAAACAGGATTCTATGAAATCTCCTGACAATCGGTCGCAAACGGTCTGCATCTATGGCGCAAGTCCATAGTCCTTGACAGAGAGGGAGCTCATGACATCCAATACTATTTTTGTAGGAGTGAACGCGCATGTTGCCGCTGTTGACAAATCGCTTGGTCGCGTTCTATGGAAAACGAAGTTAAAGGGCGGGCTCGCGGGCGGCGACCGTTTTGTGACGCTCCTGGTCGAAGACAATAGAATATATGCTCATACAGGCGGCGAACTGTTTTGCCTTGACGTCGCGACCGGCAAGATTCTCTGGAACAACAAACTGGAAGGCCTTGGCTACGATGTTGCAAACCTTGCCACAGAAAGCGGACCGGGCAGCAGTGTTCCAATAGCTGAGTATCACCGCAAAAGTCAGCAGGAGGACAACAATTCCGGCAACTGAAACAAATTATTATTTTGCTGCTCTAAATATCTGCCCCAAAATACCGTATGCCTTGCGCCATATGAGGTGAAAACCGTGCCACGACCTCTCACTGATCAGGAACGACTTGACCTAGATAAACGGACAGCTGAAGCGGAAAAACGGACTGACGCCCAGATTGTGCTCGCGGTCGTCGAACGCAGCGACGCATACGCCGAACTGCCCTGGAAAGCCTTTGCACTGGGAGCATCCGCCTCCGGATTTTTAATCACCGTGCCGGATCTGGTGCGGCCTTCATGGAATGCAGCCCCGGCCGTGCTCTTTGCCGTTGTCGTCACGCTCTTGGCCGGCGCTGTCTGCGCTCTGCTGTGTATTACTGTTCCTAAATTTGCCCGGTTCTTCCTTGATGCTCACCGCGCAGAAGTAGAAGTGCATCAGCACGCTCAATCCCTTTTTCTTTTTCATGAGTTGTTCGCCACGAAACGCCGCACGGGAATTCTGCTGCTTGTCAGCCTCTTTGAACGGCAGGTAGTCGTGCTTCCTGACACGGGGCTGACTGAACGTCTGGACCGGAATGCTCTCGGGAAAATTGTCTCTCGCATGACAGCTATCTTTGCCTCCGGCCAGGTCGCACGCGCTCTGGAAGAAGGCCTGAACAGCCTGGAAGAACATCTGGCCGCTACGGCATCCGGGAAATCCACTGAGAATGAACTCCCCGACGAAATCATCGAGGAGGAAAGGCCATGAAAAAAATTTTCCGGGCTCTGTCTTTTGCTCTCATTCTCCTGACGGCAATTGATGCTTCAGCGATGGACGTTCCCTACCTCACCGGGCGCGTAACCGACAACGCTGAAATCCTGAGCCCCGGCATGCGCCGTTCGCTGACCGAACGCCTCAAGGCGCATGAAGATCGTACAACCAACCAGATAGCGGTACTGACAGTCTCCACACTTGACGGCGAAAGCATTGAGAACTATGCCGATGAAGTCTTCAAGTCCTGGAAACTGGGCAAAAAAGGAAAAGATAACGGCGTTTTGATCATTGTCGCGCCGAAAGACCGCCGCATGCGCATTGAAGTCGGCTATGGTCTGGAAGGTACGCTGACTGATTCCCTGGCAGGCAGCATCATCCGGAATGCCATGACACCCCGTTTCAAAAATAGTGACTATGACGGCGGCATTGAGGCGGGGGTGCAATCCATCATCACGGTCCTTGAAGGAGGCGCGCTGTCCGACAGCGGCCAAAACACAGGCCGCAGCGAAAAGCAGTCATCGTCGGGTTTCAGCATTGACACCCCTGATCTCCCGATGACGGAACGAATTCTCATCGGCGCGTTCATTTTCGGCATCATCGGCCTGTTCACCGTGATCGGCGTCCTGACGCCCGGTGTCGGCTGGTTTCTGTATTTTTTTCTCATCCCCTTCTGGGCCATGTTTCCCATCATGGTCGTCGGCACAACAGGAGCACTCTACCTGCTCGTGACCTACGTGGTGCTCTTTCCGATAGCAAAATTACTGATCAAAAAAACTGAATGGTATGCCAAAGCACAGCAAGATCTCCGTACCAAGGGCCGGGCCTCGATCGGCGGTTTCACATTCACGTCCGGTGGTTCCGGCAGTTCCTGGAGTTCGGGAAGTTCGGGCGGTTCCGGCTTCTCAGGAGGGGGTGGCTCGTCCGGCGGTGGCGGCTCTTCAGGAAGCTGGTAGCTCTTTTTGAAGAACTCCGGCCATGATCATGTCTGAATCAGTCGTTAACTTATAGAAAAGACCTGAAGTGAAAAAATAATGGCGGCAACCAGTCAGCAATCAAAAATTCCGCTGCCTTGCGGAAGCAACCTCTCTCATGCGCTTATGAAAAACATTTACCATCTAACTGAAGCCAAAAGGAGGAACAGATGAAAAAATTGCTGAGTTGTTTAATCGTACTGTCGTTCATGCTGTGCAGCATCGGGCAGGCCGCATTTGCGGCTGAAAAGCTCATGGTTTACACTTCCATGAAGGAAAGTCTCATCGGAAAACTTCGCGACGCCTTTGTAAAGAAACATCCGGACATTACGTTTGACTATTATTCGGCCGGAGCCGGCAAACTCATGGCAAAGATTGCCGCGGAACGGCAATCAGGGAAGATGACCGTGGACGTTCTCTGGCACAGCGAAGTACCGGATTTTTACCAGCTCAAAAAAGAAGGCATGCTCGAGAAATATGTGTCTCCTGAAGCGAAAAACGTCAAAAGCACCGTAAAAGATCCGGATGGCTATTTCACCCCTGCCCGGCTCGGCACCCTGGGAATCTCCTACAATACAAAAAAAGTGAGTGCTCCTCCGAAATCCTGGCAGGATCTGCTTGACCCGCGCTTTAAGGGCGGCTTCGGCATCGCAAACCCCGCTCTCTCCGGGACAGCGTTCATGAGCATTGCCATGATCGTCAATACCATGGGGTGGGATTATATTCATAAACTGAAGGAAAACGGCGCAAAAGTCGGACAGGGGTCCGGGCAGGTTGTTGATGATACCGCGTCAGGAGATCTCAAGGCCTCACTCGGAGTTGATTATATCGTCACGGACAAGATGGAAAAAGGCGCAACCATCGGCTTCGCTTATCCAAAGGAGATGCTGGTCATACCAAGCCCGGTTGCCATTATCAAAGGCAGCCCGAATCAGCCGGCAGCGCAAAAGTTCATTGATTTTCTTCTCTCGAAAGAAGGACAGACCATCGTCGCGTCATCCGGAACACTTCCGGTTCGGTCCGATGTCCCCATCCTTAAAAAATATGGACTCCCTCCCACGGATCAGGCGGTAAAACGTGCAATGAAACTTGATTATTTGAAAACAATGGATGAGAAAGAAGCAATCATTAAAAAATTCGATTCCATCATGCGGGCAAAATAAACGAACATCCTGTATACATGCTCTCGAGAATGAGGAGGAACTGCCCTCTGTCCCTTCAGCGCCAAAAAGCAATTTTCTAGTCTGACCCGGCATCCCATCGGATTGCCGGGTCAGGATCGAGGACCATTATGGCCGATGTGCGTCTCCTTAATGTCAGCAAGTCATATGGAAAACATTCCGTGGTGAAAAATTTGGACATCACCATCAAAGATGGTGAGTGCTTCACGTTTCTTGGCCCCTCTGGATGCGGCAAAACAGTCGTCCTGCGGATGATCGCAGGGTTTGAGCAACCGGACAGCGGCGAAATCTGGATTGGTGATACCCTCGTTTCCAGTCCTGCTCAAAAAATTTACCTGCAACCGGAAAAACGGCGCATAGGCGTCGTGTTCCAGGATTACGCGGTATGGCCCCATAAAAGCGTGTACGAAAATGTGATATATCCGCTCACAATCCAGAAAGTACCGAAGGAAGAAGCGGATGACCGGACCATGAAGGCAATCGCCATGGTGAATCTCAACAACCTGGAGCAGCGCCTTCCCTACCAGCTCTCCGGCGGTCAGCAGCAACGCGTTGCCCTGGCCCGGGCGCTTGTTTCCCGACCTGAAATCATGCTGCTGGACGAACCGCTTTCCAACCTTGATGCTAACCTCCGCGAAGAAATGCGGTTCGAAATCAAGGGACTGCAAAAAAACACCGGACTGACCATTCTCTATGTAACCCATGACCAGGAAGTTGCGCTTGCCATATCCGATCGGGTTGCCATCATGGATAAAACCGGCGTCATTCGTCAGATTGGGACGCCGAACGAAATCTTTGAACGCCCCGCCGATAGTTTTGTCTTCCGATTTATGGGTGTTTCGAATTTTATTCCCATGGAATACCGGAATGGTCGTTTGATTGTTCAGGGAAGCGACGCATTCCTCGGTGCATTTCCACCCGCAGTAAACGGGAAGCCAATACAATCTGACGAAATGATCGCGGCATGCCGCCCGAATGATATTCGCATTGGACGGAATGCGAACGGCCTCCAGGGGATACTCAAGCGGGCCGTTTATCTCGGTTCACAGATTGATTATCGTGTCTTTGTGGGAAACGTGGAAATACGCGTCCAGCAGGACATTCAGGAGGCACTTGCGGGAAAAAACGCATTTAAGGAAGGCGACATCGTAAGTCTTCAGTTTCTTGACCTCAAATGGTTCTCCCGGAAAGAAGTCGCACTTGATGAGGGGGTTGCGTGATGATAAAACGGTATCTGCAATCCATGAGCATCGCACAAATACTCCTTGCGCTTTCCGTGCTGGTGCTGGTCGTGGTGGTGGCAATTCCGGTGCTCCTCATTTTTTGGACGGCACTTTTTGTCGACGGCCAGTTCAATATGAACGACATTGTGAAAGTACTGGGAGAACCGGACACCTACGAAGCGCTGAAAAACTCCGTTGTTATCGCGGCGGGAGTAACCTGCTGCTGCACAATCATCGGGGTTTTTTTCGCCTGGCTCGTATCCCGCACGGATCTGCCGTTTAAAAACACCATGAAGCTGCTGTTTCTGATTCCCTTCATGATGCCGTCTTTTATCGGCGCTCTTGCATGGAAAATGCTGCTTTCGCCGCGTTCCGGCTATGTGAATAAATTTCTCTCCGGAATATTCGGCCTCGAGGAATCCCTGTTCAATATCTACAGTCTCGCCGGTATCATTGCCGTGGAAACCATGTATCTATTCCCTTTTGTTTTCATCCAGGTTTCCGGCGCCTTGGAGAGGATGGACCCTACGCTCGAAGAGTCCGCACGCATCTCAGGCGCCGGTCTCGTCACCATTACCCGGAAAATCACCCTGCCGCTCATGCTGCCCAGTATTGCGGCGGGAGCGCTTCTTGTGGCACTCTACTCCCTGGCGCATTTCGGGGTTCCGGCGATTCTCGGGACGGAAGCAGGAATCTATAACATCCCCACAAAGATTTACGAACGTTTGCACCAGAGCGGCGGCAGTTTTGCAGCCATCAGAACCGGTACAATTCTCGCCTCCATCCTGGTTATGTCTGCCGGACTCATTCTGTTCGCCCAGAATTTTGTTCTGAAAGCCGGACGCTTCCAGGTAATCGCCGGAAAAAGCATGCGTCCGGTATTATTGAAACTCCGGAAGCTCAAAATTCCCTTTCTGATTTTCAGCATTCTTTATCTTTTCATCACCGTGATTCTTCCCACGATCACCATTTTCATGGTCGGCACGCTCAAAACCTACGGACTTGAATTTACCTCCGAGAACATGACGCTCGACAACCTTAAATATATCCTGTTCAGCTGGAAAATGACAAAAGATGCGATTTTTAACAGCTTCTTTCTCTCCCTGGGTGCGGCATTCGTAACTATGCTCGTGGGAACACTCATCTCGTATGTTATTGTCAAGATGAAAGTCCGCGGAAAACACATCCTCGAGTTTCTGGGTGTTCTGCCGTTTTCAGTGCCGGGAACCGTTATTGCGCTGGGGGTAATTTTGATGTGGAGCGGCAAATTCGGCATCAACCTGTACAACACAGCCTGGATCATTTTTGTCGCCTACATCGCGCGGTACATGGCATTCTCACTCAAATCGAATTCCGCAGCGCTGGAACAGGTCCATGATTCGCTCGAAGAGGCGGCCCGCGCCTGCGGCGCAACACACTGGCAGGCGCTCAAAGACATTGTTATTCCGCTCATCAAACCAGGCATGGCCGCCGCTTTTTTCCTTATTTTTCTGCCGGCCCTTCATGAGTTAACGACATCTGTTCTCTTGTACGGTCCGACCACGAGAACCATCGGCGTGGCAATTTACACGCTGAATGAAGACGGTGAAACGGTGTATGCGGCAACGCTTGCCTCGGTGGCTCTCTTTATTACCATAGCCGGGCAACTGGTGATCAAGCGGTTGACCCGGACCAAAACAGAGGGGGTGGTGTAGCCATGTCCTTCGTGAAGCTCCAGAACGTAACAAAACGCTTCGGGGCGGTCACCGCAGTCGGCAACCTGACCATCGATATAGAAAAAGGGGAATGCTTCTCCATGCTGGGTCCTTCCGGCTGCGGAAAAACAACGACGCTCAGAATGGTGGCAGGTTTCGAAGACTTGGATGAAGGCGAAATTTCCGTTGGGGGAAAACTCTTTTCCTCAAGCTATAAAAAATATTATCTGCCGCCGGAACAGCGGAACTTCGGCATGGTTTTCCAGGCCTTCGCCGTCTGGCCCCATTTGAATGTTTTCAATAACGTCGCTTTTCCGCTCCAGATCAGAAAATTGCCCCGCAACGAAATTGCTGAACGCACAAAAAATGCAATCCTGTATACCGGGCTTGCCAAGTATGAAACGGCGTATCCAAATGAGCTGTCAAGCGGCCAGAAACAGCGGATTGCGCTGGCTCGGGCCATTGCAATCAATCCGAATGTAATGCTGCTGGATGAACCCCTGTCAAATCTTGATCCAAAGCTGCGGGAGGAGATGCGGTTTGAAATTAAGGATCTCCAGCGCAAATTCGGATTCACCATCATCTTCGTCACCCATGACCAGTCAGAAGCCATGGCGCTTTCGGACAGAATCATGGTCATGCGCGATGGAATTCTCCAGCAACTGGATACTCCTCTCAACGTATATACAAAACCGGCAAACCGGTTTATTTTCAGTTTTATCGGGCTGTCGAACTTTCTCCCGGTTATCATCAGAAGCGGAGCCGCGTACATAGCCGGAGCGGAAGAATCGGGATGTCTCAGCAAAGATTTGCCGTCGGACATCACGTCGGACAAAATGGTTCTTGCCTGCAGGCCTTCGGAAATAGATATTCTGAAACAGGGCGGCGTTCAAGCCATTATTAAGAGCAAGGTTTATCTGGGAGATATCATTGACTACCGGGTAATGATAGGCGCTGTAGAAGTGCGGGTTCAAAAAAACCGACAGGGCGCGGATTTTGCCGAGGGTGAAACGTGTTGCCTTCGCTTTAACCGCCTGCACTGGTATCCACCGGAATAGCTGCCTGCCATGCGTGCCTGATGCCCATCTCCGGTCAGCCACGGTCCGCACGGAAAACAGCAGGCGCGGGCATCTATTCCGGGAAATCACCGGATTTGGCAACCTTCCCTTTCCCCGCAGGATTCGTTATAATAAAGAAACATCGTGATTTTTTTGCCCTTCTTTTTCCAGCAAGACTGACTGAACATGGCGCTTATCAAACCCTCCCGGCCCTTCTGTCGTAACGGGCGTTTATAGACGGATGGTGAACTGCAGCCAGGCCGGCATAAAACGAGGCCAGGACAGCCGGTTTTGCATAACTGCGGGAATGTTTCGATTCTCTCTGAAACACGATTCGCAGGATGACAAAGAAACGATAGCTGCGCGCTTCGCCGCGCCATGCTCATCTGATTTTTGTTCCGGAGATAAACCATTTGCTCAAAAACCTTTCATACAGAAACAAGCTGCTGCTGTGGCTCATGTTCATTCTCGTCGGGGAATTCCTCGCACTCAGCGCGGGCGCTCACTGGTATATCAGCAGCCTCATCGAGCGAGAATTAACGACAAGCATGCTGGCCACAACCGGCAAAACCGCCGAGAACATCAATACCTGGCTCAAGACCCTGTTGATCGAACCTGAGACCATTGCCTCAACTCCGGCGGCAAAAGCTATAAACCGGAATTTCGCCGCGGTGGATGCACAGAATATCAACCGTCATAAAATTCTTCATGGTAAGCATCCCGACATCTTTCAGGATATCTACGCGGTTAACCGGCACGGTGAATATCATACGGTAAGACAGACCGGCAATACCTACGCCATATTTGTGGGCCATATCGCTGACCGATCCTATTTTAAATCCATCATGTCGGGAGGGGCGGCACAGATTACTCCGCCGCTCATATCCAGGACCACAGGCATACCGACCATATTCATTGTGGCGCCGATACAGGATGAACACGACCGGCCGCAGGGACTGATCGGCGCGGGAATTTCGCTGGAATATGTCCAGAAGCTTGCGGAAAACCTGAAAGTGTATCCAACAGGCTACAGCATGATTGCGGACAGCGACGGACTGCTTATTTACCATCCCGACCGGAATTTCGCATTGCAAAAAAACCTGAACGAATTCGAAGATCCATCCGTGCGGGAGTTGGCCAGGCGCATGACGTCCAGCGAATCAGGGATGCACCGCTACACCCAGGATGGGAAAAAAAACGTGGCGTTCTATCAGCCGATACCGATTACGGGCTGGTCTGTGGCGACGGTCGTGTCGGAAGCGGATTTTTTCGCCCCTGCCGCGCGCATGGTCAGATCGCTGATAATCATAACGCTGGCAATTCTCATCGTGGTATGCATCGCCATTGTGCTGGCCTCCCGGCGTCTAACCCGGCCGCTACGGGACCTGGCCGCGCACGTCCGAAAAATCGCGGCAGGCAATCTGGCAGTAGAAGCAGTAAACGTACAATCGCAGGATGAATTCGGTCAACTCGCGGCGAACTTCAACGATATGGCGCTTCAACTGGCGAAGCGGGAGGCTGCCATCCGCAGCGCGGAGGCACAATTCCGCGGGATCTTCGAAAACGCCATAGAAGGAATTTATCAGGCAACGCCCGACGGACGCCTGCTGAGCGCCAACCCGGCAATTGCAAAAATACTCGGCTATGGTTCGCCGGAAAAATTTATTGCGGCAATTAAGAATATCAAGCAGCAGCTCTACGTCCGTCCGGAAGAACGGGATGTTTTTTTATCCTCCCTGCTTGCACACGGAGATCTCTCGGATTTCAAAACTCAATTCTACCGCAACGACGGGAACATAATCTGGGTTTCCATCAGCGCCCGCCTGGCGCGCGACGCTGCAGGCAGCCCTCTTTTTATCAACGGCTTTCTTTCTGATATCACGGACCGGAAAAACGCTGAGGAAGCCCTCCGGCGGATGAACGAGGACCTCGAAACCCGCGTCAGGGATCGCACCCGGCAGCTGCAGGTCGAAATTGAGGAACATAGACAGGCGGAAGAAGAAAAGATCGCCCTGCAGGAGCAGCTCCTTCACGCCCAAAAACTGGAGGCTATCGGCACCCTGGCAGGCGGACTGGCCCACGATTTCAACAACATCCTTCTGGTCCTTATCGGCTATTGTACATTGCTGCAGAATGAAATGGGCTCCGAAAACCCGCTGAAAAAACACCTCGACCAGATATCCGCCGCATCAGAGCGTGCCGCAAACATCACCCGCAGCCTTCTCGCCTTCAGCAGAAAACAAGTGATGGATCTGAAACCGTGTCAGATCAACGAAATCGTACGAAGCATGGAAAAACTTCTCAAGCGGCTCGTCGGAGAAGATATTGAGTTGAGACTGCTTCTGTCTGATGAGGATATGAGCGTCAATGCCGACATTATCCAGATGGGCCAGACATTGCTGAATCTCGCCGCCAACGCCCGCGATGCGATGCCGGAGGGTGGAACGCTGACGATTGAGACCCGCCGTGCGACAATGGACAAGGAGTTCCTGCAGACCCATGGCATCAATGAAAATGGGACCTATGCCGTCATCGTTGTTTCGGATACCGGTTGTGGAATGAATGAACCTGAAAAACAGAAAATATTCGAACCTTTTTTTACAACAAAGGACGTGGGAAAGGGAATCGGTCTCGGGCTCTCAATCGTGTACGGCATTGTCAAGCAGCATCGAGGGTTCACAACCGTCGCAAGCACACCGGGAAAAGGAACCACCGTTCATATCCATCTGCCGATTGAGCGACCGTACACGAAGACGGAGGCGTTGCGCCCCGCCCCGGAAAAAATTCACCTCGGAAAAACTATCCTCGTTGCCGAAGACCAGGAAAGTTTGCAGGTGTATATCCGGGAGCTTCTGGAAAGCGAAGGATACTCCGTAATCACTGCCGCGGACGGTGAGGAGGCCGTCAGGCAGTACAAGGACAGCAAAACTTTTATCTCTCTCCTGCTCCTTGATGTCGTTATGCCGGGAAAAAACGGCATGGATGCATATCTCGAAATACGAAGGATAAAAAACGATATCCCGGTGATTTTCATGAGCGGCCACACCGGTGACATTGTCTTCGGCAAACAGGACAACGAGTTCCACTTTATCTCAAAGCCCCTGAGTCCCGCCGTCCTTCTGCAAAAAGTGCGGGAAATGCTTGATGCCTTGCCATGACGACGGCTATTCGGCGCGCCTCCGGTACAATCAGCGACGGATGGCCAGCCACTCCCTCATCGGCTACCGTTCCCGATAGTATGTCATGGCTTCGGGAAGGTAGGCCTCGATGCCTCTGATCCGTGTTGCATCAGCAGGGTGCGTGCTGAGTAATTCGACCGAAGCTCCGCCCTTTTTGGACGCCGCCATTCTTTTCCAGAATTCCACTGCGCTGCGCGGATCGTACCCTGCCATAGCCATGAAAATCAAGCCCAGCTGATCGGCTTCCGACTCGTGCAGTCTGCTGTAGGGAAGCAGTGCCCCAACCTGCACCCCGACGCCATAAGCCGCCAGAAACAGATCATTCGTTTCCTTCGGTTGCTGCGAGAGCGCAACGGAAAGCGCGATGCCGCCCATTTGTGCGATAAGTCCCTGGCTCATCCGCTCGTCCCCGTGACTGGCCACGGCGTGCGAAATCTCATGTCCCAAAACCACGGCAAGCCCAGTCTCGTCGCGTGTAACCGGCAGGATGCCGGTATAGACGACGACCTTTCCGCCGGGCATGCACCACGCGTTGACTTCCTTGTCCTCCACGAGATTGAATTCCCATTGATAGCCCTTGAGTCTTTCTGACATGCCGTGTCCTGCAAAATAGCGTTCCACCGCATTTTGAATCCGTTGGCCCACACGCCGTACCGTGCGCGCATCGTCAGCATCCCTGATCACTCTGTGCTTGCCCATGAAATCCTTGTATGAAGTGAAACTCATGGAAAGCACCGTGTCGCTGGGAAGCAGACTGAGCTGCTGTCTGCCGGTAATCGGCACGGTCTGGCAGGAAAGTATGCAGCAAAGAAGCAGAAATACGACAATAGAAAATATTTTTTTCATGCTGTTCTTCTTTCCGAAACAATCTGCCGCCATCACTGCAGTACAACCCTGATTCATGCAGCAGTTTTATTGTTTCCTATCAGCGACTGGAGCGAAGTTGTTGTAAGAACACGTAAATTTAGTATAGCAAAATATTAGAATCCAAGATACAATAGAAATAAGAATATAGTAATAGCGGGGGATGGCATTTGTGGGAACGATTCCGGACCTGTTGAAAGGATCATACCCGAAATGCGCATCGAATGGAACATATTTGGAAGCACACTGGTAGCGCTTCTGGCGACTTTCGTCACCTTGCAGCCCTTTTCCTCCAATGCCCAGGAAACCATACGAATTGGAGGAACGGGCAGCGCACTGGGTACGATGAAGCTCATCGCAAAATCCTTCGAAAAATCACATCCTTCACTCAAGGTGATGTTCGTGCCAAGCATTGGCAGCAGCGGCGCAGCCAGGGCTGTTGCAAAAAGCTCGCTGGATATCGGACTCATGGGAAGACCTCTAAAAAAAGAAGAAGCCTCTCTCGGGCTGACGGCAACAGCGTATGCGAAAACGCCATTCGTCCCGGTTGTTCACGACAAAATGCGTCTTGCCGGCATAATAAACAGCGATATCGAATCAATCTATCGGGGCACGCTCAGGACATGGCCGGATGGGCAGCGCATCCGTCTGGTCCTGCGCCCTGCAGCAGACTTCGATACGGAACTGGTAAAATCAATCACTCCCGGAATGAAAAGTCTTGTGGAAGCCGCGCTGCTGCGTGAAGGAATGCTGAAAGCCAAAACCGACCAGGACAATTTGAACATAATTGAAAAAACGCGCGGCGCGTTCGGATTTTCCACGCTTGCCCAACTTGTCTCCGAGAACCGCAGGGTGCGCGTCCTCTCTTTGAACGGCATTCGTCCCAGCCTTGAATCGCTCGCGGGCGGTTCATATCCTCTTTCGAAAACATTCTCGCTCGTAACCGGCCAGCATCCATCCCGTTCAGTCAAGACCTTCTGCGCCTTTATCCTTTCCGCAGACGGCCGCGCCATTCTTAAGAATACCGGCAATATTCCACTTCCCGCGGAGGCCGGAAAATAGCCATGCAGGCGCCCAAAAACATCACACGGATTATTTCATGGCTCGCCGGCAGCATTATATCCCTGATTGTACTGATCATCCCTTTTGGCTACTTCATCATCTCCTATCAATATATATCGGGCAGCCTCGAAGCGGAAGCCGAAATTAACGCCCGGCTGATAACACAGTTTGTCGCTCAAAATCCCACCATGTGGGAATTTGAGCATGCGCGTCTCGAGGAGTACCTTGCCCCGAGCGCAAAAAAAGAGCAGCCTGAAATCAAGCGTGTTTTCAAGGCAAACAACGAGCTTGTTATCGAGCTGAAGGACGAGCTGTACCGTCCGCTGATAAAAAGAACCCGGGAGCTGTTTGACGCCGGCACCACCGTCGGCAGAGTGGAAATTTACCGTTCACTTCTGCCGCTCATCTTGAAAACCAGCCTCCTGGTGATGCTGATGCTGCCGCTGGGAGGAGCTGCGCTTCTTGTTCTGCACAGGGTACCCCTGCAGGCCCTGCTCCGGAACGAAGAAGCCTTCAAAAAAGAGCGGGATACAGCCCAGAAATACCTTGATGTGGCGGGCGTCATGCTCGTGGCCCTGGATGCCGACGAACGCGTCACGATGATCAACAGACGGGGGCGAGAAATTATCGGTCGCGATGAGCAGACAATTCTTCGCAAAAACTGGTTCGAGAATTTTGTCCCGGAAAAAAACCGCGAAGAATCCAGGGATGTGTTCCTGCGTCTGCGGCAGGGACTCTTCGGGCAGTTCAAGCATATTGAAAGCCCGGTGCTGGACGCAAACGGCGGACAGCGCATGATTGCATGGCACCATCTGGTTTTAACAGATGGGGGCGGGTCCTTTTCCGGCGTGCTCAGTTCAGGCGAAGACGTCACCGATCGCATGCATCTTGAAACCCAGCTCCGCAACGCGCAGAAGATGGAGGCAATCGGAGTCCTTGCCGGCGGCATAGCCCACGATTTCAACAATATACTTACCGCAATCATCGGATACGCGACCATACTCCAGATGCAGATCCCGAAGAACGATCCGATGCTGCACAATGTCGAGCATATTCTCGCCTCATCAGAACGGGCTGTTCATCTGATCAAAAGCCTTCTCGCTTACAGCAGGCGGCAGATTGTCGAGCCCCGGGTTGTCAAGGTCAATGATATTGTGCGCACCGTAAAAAAAATATTCCCCTCCCTCCTGAGGGAGGACATCGAATTGCGCACCACGCTCTCGGACACCCCGCTGATGATCAATGCCGATCCGGGCCAGATAGAGCAGATTTTGATGAACCTGCTCACCAATGCGCGGGATGCAATGCCGGAGGGCGGAAAGCTGTTCATCGAAACCAATGCAATCGAGCTTGACGAAGGATTCTACTATGCCCACGGCTACGGAACACCCGGCAGATATGCCCTGATCACCGTTTCGGATACCGGTATGGGGATGTCCCGGGAAACGACGGAAAAGATTTTCGATCCTTTTTTTACGACAAAAGAAGTGGGGAAAGGCACCGGTCTGGGCCTGGCAATGGTGTACGGCATCATTAAACAGCACAAAGGCTACATTAATGTCTACAGCGAGCCCAGGCGGGGCGCGACTTTTAAAATTTACATCCCGCTTGTAGCCGATCAGAACCAGGAAACAGTGAAAAGCGAAACCGCCGAACCGGGAGGGGGAAAGGAAACCATATTAATCGCCGAGGATGATGAGGCGGTCCGCAGAATGACCACGGCGGTTCTGGAGGACGCAGGCTACACCATCATCGAAGCCCGGGATGGGGATGAGGCGGTAAAAGAATTTTCAGAAAGCAGAAAGCCGATCCATCTGGTCATCCTTGACGTGATTATGCCGAAAAAAAACGGCAAGGCGGTCTATGATGAATTGCGGAAACTGCGGCCCGACGTCCGGGTCCTGTTTACGAGCGGGTACACGGCTGATGTCCTGGAAACGCAGGCGCTGGTGGGTCTCGACGCGCAGTTTCTTCAAAAGCCGGCCTCTCCGCGCGTATTGCTGAAAACGGTAAGAGAAACCCTGGACGCCGCCGGATAAACGCCACTCAACCGGAAAACCTAACTTTTCATCAGGGATTCCGGCTTGATGCCCACGACGACGGCGCCCCAATGCCTGCCGTTCACGTAGATGGGCATCGAAAGATCCGTGATAATTTCACCGGTGTCGCGCTGGTATGTCTGGAACAAAAACGGCTGGGTATTCGTTGACCTTCTCTTCTCCGTTTCATTGGAAAAATACATTTTCCGGTGCCGGCTGCACTGCAGGTCCTTTTCATAATCGCCGGTCAATTCCTTCGAAAGATGGCTGTGGTGCGTCCCGATATACCCGTTTACATCAGTCAGAATGCAATAGACGCTTCCTGAGATTTTCTGGAGTGCTTTGTCAAAGTGCGACTGAAGCTCCGTGTCAACAAAGTTGTTGTATGCTGTTGTATATTTCTGCGGATTGGTGTTCGGCACGGGTTTATAATTGGTATCAAGAACATTGATCCCTTTTTTGAATGCCGCCTCAAGCTTGCTTTCATACAGGCTTCGGTAACCTTTGACCTTCAAAAACGCTTCTTCAAAGCCATCGCGCCCGAGCCTGAATTTGCTCACATTTTCAAGCATGGTTTCCGTGATTTTGTTCAAGCCATTGGAAAAGACCGAGGATCCTTCGAGGCTGTTCGAAACTGTACGGCTTAACGCGTGAATGTCTTCAACCTGTCTGGTAATCTCTCCGTTGGTCTGCGAAAGTTCCTCAATCGCCGACGCGATCCTGTTCAACTGCATGCTGTTGTTTTCGAAATCCTTGACCATCCGCGAGAAATCACCCGATGTTTTCGCCACGATTTCCTTTGTCGTCTGCATATGCTCATTGATTTCGTTTGATTCATTCAGCGTCACCTGCACACGCTCCAGCATCGTGTTTATGTTGACGGAAATTTCCTCAGTTGCTCCGCTGACCCGTTCCGCCAGTTTACGCACTTCATCGGCGACAACCGCGAAACCCCGTCCCTGCTCCCCTGCCCGCGCGGCCTCAATGGCCGCGTTCAGTGCGAGAAGATTTGTCTGATCAGAGATGCCCTTGATGAGCAGAACAATGTCCTTGATTTTTTCAGAATTCTTATTTAACTCAACAACCGTCATTCCGAATCCGGAAAGTTTTTTCGTCATGTCTCCGATTTTGTTGTTTACTTCATCCAGTTCCTGCAGAGACGCCGTAGCTGTTTTCAAATGCTCCGTCGTCGAAGACGAGATGGTCACCGCGTTCTGGGAAACCTCGTTGATTGCCGCATGCACGTCTTTGCTGGTGGTGAGAATGATATTGGCAAACTCACCCTGCTTTTGCGCGTCAGCTGAAGAATCTTTGAAACCCTTGGAGACCTTGGTAGACTCAAGAGCGATCTTGAGCGCTGTCTGGCGCATCGTGCTCAGGATTGTGCGTATTTTTTTTATGAAGGCGTTGTATGCCTCCGAAAGATCGCGGATTTCATCGTGGGTCATTAGAGGGAGATCCTTCGATATGTCCTCCTCGGTGAATGTTCTGGAAATGTTGGTAATGGGCCTGACCATGGAAAATTTCAGCAGCGATATCGTCACGATCAGCAGGCCGGTGGAAATGACGAGGAGACATACAGCCAGGAGCGATATGAAGTTCAGTTTAGACTGTAGGCCCGCTGAAACCGCCTCTTCAATCTTAACGGTGACCAGAAAATCCCGCACGGATGCGATTCCCCACCAGCACAGCCCGAAAAGAAGTATTGTCATGATAAAAAACGACAGAATGTTGCCGACGATTTTTTTTATCAATGAACTAAAAAAACGCTCCTCCAGATAATTGTAAATTTTCTTAAATATCTCCATGGTCACCCTTTCTCATCCTGAGTCCGGTTTGCTATGTTCGCGATACGGTGATGCCGAATCAACCTATATTACAAGGTGTTCCCTGATCTGAACTCAAGATTCGGCAATCAACTGTTTGCGCAATTGGTTGTTTATTGTTTCGGTAAATTACGCCCAAAACTTTAGTTCTTTTTCATGAGAGCGCCTCGCTTCGGAAAACAACAGTTTTGAACGCCAGTCCAGAATAATTCAGCAACGGGAGAGGAAAGGGCAGTTGGCGTGACAACGTTCTGCAGGGACAATTGCGGACGGGAGGGGGGCGGGCTGCATGAGCTGGTAATCAGCCGATATGGCCGGTGGCACATCAGGGAAGCTTTTCAGCCAGTTTTTTTCCGGCTGATCGGAGTCGGTGGTATCTTCCAAAACGATTTCCAGAAGGACGAGGGAACTCTGTTTATTACATTGCTGCAAAGCCCTTCCCACCCGGATTTCGCGCTTTCCTTCGCGAGTGTTTTATGGCGTGATTTCCATTCGTCATATCGTCTGCTGTTTTTTGGGGATGGTGCGGGATCACCTGCCGTTGCCCCATCATGTTTCAGGGCGTTCTCATATTCCTTGATTAACACAGCAGCGAGGCCTGCAATAACCGACTTCGGAATCTTGGCGCGACAGCGGTTGTATTCCCTGGCAAGAGCAGGATCCGCCTTCCGCCCCAGAAGAATTCCGGTCAATTCCATCGTCCATTGATCTGCATCATCCGATTTTTTAAGCCCAGCCCCCAGGTGGTTCTGAATGACCAGGGCGGCGGCCCATGCTCCGCGCACGTCCATGGAAAGATTCTTGCCGCGGGCTTGTCTGCCGCCGGGCAGGTCGGGAAGCCTTCCTGTTTTTTCCATTTCAGACCTGATGCCCGGGGCCAGCGCATCAACCAGCAACTCAGCTATGGAGGGATTCATCCTATGCTGGACATTTCCCCAGGTAAGCCAGCCATAGAGATAATTCAGAGTTTCTTTCACAATCCTCTCGGGGTCGTGCATGCGAAAATACGCACCGCATATCACTGCGAGAAAAAGCAGCGGTTCCGGCTCAACCGACTTGCCTTCCGCCGCCAGCAGCCAGTCTCCCAGCTGTTTTTGAGCGGTTCGGGGGAAAACTTCTTTTACGTAGCAATACAGACTCTGACAATGGGGCTGAGTTTCAGAAGAGGGGTTTCGCTGACCATCTGTTTTTTTCTTTTCACATTTAGCCACTGATTGCTTTTTCATAAAAATACCTTCTCGGCAGGAATTTATTTCGACGCGATCTATTGGTGAAAAATTTACCGCTAAGGTATTGTAGCGAAGAATATCTGCGAAGGCAATCTTTTTGACGCAATAATACAAGCATGGGGAATCTTGCGGCGAGGAATCGCAAGAAGGGAGAATCAGCAAAATCAAGTTTTGAACAGTACAGGCTTCTGCCGCGCGAAACATACTGATCCGCAGCCTTGCCTCCCCCGGCAGAACAGCCGGGAGAGGCAAAACCGTATTCGTTGTTTTTTACTTTTCTTTTACCTGCGTCGTCAGGAAAATCTGCAAAGACATCTGGTTTATCTGGTCCTGCAGTTCCTCAATTTCATCAAGATGTCCATCTTCGTCATTCAGAATCTGCTGCAGCATGTCCCGTGTCGCGTGGTCGCGGACTTCTCCGGCAAGCACGATGGCGTCATTATACGCTTTGATAGCGCCTTCCTCCGCCGCATGGTCGTTCGCGAGCTGCTTCGGAACAACATCGCCGATCGCTATCTTTTTCAGATTGGTGACCATGGGAATCCCCTCGAGGAAAAGGATGCGCCCGATCAGGGTTTCCGCGTGCTTCATTTCAACAATCGCGCGTTTTTCAAAATGTTTGTGGAGTTTTTCATAGCCCCAGTTTGCGCACATCTCGGAGTGCACCATATACTGATTAATTGCCGTCAGTTCATCAGCAAGAAGCGAGTTGAGTGTTTCGATCAGCTTTTCGTTACCTTTCATTCCGTTCTCCTTTCGATTTTTGTTCCGTTGTGTTCATCCCTGATTTTCTGCATTGCTCACATATTCCATGAAATTGAATAGTGTGGCCTGAAATAAAGTGCGTGGATATTTCTTGTGCTTCTCTTGTAATCACCTCCTTGATGGGCATTGGAAAATCAATGACTTCACCGCAGCTGGAACAGATAAAATGATAATGAGCGTCAGTTATGGCGTCGTAGTGTTCAATCCCGTCTCCATATGCCCTGCCTGTTATCTTGCCTTCCTCAATCAAAATATGGATATTTCTGTAAACATTCCCCAGACTCAGGGATGGTGTATCTTTTTTCAGGGCGTCGTAAACCCGTTGTGCTGTAGGATGCGATCTGCTCACTCTGATAAGCTCAAAAATTTTTCGGCGCTGCTTGCTGTTTCGTCTGACAGGACACATATTAGTAATTATTCTTAAGATTAGTGGCCGGATTGCTGTTTGTCAAGCTGATGGCAAAAAAAATTTCTCAAACAAGGAATCTGTTCATAGGACAAATTAGTCGTACTAAATTTTCAATTAATGGCCCTCATGGATTTACTTTTTTCTGCAACAAAAGCATCCGGGGAATTACCCATCGCCCGTAAATCAACTCTGTTATCAATGATTTCCTTTTCCAAGTCACTTTTCTGAAAATACGCTGACCACACGATGGCAGAATTATCTTCCGTGCGCAACTGGCACTCAATTTGACAGAGTGCTCGCCCGGCAGTATAGTTAGTTAAAAGAGAAGAGCAAAAGCCGAGGAGGTGAGTGCCGGCAGTTTGTTCCGGTTTTAAAAACGCAATACAGCCGCAGCAGCAGTCAGCATCGGGGATTGAGGGGTATCGCCGGCCCTTAACCGCGAAAGCGTGGTAAATAAAAGTTCCGATGCGCGGGCCTGAAATTCACATTGGAAGGAGGGATTTCTATGAAAAGCATGACTCGCTGGGATCCTTTCCGGACGATGAAACGGTGGGATCCATTTGACGAGCTTCGCACGATGCAGCACGACATGGACCGGTTGTTTGACCGGATGCTCGGATCGCGGGCAATTGCCGAACATCCGA
>CAZYEF010000008.1:0-31236 GCA_964646375.1 uncultured Nitrospiraceae bacterium | reverse complement strand
AATTAATGGTGCCCCTGGGGTGACTCGAACACCCGGCACGCGGTTTAGGAAATGTATTGGCGTGTATAACTATTTGAAATTATTATCTAGCAACATCAATAAAACGCAACAATTAGACTCAATTGAATCACTTTTACTGATCATTTGCTGTACACGTAATCAAGGCACAATATTGAATATCACATCCGCCCGCGCAAGAAGATGTCCGGGGATTTCTTTATTTGCTTCACTATCCCACACATCAAGCCGGCCGTGACCTGCCCCGATCGGAAATCCTGGATTTGTAATACCGCAATTTATTCCTCCGCCATTAATAGTAACCGAAGCACCACTTGCGATAGAGCTGATCGTCATAAATGAATATCTGACGGGTGATGTCGCCTTGGTCCCATTGCACTGAACATCCAGGGAAGCTTCAACATACGTTCCGTTGAGTGCATCCGGGGTATCGTTCAAAAGAGATCCCAAAATATAAACGGTCTGTGATTTGTTCACGTCTCCCATTTGGGTTGTCGACACGACAACAGCGCTGACAATTTCAGCAGATATCGACATAGTGGATGAATTCGATATTTGAATTGCCGGCACGACTCCCTGGTACGTATGGGTGCCCGCGGATCCTGATCCTCCCCCTCCGCCACAGCCGGCTAAAGCGATAAGCAGCAATGCAGAGAAAAGAAACATAACAGATTTTTTCATCTCACGACTCCTTTCTTCTTATTGTCCCACCGGACACTTCGTATTTTCCAAAAGCGAATGAGTCCTCTTCCGGTACTGATACTATCTCGCCATGAATGTTTCCTGCTTTATATTGAGATTCCAAAGCAGGGTACCCATTTTTGATATGAGCGTCCAGACTCTCGATCGGCTCATTCACCAGCCATAAAACTATTTTGCTTCCATCATGAGCCGCAAGCACGTTTATGTCCATTATAAATTGTCCTCCTTTTTACACTCCCGTATCAGGGAGACCAAGATTAGAAGCTATTACAAATTTTGTGGATACGCTGGATTTCCGTACATTGCTTGTAGTTGTGTTAGTGGAACCCTGTATAACAATTGGTTGATATTTTGATCCAGGAGAAAAATTCAGAACATCCAGCGTTAGTAATCCTGAATGCCATGCATTGTCTCCAGGGCTGAAAACGAAAGCATTGCTATAATTTGATCCAATTCTAAATCTGACACCAGTCGAGTCGTTATTATATGAATAAACATCAAAATATCCTGATACAGATAAAGATAATCTCTCTGCAGTAGAAAACATCATCGGCAATGGAACAGTTATTATATCTGAGTAGACAAATTCTGGTGCATATGAAATGGCAGCAGAATTTGCTGTTAAACCTATATCCAGCACACTAGGCCTGGCATCGAGTTTTTGTATATCATCGAACCATGATGTCCCTGCCTGGTTTACCGAGGATTCCCCTCCCACAATTCGCAATTTATAATAAATCGCATTCGATGGCGGCATAATAGTTCCACAATACCATCGGTACGTTGCCGCGGATCCAAGCGCACCGGTATCAAGATTGCACCAAAGAATCTCATCAGAAATCCATATTTTGTCCTTATCATAGAACCGAACGTAAAAGAGATTTTTCATCACGGAATTATTACATTTATGCCACCACGAGAACGTCAAGAGTTTTGTGTTTGGAGCAAGCTTTGTTGAACAATCGTAATAATCTGTTTCCGCATACCCACCGCCATTCCCTACCCCTCCCGGATGCACAAAAGCAAGCGCATATTTTCCGACCTGTGGGTTACTGCTATCCAACGAGTGGGATCCACCAGGGTAATCCGATACATCCCAATTATCCGGAGTTTTCCCATCTCCCAAAGAGCATGCTTCGAAGGATCCGTTTTTAATTTGATCTATCCGGAAAGAAGCCAAAATTCCGTATATATCGTCGAACATATTCTTTGTTTTCAATCCAAATCCGTCTGGTCCCGTGATCGGTTTTCCAGAAGATATATCTTCATCAGTTAGAGTATTTGTCCCGCTCATTTATCCCTCCTATTACCAGAAACAATATGGCGCTGATTCATCATCCATCACTCCGCGTTCATTGCACCAATAAGCATATTCCTTGTCCGTCTCGCTCGCATTTGCATAATCCGGCAGTCCCGCCGGCGCCCAAAATGCCACTTTCCGTGGGCATACTCGAAGTGCTGTTAATGTTATCGTTCTGTCCTTCGGCTGTCGTTTTACAATTTCGAATACTGCACGGGGCAGCGCATTTCCGTAAATATCCTGAATCGCTGCTGTGCTTATTTTTACGAAATCTCCCGTCAAAACGTCATTATCTTTCCACCCGACATCAAAAGTAAGAAGGGGCAGAGGATCCTTCTGCCTCCATACCCTCCTGGCCATTGTTGCATGCAGATAATTTACGACTGTTTCCTCTTGTTGATTGAAGAATGAGAACCAGCGCAAAGGATACATTTTATCTTTATAAGAGTTATACGCATTTTCGCTTTCCATCTCTGCGTCGACAACGATTTCCCGCCTCATATACTGCTGCTCTGAAGCCGTTGTCTCAAGCGCCCGCCTGTCCCAAAACGCATAAGCCCTGGACAGTCTCGATGATTTGTTCTGGTCAACCGACATGCTGTCTTTTATGATATTTACTGCGTCCTGAAGGTGCTTATAGGTCCTGCCCGGGATGTTCGGAAGATTTCTGCGTATTGTTATTTTCTGCTGCTCATTCTGCCATAATTTGCAATCTGCCAGGTCGGACAGTTCAAAAATAAGCGTCTGCAAATCCACTTCATCAACGATTGTGGCATCGACATCGGGCTCTCCTCCCGGCATGTCCCGCCAGAAAGAAAACGCATCAGTGTCAATAAGGTCTTCTGAAATCCCGCCCTCTGCCTGCAGCATGGCAAGGATTCTGTCGAATATGTTGGTCAGATTATATCGCTTTACCAGGGAAAGCTTGCTCCCTTTTGTTGCAGTAGCAGCCGTAGTGCCCAGATATCCTCTTGTAAGTCCGGTAACCTGATTTAACGACGGGATCAGTCCATCATAATGAATGATTTCATCGCTGATCTTTATTATTCCGTCTGCAGCAGGCAGACCGTCGAGCGAATCAACAATAAAGTCTGTCTGCGTTTCCGTGATATCATTTACCAGCTTGATGTCTATTTTGTCCGGAACTTTTATGTCTTTCAGAGATTGCAACAGATCAACGCATCCGATCGTTTGCTTCCAGTAGGTATTATCGACATCATCTATGGTCCCCACAAAACGGCGCTGGAACCCGGATTCAGCAAGACCTTCGAATCCTTCATAGAAGTACGCATACCGCGTCTCGAGATTCGGGTTTCTGGCGTGGAATTTTTTCCAGAATGTTCCCTGCACGCTCGAGCGCGAAGATAAATACGGATCCAATCCCACATCATTATCTGGTTCATCAGCCAGTATGGCCTTTACCGTTCCACCTATTGTAAAATTATCCTTTATTTCTGTGGGAAGGTACGTGCAGCTTAACAGGTATGGACGCTCCCCGCGCTTAAACGGAAGAGTCCCTCCGGAAACAAAAACATATTCTTTCGTTCCGCGCTGATAATTCTTCTTATCCTTGCAGGTAAAATAGGTGTTATAGCATGGTGTTCCCACTGCCGTGCAGGGCTGATGACCGAAATACCGCGTACAGAAGTCAATAAAGAGCACTACTTTTGTGCATGGTTTTCTCGATGGGTCATCTTTAAAATAATCGTACGTGTGTCCACCGAATGGAGCTGATCCGAATAATTCACTTCCAAATCCGGCGAAACTGATATCCGTTTCCCGGCCGCCAAACGGACTCTTCCCGAACGGCGATGGACCGAATTGACCGGATCTGTTTTTTTTTGAACAGCCTCCGAATGGATGTGATCCAAAAGGAGCTATTCCGAACCCCCAAAAAGGCCACATTTAGGCGCTTGCCCTCACGAATACAGCCGGAAGCGGATCAGCAGTAATGACGGAATCCCCTGCCGGCCAGGTGGCAGGTAGCGTGGCGTAAGTATACGATACGCTCCAACCAACCCCGCCCGCGGTCCCCAGGGTATTGTCATAACCCATCATGTCGATCGCCGACGTCACAGGCAGCGTTCTAAGCGTTGTGGCAGCATTTCCTACCACAACAATCCAGAGCAGAGTACCTGCAGAAATAGCCTGGCTGATTGCAATCGACTTTACACCGGTCGTTCCTGTGTCGACCTCCCCTGCATCCAAAAGACGGGATCCCGGGTGACAGTTTCCATCATCAGAATAAATGCCTAAACGCTGCTTTCCTGTAAGCAATGTCGTAACATTTATTGCAATTTGATCGAGGGTTGTATTGTATGGGACAATAAACGGAATTGCCCTTAACACGTTTGCCGTGGGTGTTCCAGTCGATAGCGCCGCATTGTTCAGCTTGCCGGCACAATACCATCTGTCCTGCGTAGCTCCCACCCGGCGATAATTAAACAGATCTCCGATCTTGTCCAGGATATCGACCATATTGTGATACGCTGTATCCCATCCCGTAGAGTTTGCATCCGGTTTTTCTATCCCGCGCCTTGCTGTTTTTGGAAATGCCATTTTACCCTCCTAGAATTCGCAGATTCCTTCCATCGAAATTGTAAACTCCTTAACACGATAACCTTTTGAAAGCGGCATTTGGAATTGATATCCTGACGCTCGTTTAACAAAAAATACATGCTGCGGAAAGTCTTCCAAGTTCCATGCAAAAAAGAAATATTTTTCTTTTTTCATGTAATTGTTCCAGAATGGAAGAAATGTATTTTCTATCCAGGCCCTGTCTAAAAATTGAAACTTGGCGGTAATGCTCACTGTGCTGAACTTTGTAGTAGCTTCAATCTGGCTTCCGAGTTCCGTCATAGGAGAATTTGCTGTAATTGATTCCACATACGGGGTAAACGGACCAACAGGGTTTCCGGGAATGGTCAGTCTCTTCCCCAACATCATTACGGAATTTTGTGCGGCCATGGCCGCGGTAACCACCTTTATTCTCCAATCCGGAGCGCTGGCCAGAGTAAAAGGCCGTAACAGTGCAAAATCATTTGATGGAGATACCGGTGCCAGCCGTTGAGTGGTTACAGATCCGAAGTTATCCGTAGAACTCTCAACTGACACCTGGGCCCCTGCAGATCCCAGGTTATGAGTGAAAATTCCGAGGCAATCAGATTCTTTTGCGGATCCGCAGTTTACCGTGTAATATTTTGTCCCTGGCCCTGAGAACTTATGCGATAAATACGGACGAGTGTCCCGGATATTCAATACATTATATTCACCGTTGAGATCGGTATCTGTGGCCAATATGCTCGGCACATCCAAAAACCTATTGTCATATAAAATTATTGGATTCATCAGTGCACGTTCGCCTTTTCAGCCTTCTTCAACGAAGGCAGGACTTTTCGAGAAAATTGGTCCATATCAAGAATATCTCCTTGAACATAGATATTTGTCACCGGTGAGCTCGATATCGAGGAGGCTGTTGTTTCAGGTGAAGTTGCTGCAGCTGCGGACGCGCCCGGGGTAACGATATCCCCACCTCCATCGTAAGAGGTACTAGCGATGCTTGCTACTTGCGCAAATCCGGAAGCTGCTACCAATGCCGCAATTACAAGAGAATATGGATAAGAGTAATCTTCGAAAGCTTTGGCAATTCCGGCAGCGGTGCTTATAATCGCCTGTGCGTATCCCGCTTTTTTTTGTGCCTCAAATTGTTCTTTAGCGTTTTTCTTTGACCCGGCCGTTAAAGATGAAGTAAGGCTGCTGCTGAAATTGGCTGCCCCGGACAGTCCGCCTATAAGGGCATTTACACGCTGGCGTTCTTGTGTTGCCAAAAGCTGATTTCGTTCAAGATCGCGTGTGTGTAGATAAGCCTCTTTTTCATCGATTGTTCTTAAACTCGCAAGTTTTGCATCTGTGGTCTGATCAAAAATGCCCTGCTCTGTCTCCCGTGCGGTTGATGCTTCATCTGTGAACTCATTCAATCCTTCCAGGAGTCCAGGCAAAAAAGAGTTCAAGGAACCAAAAGATTGAGCAGTTGAATTCATATTTGCCAAAACCTGCTTTTGTGCCGACATTTGGACATTGCTCAGTTCTATGGCCATTTGCATCATGGTTTGCGTGAATTCCTTCGTTCGCTGGGCAACTAATGCTTCCAGCTCTATTCTCCGTTGAGCTGAATAATCTGCCTGTTGCACCTCGCTGGACATCGCCGCAAGCTTTGCATCGGTAACATTCTGAAAATCTGATTTTTCAGCCTCCATCAATTCTTTAAAGGTAAGTCCTTCTTGTATCCAAAGCTGGGTAACAGCTTTGTTATAACTGGCAACAGCGGCAAGCCGTTCAGACTCCGGATATCCCATGTCCGGAGTAGTGGTTTCATGAAATTTAATATTTTTAGTCTGAGCAGCGATCTCTTTTGCGGTTACGTTCGCGATATTTGTTAATTCACTTATTTGCTTTCGCGCTTCTTGCTCTGGTATAAGTCCTTCCTGGAGAGATTGCTTTATGGTGTCAATCAGGTTGATTTGCTTTTGATATTCCTTTGTCGTTTCGATAAGTTTTTTCTGTTCGTTATCCAGAAGTACACTTCTTTTCGCCAACGCCAGTTCTTGAGTAGATTTTTGCAAAGACTTTGTCTTTTGCTCATTGCTGTAGAGAGCGTCCATGTCGGCCGTCAGCGCTGTTACATTTTTCTCCACTTCTTCCCGGAGCTTTTCTTTGTGGTTCATCAATGCAATGACTCCGGTTGATAATGCCGCAGTTGCTATGCCGGCAGCGCCAAGAGCAAATCCCCAGGAAGGCATATTAACTTTTGCTACTTCCTCGATTTTCGTCCCGAGCATATGAGATGCCCGAAAAGGCAATCCGAGATTTTCAGCGAGTTTCGATGCGGACAAGCCTACCATTCTGAAACTGTCGACGCTTTTATCGAGTTTGTTATTCGACTTGTCAGCGTTGTCACCAGTTTCCTGAATGACTTTGTTGAAATTCTGAATTTTTATACTCCCCTCGTCATTTACCTGGAGAGTAAGAAGAAAGGTGTCGGCTGTACTCATATCAGCTCACTTTTTGTAAATTTTTTACAACGTATCTGAACTCTTTAGGCAGTTGTTTGTTAGATCCCCAAGAATAAATCATGGTCAACAGCTTTTCTTCCGCCGTCGAGGATTGATTTATAATGCTGGTATCGCTGGTAGACAGAGTAATATCTATGCTGCTCGATGATACAGGTATCTCGGACTTTGCTTTTACAGACTGTCCTGACGCCACATCGTCGATTTGATATTCTACCTTCGATGGAATTACCGCATCTCCATTCTCATCAAAAAAATCAATAGTTAGAACTGGAGTTGATTTTTCATTGACTAAATCCATACCTCCTCCTCTAGGTGGTATTTCCTTGAATTCTTGGCGTCCATGTTGTCTTTGTTGCCGCATCACCCGCCGACAGAGTAAGGCACATCCAAACGCCCTGGGCAGACCCGGAAGATAGATTCTGACTGTTTCCCACATTTTTATCCGAGCTGTCAAAAGTGCCTGAAGGCGCCACCTGTCTATTATTTCCTGTCCCGTTTGTCCCGGTGTCGTCCAGGGATGAAGGAAGCATAAAAGTTATCTTCCCCGAAGGATCTGCCTGTTCCCTTACAACCGCACTGGTTAATGCCAATGTTGAATTCGTGTTTTTTATGAAAAATTTTTCATAATAGCTCCGGGATCCGGAGGCCGGCGCCGAAGCGTTATAAAACGGTCGGCGAACTTCCAGTATCTCAGCTGGAGATTTGTCGAATACCATGCCTGTGGCAACCTTAAACTGGCTTGTTGAGTCCGGATTTGTTCCCCAGGCGCTGGATACCACTGCCTTCTTCGTTGTCCCGTTGTAATCGATAATCTGGCGAATCTGGCCGGATCCGGTCCCGCTGGTGAGCCTGATAACCTGGCCGTTGTAATACCCGTCAGTCGCGGATGCTCCGGAATCAAGCGTAATATCATTCGCGGTCCCGGCCTGGGCCGTACCCGTCCGGGTGGCGGTTACAGCCTCCACGGCCACGTCCCCTGTTGTGCTCCCTGATTTCACGGCTTTAAGCAATCTTTCCCATACGGTATTTACCGTCATGGGAACAACCGTAGTTCCGCTTAGCGTTTTGGTTTCACTGATAAGAACTCCGGCTGCGTTCCTTCCTGAAACGGCCACGGTTTGAGTCGTATCTCCCGACGCCGACGATACAACCTGGACGTTTCCGTTTGCCGACATATCGGAAAAATCCATTTTTTTGGATGTGCTGATTGCTCCACCTATCGCTGTTGCCGAATCATCGTCCGGCATGCTGGCGCTTCCATAAAATTTTAATTCCGCCTGGATAACTGACATTAGTTATTTCCTCCTGTTAGTGTAAATTTGCAATCAGGCTGCTTAAGTTTGAATTTGATATTTCCCTGTTTCATCGTTATTTGCATATCTGGCTGCCTCATCGTTACTCGCGATAGCATGACCAGATATGTTTTCCCGTCGAATTCTACCTGTGCAATAGCATCTTTCAATATGCCTTTGTTGAAGTCTATCTTTGCAAGAGCATCTTTAACAATTTGGACTGCAGTTTCGAGTTGTATTTTTGAATCTATTGCAACCTGATTTATAAAGTCAAAAGGAATAGAGTTATCACGGGATAAGGCAACAATTCCAGCCCATTCATATTGCACATTTGAATCTCGAATAATTAAACCATTGGTGTCGATCGGGATCTGTCCGTCTCTAGTAACGAGAAGAAGACCAGACCATTCGATGGGGAAACCAGAGCCCGGGTTTATTGTTCCAAGAAAATCAACAGCATAATTCTTATCGTTCTTTATTTCATTTAAAAACTCTCCATTAATAGAAGAATCTTTAAAAATTAAATTCAGTGATTCAATGTTGATCAGCGAATCACGATATAACGCTGAAAGATAATCAAAAGGAACCACACCGTCACGCGCAATTAATAATAATCCAGACCATTCTATCTGATCAGTTCCGTCCCTTTGAATAAAGGCTGATAGATCGACAACAGCCACTCCATCTCTTTGCAAAGAAAAAAGATAATCGGCATTTATTGAACCATTTCTTAACACCGGGATTATCCAATCCATGGCTTCCGATCCATCTAGGGTTACAAGTCCAGAGTAGTTTAGTGTCACAGATCCGTCCCTGGATATCGATGTTCCGCTTGAAGCACTATAAACAGCATACACGCCAAGGACTTCGCTTCCTGATCCATCTACAGAATGCCATGTAGAGCCAGTCGGCCACGTATAAGCTGTTTGATCTCGCACATATTTATATGTTCCGCTGGAAGCCGAGTCCTGGTCCCATCCTGTATTCCCGTTTCCAAATGCAACCAGCCAATATATTGATCCTCCGGTCACTGTTGCACTCACGCTGCCGTATACGCATGCGACTCCTGAACCGGTTTTTGTCAGCGTTCCGGTCTCGGATCCACTAACCATTGACTCTGGGCAATCATTTGTTGAATCATGTGTAAAAATTGCCAGCCTGAATTGTGCTCCGCTTCCAACATCCTCCAACCAAGCTCCTAGCTCTGATATTGTCAAATTACCTGACCCTGGAGCTGTAAATTTTTGCGCAAGAACACATCCAGCATTATCACATGGCCAGCCGAATGTTCCGGACCCTGTTCTCGCTGAAGGCCTGGAGGTAACGAACCCGTTTGGCATTATAACGACTCAATTATCGTATTTTGTTCCGGGACGTAATAATCATCTTTTTTTATGTCAGCTTTTTTATATACATCCCCCATACTCTTTTTTGATGCGAAAAGAGTCTTTACATCTTCAACACATTTGTCTCGGTCCTTTGCATTGTCAAAAGTAGCCGTTAAAATTGCTCTAAATTCTGTCGCCATTTTTCATCCTCCCAAAAATTTTAAACAGCAAAGAATAGGAAAATCCCGCTCTTTGCCTTAATTGCTATTTCTCCTTGCCGGCCTGATTCTCCAAGAGCATCATACTCTGATACTGATACATACCAGGTTCCATCTCCCGGGATAATATCCTTGAGCGGAATCGTCTGAGCATATCCAACATCAAACGTGAGAAGATCCTTTGTGGAGTATCCAGCCGAACGAGATATCCATATTCTGAACCCCTGGACGATCGGCGCGCTGCCGTCAGAATAAATGGCCGTTGCAGGAGCCTGGATATTCAATTGTGTTACAACCACTCCATCCACAGGAGCTGGCGGATTGGGCGACTTTTCACCTCCTCCTCCGCAATTGCAGAGGAAAGAGGCTGCGATTATAAGAATTATTATTAATAATATTTTCTTCATTTTCCCCTCCCTATGAGGCAGTCAGAATAACGACAGTTACATTGGTGACTGCTCCCGGCGTTCCAGGAACCACCTTGCTTACTTCAACAGACCATGGGCCAGTTGTCCCATAGGTATTGCTCACCGCTTTTACAGCGAAATACCATGTCCCCGTTGTTAGGCTGGAAATCGAATAGGAAGGGGTTGCTACATTCGGAGTTGGTACACTCACGTTGTGGGGATACGTGGTTCCGGTTCCTCGTGAATTCAAACCGTATCCGATTACATACGACAAATCAGACAGTGGCAAGGCAGTCCCGTCGTCATACGTTGTCGGTGCATTCCAGCTTATAGTGGCAGATCCCGCAAATACTGTAGCCACAGAGACTATAACGATAATTGTTGCAAGTAATGCCTTCTTCATCAAGCACCTCCTGTGCTTATGCTGTCCAGTTCTCCTTTGGCTCGAATGGCATTCTGATATGCTCGCCGTCATAGCTGAATGGATTTATCAGGTTCGCAGAAATCCACCGGGCCACCTTGTAATTGCGATTGCCTATATAAATCCGTGTACCTAAAATGCCTTCAAGTTGCTTGCTGAAAGTAACGTCCGAAAAGAAGCCACGGAAGTATGGGAAGAAACAAATTATCCCAAACGTATACCGGAAAAGAACATCAACGATTATTGTGCCAGCAATGAAAGGCGCCGCGAATGTCCATTGAATTGGAGTAAAAATATTTTTTCTTCGTCCAGCGTCCTTTTCTTTCTTCCGAAACTCGTAAACACGCTGAATGTTCATGCCGCCAATGAAGAACGCCCACAGCAGAAACGCCGAAGCGCAAAATATCAGCGACCAATATAGAGACGCCTTCACTATGAGCCACAAATTAGCCGCGACCGACAGCCCGCTCTGCCATGAAATCCACGCCTGTATTGCCGTCACGAAAATATTTGCTATCCAGTCCATTGTTTCCTCCCTTATTTCTTGAGTATCTTTCCAAAAATCCAACCAAATGGATTAACACCGCAGTATGCTTTCAATAGAAAATTTCCTGCGGTAAGGATCGCCATAATACCAAGAGTCCAGTAAAGCCATGCCCATGACTTTCTGGGTACTTCAATTTTTTCTGTAATTCCTTGCGCCTGTTGATTCTGGGCGACTTCACCAGTTTCTCGATTAACGTATGTTTCCGCCCCTCCCTTTTGGTGTATAACAAGAGTATCTTTTGGCTTCCATCCTGTCGGGATATCCGTTCTGCTGCCTGTTTGTGCCGGCTGCACTACAGTAACTGCCTGACCGGTAATTGTCGTGGTCTCTATGGGAATTATTTTTGATACAATTCTCGATGTCCCGCAAGAGGAAAGAAAAACTATAAGAAATAAAATAATATTGATTTTAAGCGTTTTCACCCGATTCTCCGTTGTTGCCTGATGTTTTCGTTTTATTTTGCTCATAAAGCTCGTGCCCCTTTGAAGTAGCATATGCTCCCAAAGCAATCCCATACATAGTGGCAACACTTCCATCAATAGATTTGGATTTCATCGTCGCGTACCAGGACAGCGCTATCATGCTAACCGTGTAAACAAACATGATGGATTTTCCGCGGGCTATTATTCTTGCTGCCTGTACAAGATATTTTCTAATCATTTTTTATCTCATCGGTTCCTGTCAGCATAATCCTGATTAAAACATCAGCCCGCCTAGGGCCCACATCTGAATACCATTTCGATTTCTGCAGACCTGCAGCTGCAGCTTTCCATATCCCCAGTTGTATGTTCTTCAATGTGTTTTTGAAACTCAGAAGCCCTCGATTATCATTTCCAAGGCCCATATTAAAGCAGAGCTCAATCAATACTGATTGCCTCGCAGCATCAAGATTTGCAACCCATGGCAGGGCCTCCAACAAAATCGCCGTATGCTCCCGAATGTCTTTGTCAAGCAACCCGAATGCTTCCTCTTTACTGATTCCTCGTGTTTTTAATAACTCCAGATTTTTGAACATTATGGGGTCGGTCTCTATGTTGTGACCAACACCTATTGTCCATATTCCCTTACTGTCTTTATACGGAAAGAGTCTGATTCCTTCGGCTCTTATCAATCTTTCTTTGATCGTTTCTCGCATGGTTTTTCCTTCCATCCACACCAGCATTTGATCGGGTCTCCAATCCGCTCTACATAGATTGGCGATTTGCACCAGGGACAATTTTTTTGGGTTCTTTTTGCCATGTTTATCCCGGATACTTTATTTTGTGTAACAACATAACCCGTTCAAATGTTTCAAGCGGATCCGGAGGATCTGCCAGATCGATCATTGCCTTTACAGCTTCTACCCTCAAAGCTATATGTTGTTTTTCCTTCTCGGTCGGATACATGGTTATTTGGTCGAATACCCTGCAATAAATTTCCCAGGCATCTATATTTCTTGCCATCAAGAATATTTTTTCGCATTTGCCTCCAGTTCTGCAAACCGGCAAAGAATTGTTGTTATATTCAGCTTCCTTGCATTCATCGCAGTCTAACCCTCCGCCGAACTTCCATTCGGCGAACTCTGAGAGTTTTTTCTTTCCAGCTCCCGCTCGGCTGCGATAAAGTCACCAAGCTTCGTTACCGTTTCGTTGATGAACTCCTTGAATCTCCATGTTTCCGTCAAGAGCGCCAGTTTATTTTCCCGTGTGCATGGCACCGGAAGCGACTCCTGGCCGGCCGGAATATCTATGGGAATTAATTCCGATACTTTCTCGAGCGTCAACCCGCGCCAATCGAGAATAAGTTCTGCAGTCGCATCGAGAATTTTCTCATCATTGAGACGCTCTTTTCCATTGACGATTTCTGTGCAGAGCTCCAATCGTTTCCGATAATCAGCTGGAGACAGGTATGCAAGCTTCACCTCAACAGCTGATTTTGTGTCAAAAACGAACCACCCCTCCGGCATTTTCTTTCGCTTCAGTTCCGATATGTTCATGCGGTCTCCTATGAAAAGATTAACGTTGATTCATCGTTTCCGGCCGAGGCAAAAGCCTGATATGCCATACCGAGCTTTTGAGCCTGTTTGTCCTGGGTTATTTCCGGAATATCAAATTCACAATACGGCATGCTGATGCCAACTTGCTTCCCGGCCGCGGTGCCAATATTGACTACAACGGCTTTTCGTGTCTGTTTCCTGGCATCTGCCAGCCATTTGTTATCAGTTCTCCTGTAGAAAACAGACAGCTTCCCGGTGACTTTTCGATCTCCTTCGTAATAGTCAGTCGGTGTTATGGTCCCGGTGACTTCTTCTTCATTCATGGTCACCGCATCATCGAAGTTGAAGTCGATATCCAGGAAAAGGAGAGATGCTGCATCTATGGTCAAGGTGCCAAGCCTGGCTGCCAGGGGGCTTCCTGTTTCCGTGCCCGTCGGCAACCATGGAAGAATCTGGGCGGCATTCGCGTGAGTAGCAACCGTTGAAGAATTGTGACCGCGTTTAAGCTTTATCTTTCCCGCAGTGCCTCCCGTAGTCCCTTCCCAATACGTTCCTGTTACCTGCATCTGTTCACTGTCAATGATTATGTGGGATCCTACACACCACTTTTTCACATCATCGACAGTAAACCATTCTTCCGATCCTGCTGCCGGAGTCGTGCTGATAGCCTCTCCAAGTGCTCCGGTTCCGGTCCAGATAACACTCATGCACTTCCCCTCGACCGAGGATTCAAGGATGCTTTTATTGTCTTTTTTGGCTGAAAACTTATCACCAACGCATCCGGCGCCCACATACACGGTGTGGTCATCCTTTACATAGAGAGTAAATGAGGGCTTTGTCAAAGCAGGAGTGTAACGCACGTCAACGCCGGAATTTATGGTTTTTGCACCAAATACCGATTCCAGCACATCACTGCCTTCAGGAGCCACTCCTGCGGATCCTGACGGACGCAAATAATGCTGCAGCTTGAAAGTCCCCCCCGGGATAGTGGTCTGATATCTGTTGAAGATGGATCTGGATCCTCGCAGCCCCTTATCCTCTTCATAGTTATTGTTCGGGGCCTTCAGCTCTGCAACATTGCAAACAATCATATTCGCAACCAACGGAACCTGAATGACTCCCATGGCGTTTTCTTTTACCGCGAACGCCCTAACATTTCTCCCGCATGCTATTGTTCCTGTTGCGCTCATTTCTCTTCACCTCCTCTAATAACCTTTTTTAGTGCACTCTGATTGCTTTTTCCCGGATCCTGATCAAACTCAACTATGAATCCTTTTTCTCCATCGAACTCCCGGGCGATTGAATCCGGGCATTCAACAAAATCATTCCCCACCGGTCCTATGCCGGGAATGCTCATCGGATCAACAGGTCCCGCATATTTTATTCGTGCCATGTTCCCTCCTTATGGCGCCTGAACTTCGCGCCAGAATTTATACATTGCAGTTTTCTTCTGCAGAAAAGGCCATTGTTCTTGAGGCATATTCGGATCCATTTTTATCAAGCGAATGCTTTTTGATTCAGATAAAAGATCACTCGTTGCAAAACCTTCAGGGATCCATTTATTCAATGCATTTTTTGCATCCTCTATCAGATCAAAAACTCCCCGGGAGTCACCTTTTCCGATCATAGATATTTCCTGATCCGGATAACTGGCATAACCGATAAGCGTTACAAAAAGAGTTTCTCCCCTGCTTCCCCCATAATATTCGTATGTAATGTCTCCGTCTTTTAACCCATAGCAGGGAAACGGAGACTCATTCGGAAGATCATTTTCATCGCTTACTATATAAATAGCCCGCAAATCTTTATTTCTATAAGGCAAATAAGATATTGTTTCATGAAGCCTGTTTTGGATGCTCAATAAAAGAGATTTCAATTACTGTGCTCCTCGCATCACGAATTCTTTCAGTATTTTTCCCAAATTCTCTTTATCTGCATCCTGTATGATTAAGAAAGGTCTTGCCGGCACGATAGCCGTTCCATGCATAAACCCCTTTGCTATTCCACCGGAATGCAGCAATTCCGCCTGTGGTTGATTTGTTCCTATGCTGATGCTGTTATTTGTCGTTTCTTTTGGAGCAATGGATGTCATCAGAACACCAGTATCCCGAAGGGGTTCGGCTCCGCCTGATACAAAATTGTCTGCAGATTTTTTTGTTAATCTCTTGAGGGTTCCATCAAGAGCGGTTTTGAATCGAGCTTTGTATTTATAGCGGAGATAGTAAGTAACATCTGACACCGGTTTCCAACGTTCCGGCCTCCCGCCTTCAATGAAATTGCGCTGTACTGATTCGAGCATGAGCGCTCCGGCAGATTTTAAAAAAGCGGATGGATTTTTCATGCGCTCCATAAAGCCGGCCATGGTTGCTTCTATTTCTCGCATGTTTTTTGCCTGCATGACTATTGCCATTAGTGCCCCGTGATTGCCTTGATAAATAAAATCACACCGCCTATTGCTGCAATAACCCCGCCGAAGTGCCATAGAGCATCTTTAAGGGTTATTTTTCTCACATCGCTTTTTTCAACTACTCGCAGCCGATCGAAAATCTCTTCATGATCTTTTTTATTATCAGACTTGTGTTCATCAAAGCTTTTTTGCAGATTCGCCACCTGGCTTAAGATGACCGCCTGGTCAACGACAATCTTATGCGTTGCCTCAGTCTGCTTTTCTATTTTGGAAAGACTTTTTTCAAGTCCCTGATATGCCAGGCCTGTCGGGCATCTCGTAGGATCACATTCCATTTACCATACCTCCATGGTTCCCGGGTTTCCTACAAGGTTTCCATCTGCATCATACTGTGAGCGTCGAAAAGTCTGAACTGTTCCGGCCGTAGTGCTGTCAGGTAAATCACTTTCGTCAGTTGTTCCGGGTATGGACATCTTTCCTTCTGATATCCTGGATAACCAGGCCATGACCTTGTTGTATCTATCAATACTAGTAGACGACTTCGGGCGGTTTCTGTATAGATTAAAAGCCGCCAGTGTAGCGGACCAGCCTTTTACTATCGGAGGAACCGGATTAAATGGAACCGTGTAGCGTGACTGGCAATATCCATCTATCTCAGCATCCGCTTTAGCAATGGCAGCAATTACCATGTCGTCCGGAACAGATCCGACAGACTTGTCGTCTGTGAGCTGAATAAGCTCTGATTCCGTCATTTCAAAATTTATGATGTCTTGTTTCGAGCAGTAGGCCATGCCCCGGTCCTCTACGTATTTTTATCGTTTTCCTTCTTTTCTTTCAGCTCCTGCTTCTTTGCTTCTGCGGCATCGAGTACGGTCTTCCGCTTCTCATCCTTGATCAGTGCATCTACTGCATCACTGGTCTCGCACGCCTCTATCAGCGCGATTACTTCCGTCGCTTTCAGTTGCTGAACTCCGTCTTGGCTGTCAACTTTCAACAGCGAGGCCTGCTCTTCCGTCAGCTCTATGGAATCTTCGCCGAAATATTCTTTTCCGTTGTGTAAAATATGTTCGTTTTCCCGCACAATATACTTTGCCATTGTTCCTCCGATTTAAATGAGAGGCGGCGATTGCCGCCTCTCTGTGTTTGCTGCCGTTATCACGGAACAGCGTTTTCGATCATGTAGCCAAGGTCGGCGGCTATAAACTGCTCGTCCGAGTTCCATACGCCCTTGATGTAATGCGCTCCCTTGATGCCGCGCTTGATGTCAAAATCGCGCTGGATCTGGCGCGGAGTCTCCACGAACGTGGCTCCAAAGGTAATGGACTTCACCCCGGGATTCGATACCACGTAGCATGCAACCGCATGCTTGCCCCAGAGCCTGGCGTATGTTTCCGTCTGGCCTTCAGCCGAGGAAATGTATCTGCCGCGTCCAACCAGGACGTTTTCGAGTTCGAGCAAGCCTGCGAGCTCGCCGGTCTGGACCAGACCTCCGGGAGATCCCTGGTATCTGGTACTACCCTTCACCGCGTCCAGCAACTCGGGGAGCTTCCGCAATATCATCCACGCGTCCGCTCCGATCACCAGCGTGTTTGCGCGAATAAAGCAGGATTCTACCGCCGTGATGAGGTTTCCGATCGGATCGTCCGCGCTTTGTCCCCACTGACTGGTACCGGAAAGCGTTGTCTTCTGGGCGGATGCGTAGTTCGATGAATTAAATACCGCACTCGAAACTCGCCGCTCCTGGGCGATGTCGAGCATCATGTTGATGAAATCGACAGTGTCGATCTCCGGGGTGAGTGGATTGTCTGCATTGTCGATCGCTTCCTGCGGAAGCCAGTCGGCAAAGGCGTGATCTTTCACGGAATAATTTCCGGTTGATACACCCCAGTCCCCTTCGTTCGCCATGGATTTTGGTCCGATCTTATCGTCAATCAGACGATACGAATCGGCCTTGTTGTATTTCATGTATTTATCAGACCTCTTTTCGACTTTTATCGCCGGAAAAACCGCAGGCCAAATCATCTGTTCATTGCGGTATTTCAGGCTGAAGTCGGTCAAAGTTTTGTCAATGTGTAACGTTCTTGCTTCAGGCATCGTTTATTCCTCCCTTCTTTTTAATTATCCTTGTGCTCTGCTCTGCACCAGGAGCATGGGGATAATATCTCCTGCGGATCCAGATTTCAGAGCTTTTCCAATAACGGCATAATTGGTTCCTGCCGTCGAACCAAGAGCAACACCCTGACCGGAAGCATCACTCGTAATCCATGCCCCCCTGGTAATTCCACCGCTTCCGAGTTTTATCTTCGAAATGCCTTCCAGCATGACCCTTACTTCATCTCCTGCGTTCGCGGTATCATGCTGAAAAACGCCAACGAGTTCATCCGAATTTGCTGCTGCCGTAGACAGCGTATCATCATCAGAACCGAACTTGCCTATCGTGAATGCCGTAACGGCTGCCGTGCATTTAAAGGATTTTTCAATCCCACTTGTTTGTCCTGCACTCATAATGGTTCTCCTTTCTCAAATCTTTGACTATTCTTCTTCTGGAGCGAACAGCTCAGGGTTTTGCTTCGATACGGCCTTCCAGGCGGCTGCGGAAGATGTGTTTGGATGCTCTTCTTTGTATTTCGCAAGGGCTGCATCACGCTTCGCCTTCTTGTCATCTCCCGTCGCGGCACCCTTCGCGGATCCCGCGGCTTCGCCGAAATGGACTATCTTGCCGAAGCTATCCAAGAATTTCTTCATAAATCCGAGCTGGCTCAGTTCATCCACTTTTTTGCCGTCCTTGTCCTCGGCGAACTTCCGGATAGATCCGTCGTCGAGCGATTCCATGAACGACTCGAGGCCGAGGTCCTGCATGGCCGGAATGACTTTGCCGTCGCGCTTCAGGGTTTCACAAAAATTATGTATCTCCGTCTTTTTCTGCGCCTTCTGCGTTTCAGACAGCTTCGTTATGGCGGCTTCTTTCTCGGATTCCAGCGCCTTAATCCGCTCGTCCTTGGCCTTACCCTCTTCCTGAAGTTTTGTTACCGCTTCCGAGAGCGTGGTAATCTGCTCCTGTAATTTCGTGGCCTCCATCTCTTTCTCCTTTCTTATTGACTCTGGCTCTCCTTCATGAAAGTCGAGCCATGTGGTTTCTCCATGCGGCTCCTCGGCATACAATGCCGCGATGTCCTGCAGGGTCTTGACCTCGGGGATATCTCCCCCCAGTATTGCTACACGGCGAAGGGCAAGGCCCTTTCCGTTATAGTTGTTGTAAATCTCTGAGCTGATGCGCTTGAATGCACCTTTGTTAATCAGTTCCGCTAAGACCTGTGGAACGTCCTTGAATGACGCCACTATTTTTGTTCCTACCTTCTTGACAGGCAGCATCCATCCTGCAGAAAACAGTCCGGATTGCTTCAGGAGATCTTGTTCCTCATCGTGTCCGATCACCGCGACAGGTTTTATCTCAGAAAGAAATTCGTTCGTGTTCTTCACGATCTCATCAAGTTTGGCATCATCGTAGGTTACCCCGCGATAGGTGCCTGCCTCAAAAACCTCGATATCTTGCAGCTCAGCGAATTTATTCATTTTCCAAATCCCTCCTGGGGCTCCACGTTCGGGACTTCCGTGATCATGTCCTGAGTGAAATCGTATTTATTAATGCTGACCACCGTGCTCCTGCAGTTAAAATGGTTCGGCGGCCAGAATTTGTCCCATACTGGGTCATCTGCGAGACGGATCATGCCGTCCAGCTCTGTGCAGAGATCCGTCGTCCTGCCGTCCATGATGGCGGTGTATTCGTATGCTGGAAAAAATTCCTTAATATCCGGGTCTCCATAAATAGCCGACTTGCCTTCATTGTATGCGTTCATTATGTTCGTGCGGAATACGGTCTCGGCGTGATAGTCGAGCACCGTGTCGTCAGCCGAAGCCTGGCCTACTCCCTCACGCTCATATACCGGCTTGGTATATTTGACCTGCAGCTCCTGCAGCTTGAACTTGAATGTGTCCAGGCTCATACCGTTGTTCAGCGCGTCGGTTATGAGGTTTTTCATGTCTCTTTCGATTGCTGTTTTCTCGAGGCCGGAAACATAAAATGCCTTGTCCATGATCTGCTGAACAAGTGCGTCGTACTCTTCCCGGGTCATGGGAACTTTCCCTGCAAAAAAATTTGCAGCCTCTTCCGGAGTGAATAGTTTTTCCATGGTCAAGAAATCGTCAGCCTCTGCGAACTTCTTTATCTTTCCGAAGCTGTATCCCTGATTCTGCGTTTCAACGACAACGTCGGCCCTGCCCAGCATGTTAGAGGTCAGCATCGTCTGGAAAAAAACGCCCTTGAGCGGCGCCGGGTTCACGGCGATCTTTGCAGCCGCTGAGTAATCCGTGGAAGCAAGGACGTTCTTTTTTTCGACTTGGGCCAGAATCTCATTAAAAATCTTGTCATACGCCGATTGCGACAATGCGATCGCTTTTTCCTCGAGCATCTTGAGCCGATTGTCAACTTTTGGAATCTCTGCGAAGAGTTCAAATTTCGAAAGATCACGAGAATACTTCCCGGACTCAGACGAAGATCGTTCTTCGCTCATATTCTCCGTTGGTTTATCTGTTTTCTTCGGATCATCACCCGAATCTGGTGCTTTTGCGGGAATAGCCGGAGGAACTTGTCCGGAGTTAACCGGAGCCGCTGCGGATTCCGGTTTTACGGGCTTCATCACATCATCGTCACCACTGGGTATTGGCATGCGCGTGCGTTCATAGAACCATGATTTACTGATCTGGGCCCCGGCCGCTTGCCAAGCCTGTACTGCCTCTCCAAACTGCACCGGGTCGTAATCTTCGCGCGGATACCAGTAAAACTCTGGATACGACTCAACGTTCGCCCAGTTAAGATCGACGAGTTCACGCACGATCTGCTCGTTGATGTCCGCGGCCAGAACCATGTCCAGATACATCACCAGCAGGTCAACGACCTCCGCGTGGATCTCTCCCATGTTCCTGGCTCCGGTCTTTCTACCTTCGTCGACCGTCAGTGTTTCACCCAGGATACCGATGGCTATTTCTTTGTTGCAGTCTGCCATAGCACGGGAGTATTCAGAGTCGGAAGACGTGGCTATCTGCATAACCTCTATTTCAATATCATTAGGGAGCGCCACACCGGTCTCGTTCTGCCACGATCTAAAAATTTCAAGCAGAGTCTGTTTGTTCGCTTCCTGCTGGATCTTATTGTTCGAACGTGGATACTTGCCTTTCAGGCTATTTCCACTGAATCGCTCCATGTAGATCGCTCGGAGTTTCCAGGCAGTATCTTTGATCCAATATGCACGATACGCGGCACGAAGATCACTCTGGCCGTAAAAGCACTCATAGAGTTTGTTGTATGAAAAAATAAAGAACTTATCAGAGCGCAGAGGCACATTTGTTTTTCCGTCCGCTGCTTGAGTAAGGATAACCCCGTTCGGCAACAGATTATCGAACTCATCGGTGTCGAACCCGAAATAAAGTGGGTTCTTAGATTTCAGCGCAATGAGAGAGATATTTCCTGACCACTCTTTGCCTGCAGGAACGATGTCATATACTTTCTCGAGGAGCGAGTATCCTACATTAAGCCCATCGCACGCTTCCCATATGTCGCGCGCGAATCCGCCCTTTAGGTGCTTGATGGACCATGCCGCGAACTTAGCCTGTTCGATATGGTCCGTGTTCTGCGATGCCGGCTTTATTCCCCAGGGCACGGACAAAAGCGATGTCTTTTTCTGCTGCAGCGCTGCCTTTACAAACGGTTCACGGATCATGTCCTGGTATATCTTTATTCCTTTGCCCTTGGACTTCACCAGGTCGTCCGGATTGTAGGCCAGCAGCCAGGAAGCATTACCGTTCCATTTTGAATACGGCTTGTTCGGGTTGAATACCGCCGCGACCTCTTCGCGCACTGCTGTTTTCTCTTTTGTTGTTTTTGGGTCTGCCATGGGTTACCAGTTATCCCCTGTTTTTGTCGCCATAGTCTCACCGCTGCTGATATGCTCGAGCGGCCCGCTAACGCTTCCTTTTCCAGTTTCTAGGAAGGCATTGCTCATCGCCGCGCTGTCCACATTGTCGTCACCCAGACGCGGTTTGATCATGCTGTAGAGATAATACTGTCCTGCCGGAGCGCGTTCGGCTCGCATGTTTTTGCACTGGACTATATACTTTGCGAGCGCCTTTTCTCCAGCTGCTGGATCCGTAAAGCGCGCAGCTTTGGACGGGTCCCACCGGTCGTCCGCAGCGATCTCCGAAAGGGGCGTGAAGTAGCGTCCTTCCACAATGTCGTCCCGGATCGTTTTGAACATCCAATGCTTCTGATATCCCGTGAAGCGGATCGGCTGCAGCGGCCATTTGTCCCAGTTTGCCTGCGTGTTCTCTTCCGTTCCTTCGCGCTGCCTCGAATACCGCGTGAGGCCCTCGGCATACAGCATGTCGTTTATGTCCGCGATGAGGTTCGAATCGAATGCGTCCCCGAATCCTCCGATAGGATGGAAATAACTCCAGAGCTCCACAATGTCCCGTTTGATCACCTTCGGATCCGTGGTAGGCAGCCATTCGCGGCCGTAGATCCACCGCTTCCAGAGGCCCACTCGTTCCGTGACCGTAAGCGAATATTTCGAGCTTGTGGCCTGCGTTCCCTGCGCACCCATATCCAGGCCGAACGAAACAGTCCCTTCGGTCTCGTATTCCTTCCCGAGCTCCGGCTCTTGCACCGCGCACAGCATTTCCGTTCCCCGCGCCTGCATCCTTCGAAGCGCTTTGTTCGGAAAAAACTGTCGCCCGCCCTTGTACATGCAGAGAGCGATCCGCAGCCACTCGTCCGGGGTCAGCTGCTCTTTCAGTAGATTGAAAAACGCCTCGTCGATCAGTCCTGCTTCGAGCGCGTGATAAATCGTGAACATCGGCGGCTTGAAAAACGTGGGGTCCTTCGATATGGTGTACAAGTTTCCCTGCTCTTCCTGGATGGTTCCGGTTATCACCACGCGCGTCGGCATTCCGTTCGCGTTCGTTCCTGATCCGCGAGGCAGAATACGGTTCTTGACAACTTCCATGTCCATGTCGTCGAACTCGTCCAGGTGCATGATCGTTGCGTTCACGCCGTCCAGGTTCGATTCCTGTCCGAAGGCTTCTCCGTTCGATCCATTCTGAAACGTGAACCCGGTAGCCGATATCTGCCTTCTTCCCAGCCTGGTCTCGATATACGCCAGCAGTATCGGAGAACGCAGTATCAGGTCGATTGATTCCTTCAGGTTTTTTCTTGCTTGATATACGGCAGGAGCGAAGTATCGAATGTCCTCCTGTTGATTTGTAGCTCCCCATTTTACGTTCTTCCCCTGAATAGACACGGATTTCCCTGTACGCTGCATCGCGACGATAGACATAAACGGATGTTCGTCCATCTGCGCCATGTACATGAGCTGCTGCGGCCGCGCGGTGAAGTTGCAAACATGCTTGAGCCAGCGAAGATCGTCCGGATAGCGCTGGATTTCCTCTTCCGCCCGGGAGCGTACCTGTATGTCCGGAGTATTCGCGCGCGTCATGCACCAGCTCCGCCATCCTGTGCTTCCGCGTTCGCTTCTTTGAGAGTCTCATCGTTCTGCACTGCCGCGTTACCGCGTGAGAGGGCATCATGGAATGCCTTCATATCGGCATTGTGCTTGTTCATGAATTCATCGATGCTCTGGCCTTTGGCCGCAGCCTGGCCGGCTAGATATCCTTCGAGCGCTGCCTTTGCTTCCTTGCTCCTCGGCGTCAGTGTCCAATCAGCAAGAGAGAATCCCGCCTTCTCGAGTATTTTTATTGCCTCGTTTATGGCAGGGTTTATCTTTTTCTCTGTCCCAATGCACTCCCTCTTACCAGTTGTTCTATTGTATTCGATCACGTCATGCTCTATCATTACGCCTTCATCAAATACTAGTTTGAAGCACTGGTTCATAACCAATTGCATGCGCGCCTGGTTGTCCGCGGCCACGAGTCGCAGCGCTTCCGGATCCCCGGCCAGATGCGCCGCGCGATACTTGGCAAAAATCTCGCTTTGACGATGGCAAATTACCTGCCGACAGGTCCCCTCGGAGTCTTTTACTTCCTGTTCGCATTCGTCGCGATCGTGACATCCATCGCACTCTGCGTATTTGCCGGGTTTGGCAGGAGGAAGCGCCTTAGGGATCGCGCCAGCCAGGTACGAAGATCCGGTCCGGTATCCGTTCATCCGGACTTTATTCTTTCCAGCATCGCTCGTGGGTCCGGTCTGCTTGCCCTGGGCTAGGCGTATGTTGCGCATATACCATACCTCGTCGCATGCCCCGCACCCGTTCGGACAGTCCGCGACATAGCAGCCGTCTTCTTCCTGTCGCATTTGTTCAACTGCCGCAAAAAAAACAAGCGCCCCCTGTCCGTCCTCGCCCTTGCATTTAGGGCAGATGAACTGAGAGCGCTTCAAAATTGATAATTCTTTTTGTGTTTCCGTCATCACACCTCGCACAGTCGAATAAAAACAAAAAAGCCATCAAACTATTTCAGCTGATGGCTTGACTGTATCGAAATGTCGAGGAAATTATCAGGGGGAAAATTTCACCTTTTTAAAGAGGCTGATTGTTTACGTCCGCGGTCAATAACCACAATATCCCCACGGCTAACATGTCCCGTGGTAACGAGATACGTATCATTTATGATTTTGCCTTTTGATGTCTTTGTTGATGCCTTGCGACCAAAAATTCGGACAATGATGTTCGGTATTTTTATGTTTATCATTTACACCTCCAGAATATTTCTATTTTATCATGATCACTTTTTTAAAGCTAGAATGTTTCTGATGTGCCGCGACGACAAACCAGACTCGCGCGCAGACTCTCGGCAGTTTCCTTTAAAGTTCATGCGTATTTGCGTATCGCGTTCTTCACGGTGGTGTCGCGCCATCTTTGGAACATATACTTCCTGGCCTCCGAGCATCGAACAAATACCCTTAACGATCGTCGCGGCAAATTCATGCGCTCGAAGCCGCGCGAGTTCAACATCCATCATATCGGCCGCGAACTTCTTTTGGGCCTCGCGAATGATAAACTCCTCTACCTCCTCCCAGGTATCTATTCTTTCGTCATCGAGTAACATGGCCCCCCCTTACCACTCAGAGTTCATAATCAAACATAAACAGACCCAATCTCCAAATCAACCCACCCCCACGGTGAAACGGGGGTACCTATTGCAATTCTCATTAAATACATAACCGTTCCTATCTGTACACCTGAAAACAATTGATTAATTAACGCATTATAGAATTCGGTCAAGGGTTCAATTATTTTTTTAACTTTTTGCATATACGAACACATGAATAAATTAGAGAAATACAAAATTGAATTACTAACTAAACCCCAGAATACGCAAACATTATAATGAACGCTCTTTGTTAAATAGAACATCCATCGGAGTCTTCACATGTTCTAATAGATTTCGGTCTGTCCCGATGCCTGACCATACAAATGATCTGATGGACTTATTCCTATATTCCATCGTCTGACTCAATGCGCTATGTCCTACCCATTGGCGCACAACATCAGGATCTATCCCGATATCCAGCCACCACGTAATGGCCACATGTCTGAATGAATGAGGCGATATCTTCCTGGTTATCCCTGCCTTCTCGGCCAGGCGCTTTATAGCATACAGAACTCCATGTCTGCTTATGGGCTTTATCTGCTGCCGTCGTTTTGCAGGGAATACAATATCAGTATCAACCCCAATTTTCCTGTTGTTTAAATACTGACTTAGAAAAAACGTTGCCTTCTCTGGTACAATAACATCCCATTCTTTTCCACCTTTTTCTCGCAGCCTGACCATGGTCACCTTCACCTTTTTACCCCTGCCGGCTCTGGGCCCTGATACAATACCCTGCCCGCAATGCTGACATTTCTCCGGAATTGTTATATCTGTCGGTCTGAAGTCCTGTATCCGCATTGCCGTCAGAGCACTTACTCGGCATGCCGTACCGGTAAGCACCGCCACAATCGCCAGGTCACGCATTCCTTTCTCGTTTTTCTTTTCGAACGCAGCATTCATTAATCGCGCGATCTCTTCCTCATTCATCTGATCTGGCGGTCCTTTATGTATCTTCGGCAGCGCAACATCTCGAAATGGATTTTTCACGAATATTTTCTGAATTATGAGGAATTCTCCGTAGCTTCTCAGGGCATTCAGGTATGATGTTCTGGTTGATGCCTTCTGCTTTCTATCGGTCAATAAATGATTATGAAACTGCAATACAATATCCGGAGTAACCTCCGGCACGCTGGACCGCATTGACTCGATCCATTCTATAAAAATAATCACCTTATGCATGTAATTATTGACGGTCTTTTCTGCGGCCTGATTTCTGCGAAGCCATTTTGTGTATTCATCTATCAGCATTTATATATTCCTTCAATTTATATAGAGCATTTTTCATCTTCCCATCTTCCCATCTTCCCTTAAATACTTTTTTTATTTAAATTTCAAATACTTAATACTAGGGGAAGATAAAAAACAAAACAATACATCTTCCCCATATGTTCCAGTATCTTCCCCCCATCTTCCCCTGCATGTTCCCCTAACTTTTAATTACTTAACATATTGAAAATAAAAATAATTATAGAATTTAGGGGAAGATGGGAAGATACTTTCAAAAAATGCCCTCACTTTAAATTGACTCCTCATGGTAAAAAAATATATGTGATTGAAATTATTCACTTCACTGGCCTCACGCGCTTACTGAATCTCCAATGCCAGTGACCTCCGATTTTCTTGTATTGAGAATTCGAGCGCGCATCATCAGCGGGCTTCGCCCGCTCCCCAGGATTATATCTGTTCGCAAGGGACTCCCGGGTCACATACTCCCAGCCATTCGCCTCCATCACCTGTTTATCGTTCCGAAGCCTATACTGCAGCGCCGTGGCCGTCTCAAACTTGTTGCGCTCATTCTGATTGCGGTAGTACATGCTGATGATCTCATACAGCCTTGGAGATGGCAGGATAAATTCCAGGCGTGAGTACATCTCCTTAAACTCATCATCCTCCAGGCTGTCCTCTTCGATCGCGTACGTCAAAAAAAACTCCTGCCTATACTCCGGATCGTCGTACACCTTCACCTTTACGCCCGGGAACTCAGTATGCTCCTGCCATGGGATATCCGCCTTGCCCCGCATCTTTACCATGATCTCGTGCGCCAGGCCGTCCATGAACATAAGCAGCGCATTCGACGTCGACGACGTTTCCTTGGCATGCTCCTCCTGGCAGGATATCCAGGCGTGCAATATCTCTTTCGCCTGGGTCTTGATCGGCTTGTCCTTGTCCTTCGACTTTGGGATATATTTCAGCACTCCCTCGAGGATCAGCATCATGGTGCATATATGTTCGTTATTCCGCTCCTTGTTGTGGCCGGGAAACTCCAATTGGAGATGTTTTGACCAGTCCTTCCGCTCTTCCAGCCTCGGCAATACATCCTTTGCGATCATCTTAAACACCGACGACAGGATCAGATTGCGCTGTTTCGTGATCTGGCGCATGCACTCATCATGCATATACCCATGCTGCCGGTATACTCCCTCGAGCATGAGTGCAAACGTCCTGTTCAGGAGCTCCGGCAATCGGCCAGGGAACGGCTCGATAGATGTAATCACCGCCATCGTGTTCAACTTCTGAAAGAGTACATCCGTGTCGGAACCTGATTTTGCCTTCGGCTTGTTCGCGCTGTTCGCAATAAATAGCAGGAAGTCAACCGTCCCTTGTACCAGGTTTCGGTTTTCCACGTTGTCCAGGATAACCATCGGGTTGCTAACAGCCACGCGCGTCTCGGCTGCTCCGGTCCCCTTGCCCACGAACGACTCACCGAATATCAGCTGGCTCATGCGCTCAGCCACCTTCGACTTTCCCGTCTGTGATGACCCGATGATCTGCAAGAGACCCCGGTCCGTCTGGTAATTCATCACGAATATAGACAAAAGCCAACAGATCAGGAAGTACCTTTGCGGGATCTCCGCCGGCACTGTGTCCATTAAGAGCTCTTTTAGCGCGGAAAAGCCTTCGGCTTCGCTTGCGGTTTGCTGATATTCAAATTGACGGATCTGGGGGCTGGTTGATAGGAGCACGGACTGCTCGTTTGTACCATTGTCGACCAGCGCCGGATCGTGCCCCGGTACCAGGCGGAGGATCTTGTTGTGCGGGCTGGACATATTGATAAAAATCGTGTCCTTCTCCCGGTCGGTCCATAGCCAGGACATCATCTCCACGTATTCACCGTTCATGTTGCAAAAGTTTTGGAGACAGTGCAGTACGGTGCTCCCAGGCTTCTCCACGGGCACCAGGTGCATCGTGCGCTGCATAAGCGAGGCAAAATCCGGGTTGTTCGCAATCTCGAACGTCTGGCGGCCGTGGTGCAGCCAGAAACGCTTGTCCGGAGTCTTAAAAAATCTTCCCCCGCCTCCGTTCGACATCTCTCGATAGATGAACTCCGCTACTTTTATCGGGTCCGCGGTCTTCAGCTCCTTAAAAGCGTCTTTCATTTTCTGCATCAGGTCACCGGCAGCGTCCACCAAGTCCTGGACGGCCTTCATGGATATCTCCATGGCCTCCGCCGCCATCTTTACATATGCCTCCTGGTCAGCTCGGGAGAGCATCCGGCTAATTTCCTGCGGCAGCTTTCGTTCCTTGAAGGCCTCCAGCCGTCGAATGGAATCCGGTATCAGGCGCAGCTGATCCAGCTCCCATCCCAGGGGCGTCATGGATGCGTTCAAAAGATCGCGGACAACTCTCCGCACCTCAGCAATCGATTTCCCCTCTCTAAAGAGCCCCTGAATAAAATCGTCCGGGTCTTTTGCCTTGCCCGGATGATCTATCACCTTAACGACCACACTGTCCTGAGCAAGGGCCTTATAGATGTACCGCGTATGGTGGACACCGCCCTCGTTTTTCATCGGGTCTTTGTCCGGATCCTTGTCAAACCATAGATACACGGTTTTGTTCGCCTGGAAGTTCCTGATCATGCGCACCTGATCCTTCCCGGGTCCACCGCCGGTACCGACCACATTGTCATATCCGGAGTCCATCAAAGAGGCGATATCGTTCTCGCCCTCCACGATGAATAGGTCAGAGCTTCCCAGGGCGGCATGATTCAGTAACCAGGTCTTTTCACCCCGCAGCGGGATCCCCGGCGCCTTCTTCTGTGGGTCCTTGCTCTTAAACGTCAGTATCCGGCCGTCACTGTCGATCACCGGGAATATTGCCCAGCCTTTACGGAAGTAATCATATGGCTCTACTGGCTTGCCGTCCTTCTTGTCATCCGCCAAACCAGCATCGATTATTTCCTCCAGGTCAAACCCATGCTCCTTCAGGAAGGTAATCAGCGTCCCGGTTGCCAGGCCTGCACTCATCTTTTTGAGAGTCGCCGGCGCATGGCCCCGGGTCTTAACAAACCATGCCTGGCCTGCGGATCCTTCCGCGGCCATGGCCGCCTCATAATGCTCGAGCGCCAGGCGAAAGATCTTCTCCTGTTTGCTTTCGCGCTTTTCTTTTTTCGGCTTCACATCCTCAATCGCCGGCAGCTCCACCCCTGCCCACCCGGCTAAGACCTTTAGCGACTCTCCGCGCTCTATGCTTCGCTTCTTCTCGAGGAAAACAAAGATGTCACCACCCTCGCCGCATGAGTGGCATTTAAAGAGGAGTTTGTCCTTGTCGATCGAGCAGCAACCGTGATGGCCACAGAAAGGGCATTCGGAAAGATGCTGGCCTTTTAGAATAATGCCGGGGCACTCACGGGAGATGACGTCCAGGAGCGGAAGGCGGGATTTTATGTCGGAAAAAATTTGATCAGACAAAATGAATAAGTCCTTTCATTCAAAATGCATAGGAAAGTGATTATAATCATTTACCACAAAAAATTGACGTCACCCCTACCGCACAAGGCGGGTCAATTCCACGTTAAATCTGCTTAACGTAATAGCCGAATGTCACATACTCATACTGATTGTTCTTGTCTTGCTTCAAAATGCGGTGTTTCATACGCCACCATTTGACAAACTTAATTGGATGGAACATGCGTATTAGAAATGAATCAGGATAATTGTTAGTCTTCGGTGATGATTTTTCTTTGGCAATTTTATTTCGTTTCCCGAATCTTGGCATTTTATTCCTCCCAATTTGATTTAACCATCGTATCGACGGGTCGCAAGATCAGCGCCCGTCATCCGGGCGTTAAATACTCGCCCTCAACTGCCGCACCCATTCTGTTCGACCATTGGCGCGCTCTATTTCCTTTGCGTTCTCTTCCGTGTTGTATTTTATGCTTTGTGCAGCTTCCGATACCGCAGCCACATAGTATGCCGTCGCCGGTTTCTCGGTGGCCTCGGCCAAAAAGTTTTGAATATATCCCAGGTCGATTTTGCTGATGTTAATTTGCTGTGACATAAAATTTTTCAGCTCTCGATGATCGTCGGTCGGAGGGTTCCACGCCTTAACCTGAGCGGCCATATCATCAAGACGTTTATTCTGCGCTCGGCCATTTTCAAGCCACTGCTCGATGCGTTTTATATTCGCGTCTTTCTCGGCCTAACCAAAGGATTCTTTTTCCGCGTCCGTCATCAACTTGAACTTTGCCAGTTTTTCGCGTAACTCAATGATCCGTTTCGCGTGGTAATCGGACGGTTCAAACTTGTCCGGTATCGGCGCATCGTTTGGGCTATCGCGCATCTCAATGAGAGCGCCAAAAGCACGGGCACACCCCATAATAAATTCCTGAAATGTCTGTCCCTTTTCCATTAATATCGCTGTATATCCAGTCGGCATGTTTTTTCCTTTCTTATCTCCCAGGTACGGAGTAGGGAAGGGGTGATCATAGCTATTCAACCTTCTTGCAATCCTTAACTTTTCCATTCCATGAAGAATATATGGGTAACATTCCTTTTTCACGGCATACTTTCTCTCCGGCAGTTTCTTTATGCTCTGGAAGGCACTCAACACGTTTAATTGTGTAATTCATTCCATCTCTAACTATGTTTGGATAAAGCCCTTTTTCTTTACATTCATTAACAGCAGATATTACATCTGATCTGGTCATCTCTTGTGAGCAAGCAAATAATGCTAGTGATATAATGATAAAAATGTATTTCATCTATTCCCCTCCCTACGTCGCCATCAATAGAGCTACTTTGATTGTAGTGATGTACTCACGCACGAGTTTTGCGTTTTCGGCAAATGAAGACCATGTAGTAGAATCTGCCAGTTTATCCCACAGACCAGCACAGCATGCATCTGATACAAAAAGTGGACACAGAAAACAGTAATGTTGAGCTATATCACACTTGGCATAATACGCCTGACAACAAGCGCAATCATCGATAAACCATGCCTCTCCAATATCAAATCCCATTTCTTCGGGGTCGGGAATATCTGTAGCTGGCTGACTCTCAGCATACGCTACCATCCTGTCGTAATGTTCCTCGCACTTTTGCAGGTTCTCTATTTTCGAGTATTCGTACATGGTGGCTCCTTCCGCTGCTGATTTCCTATTGTTGGTTATCT